>JAYTOE010000039.1:0-15374 GCA_043747935.1 Akkermansiaceae bacterium
GGGGACGGGGTTTTCGTTGAGGATGATGTCGATGGGGTCGCGCTTGGGATCGAAGCGGTAGGGGAATTTCCCGGTGAGGAGCTGGTAGAGGGAGGCGGCGAAGCTCCAGACATCGGAGACGGGTTTCGGAAAGTTCAGGTGGGTGCCGTTCAAGCTGCCGAGATCACGGAGTGCGGCCTTGGGCGGGCAGACCTCCAGCAGGAAATGATGGCGGGAAACCTGCGGATCGCCCGGGACGCACAGGTGGCAATCGTCCATGCGGCCAAGCAGAAAGGTATCGTGCTCGGAAAGGGTGAAGGACTTCGAGGTGCCATCTGAGCTGCGGACATGGAGGTGGACGGCGAACATGGGGAGTTCTGTTGGGTGATTACGGTTGGGAGGAAAAATCGTCAACCTGGGGGGAGTGGGACTGGAGGCGGGACGCCTCCAGAACGGCCTGCGGCGAGACGCCGCAGCTACTTTTCAGGAGACCGAAGGTATCGACAACCGAAAAGCCCATGGATTCGTGTTTCTCACGAAGAGCGGCGATGGCGGCACCGGCGAGCTTGTGTGCGGCCTGTTTCGAAATGCCGAGTGAGCTACCGATTTCGCTGTAGCTTTTCCCGTCACGGATGCCTTTCGCCACAACGCGGAGACGCGGGAAAAGGCCGCTCATGGCGATTTCGAGACGTTCGCGGGATTCGTGGATGGCCGCGTGATCGGCCGGAGGGCTGGCGGGCGAGGGAATGCCGTGGACGCGAGCTTCGGCGGTGGTTGCACTGCCGCTGGCGACGGGTTCGTCGAGGACATATGCGTGGTGGTGATGGTGGCGCTTTTGCCGCTCGTAAAGATCGCACAAGGCATTGCGCATCGCGCGGGCGGCGTAGGGTGTGAAGTCGCCCTTTCCCGGATCGAAAAGACGCGCGGCATTGGCAAGAGCCTCCTGCGCGGAGAGTTCGATCTCGGCGAATGGCAGTCCGGGAATGTTCCCTTACTCCCGGGCGATCTTCGCCGCGAGAGGAAGGAGAGCATTGACCCTTTCATCCATCACACGGATAGCCTATCCGGCTGAGGGGAGATGAGGCAAGCAGGGTGTTTTCCTCTGCTTTTGCGGTGGGATTACTCCCCCAGCTCCTGCCTCACCTTGCGCCGCTCGGCGCGGTGCTCGATCTGGCGGAGCTGTTTCGGGGAAAGGATATCCTTCCGCGAGCGCCATGGTTGGTCGATGTGACCCGCCATGATGCAGCCGAGCGGTCGGATTTCGGCGATGACTTCCGCCAGGCCGAAAGCCGTGATCTGGCGCTTCACCTCCGCCGCGTTCTTGTAAGCGACGGGTGTTTCGCTGAGATCGGGCACGCCGGAGAACCAGCGCACGTCGATCCCATCGGTTGATTCCGCAAGCTGGCGCTCACGGTCTTTCTCCTCGGGAAATTTCCGCATGAGCGCTGTCCGCGACATGTTCCGTCCGGCTCCGTGCGGCGCGAAGGAGAGAAAATCCCCGTTGTCCGCACCGAGCACGAGCAGGATGGGCTCCGCCATGTTCAGCGGGATCAGGCCGAGCTTCGGGCGGCCGAGTTCGTCTTTCCACGCGGGGGTCGCGCCTTTTCCGTGGTGGAAATGGTCGCCGCGTTTCCAGACGAAGTTGTGCTCGTTGCCCAGCTCCGCGACCGCGCTTCCGGCGATCTTTTCGAGGAAACGGCGGTGGATCGCTCTGTGGTTCGCCTTCGTCCAGCGCGCGATGTATTGCAGCGCGTGCCAGTAGTCGGCTCCCGTGTCCGAGTTCGCATCGAGCCACGCCGAAGCCTTCGGAATTTCCTCCGCAACCTTCGCCGTATGCTTTTCCGCCGCGATCTGGCCGCGCTTGAAAAGATGCGCGCCGAGGCCACGCGAACCGTGGTGCGTCACCAGCACGCGAAGGGTTTTCCCGACGCTCGCCGCGAGGCTTTCCGCCAGATCCGTGTGGCCGGTGAGGCGCAGCACGGCGAGGAAGTCGGGCTTCACCTCCATCTCACCGATGTAGGCGAAATGATTGCCGTCGCCCTGATCCGCCATGTGCATCCGGGCGCGGTTTTCCAGCCCTTTCAGGAAAGGATTCTCCCAGACATCCTCGCTGGTCACCGCGTCCTCCACCGCATCCGCATGGGCGCGGGGGATGGGGCCGAAGTTTGTGACGGAAACCAGGTCGTCGAGCTCGGAGGCAAGGCTACTACGTTTCTCGTAGAACGTCGCCCACATGGAGCAGCAGATGTCCGCCGAGTGGGCGGAGGGGATGATCGCATTTTCCGCGACCACCGCCGCGCCGACCGGGATCTCTGCCTCTTGCGGAGAAACAGGACAAGCGTCCGGCAGGATCACTCCGGCAGTAAGCACAGGGGTGCGGAGCAAGGCGCGCATCTGTTTGCGCACGTTCTCCACGTTCTTTTCCTCCTCTGCGTTGGCAGGGGAAATTGCTTCAGAAAACGGGATGGGTTCCGCGCGGCGCTTCAGCCGGGACACGGGTTTCCCGCAATCGCGCTTCAACAGTTTGAGTGCGTATTTCGGATCGGTGATACCCTTCGCCTCGTATCCAGCGATGTGGGCATGGAGCTGTTTGAAGACCGGCCCCGGTTCGTATCCGGCATCGATCAGGTCTTGGTTGGTGAGAAGTTTCATAGGTTCATTTCATGATGAAGTGTTTCCAGTCGTTGATCTGGTAAGTGTTTTCGATGGTGTGCGTGACCGGCACGGGCCGGGGCGCGGTTGGGTTCCGGATCAGGCGGAGCTTGGCTTCCGAGGGAGTCTTCGCGCCCTTCCGGCGGTTGATCGTCCTATCGGAAATCACGCAGTTTTCCCAGGAATCCCCACCGCCCCGCGAGCGCGGCACGATATGGTCGATGTCCGCCTCGTGGATGGCGAGCTTGCGGCCGCTGTATTGGCAGCGACCACCGTCCCGATCCCAGAGTGCGCGGAAGCCGAAGCCCGGGCGGTGCATCGGCAGACCACCGTAGCGGGTGAGAACAATCACCGTGGGAATCCGCACTGGGCCGTCCTTCGTGCCGATGCAAGCAACTCCTTCGGTCGGCAATTCCCTCCAGACTTTCCACGCTAGGATCAGCATGGAGTCAGGAGAAATTCGCAGACCGTCGGCCGTTCCCGCCACCATGTGGCAGAACGCATCCGCAGGGGTGACTACGGAAACGGGCAGCCAGTGCCGGTTCAGGACAAGGACGTTTTTCTGATGGAGCGTATTGTAATTCATATCAAATTAGCATAGTGGTGCCATGACCCGAAGTTATGGTTTTTCGGGCATGAACTATATATTTCAGATCACCCGCACAAAAGCAGGGAACGTATCAGGAGTGGCTGGTAACCGGCTCATGACCGGTGGATTGAATGGGCATTCGGAAAGTGGTGGTTCGTGTGGAAAAATCAGTTCGGAAAATTAGACCGTAAAAAAGCCCCGGTTCCGTGGCGGAAGCGGGGCTGCTGAAGTCCTTTTTCTAAAAGGGATTCTAGACACTCTCGTGTCGCAACCGGCTTCCGGCGAGGCATGGATCAAAGCCATCGATGGCTCCCTGCGAGAGCGATTCGCGGTGATCTCCGCACATCGACACCAACGCCGCACCTGTCCATGACAGGTAACTCGGGTTGATCGTTGGGGCGGATATGCGTTTCATCGAAGTGGTATGTTGCGCCGCGAGGAAATATGGATGTCTACGGATCGTCAACATAAAAATATAGATAAAATGAAAATTTTTTTGGGGCGGATGGAGGTTGTGGGGTGTATTGAAGAGCGCGGGCGAAAATGCGCTGGTATGTCAGGTTTTATTTGAGTCGCTTGAGGCTGTTTGCGGCGAGCAGGGTTTTCATCTGGGTGATGGCGATGTCGTTGAGGGTGGCGAGACGATCGGGTTGTGGCAGGCCTTGGCGGATGAGGACGGAGTTGAGGCTTTCGAGGTTGGTGAGGACGACGAGCTGCTCCAGCGGGGCGTGATCGCGGATCTTGCCGTCGGCATCGGGATGAGTGTCGCGCCATTGTTTGGCGGTCTTTCCGAAGAGGGCGACGTTGAGAAGATCCGCTTCGCTGGCATAGACTACTGTAGCCTGCGCCTTGGTGATGGACGACGGAATGAGGGAGTCCTTGATGGCGTCGGTGTGGATGCGGTAGTTGATCTTCGCGAGGGTGCGCTGGAGGTTCCAATCGAGCTTCAGGCGGTCGTTTTCCTCGTCCTTGAGGCGCTGGAATTCCTTGATAAGGTAGAGTTTGAACTCGACCGAGATCCAGGAGGCGAACTCGAAGGCGATGTCCTTGTGGGCGTAGGTGCCGCCGTAGCGCCCGGCCTTGGAGATTAGGCCGATGGCACTTGTGCGCTCGTTCCACTGCTTGGGG
The DNA here is from genome assembly GCA_043747935.1 of Akkermansiaceae bacterium. Taxonomy (GTDB): domain Bacteria; phylum Verrucomicrobiota; class Verrucomicrobiia; order Verrucomicrobiales; family Akkermansiaceae; genus Luteolibacter. The sequence continues at coordinate 4,349 of JAYTOE010000039.1, forward strand.
GTTAGAGTGAAGCTGTTCAGTCCTGCTCGCATTTTAAACCCGTCGAATTCGACGGGTTTAAAACCGGGATTGTGGATCTGTTCCCAGATCCCGAGAAACTCGATGGTGTTGCGGTTGCGGAGCCAGTTCCGGATTAGGTCGTCGGTAGCGTCCGGATTCCGAAAACGGGCGATGTCGGTCAGGCAGATGTAGTCCGTATCGTTTTGTGAAACGATATTCACCATGGTTCCCCGGACTTCGATGCTGGATTTGGGGGATTGTTTCATGGTGGGAGGTTACCGGAGTGCGGAGGGAACGGGTCTATGGAGGGACTGCGGTCGAGGCGGGAAAGCGTCAACCGTTGAGAAATCGAGTAGGAGAAGTGAGAGGTGACAAGCAAGGTATTGGTGGCGCAGGGACAGGATGTCCCTGCGACGGACTGGGACTGCAAATCCCAGCCACGCTAGTTAGGCGAGCGTCAGACGCAAAGCTGCGGATGAAGAATCCCAGCCGTCCGAAAGCCTGCGGCGCAATATCACCAGCCCAAGATGCGGTCGGTGGCCGTTCGGAGGGCGGTTTCGAGGATGGCCGCTTCGGCGTGGGTGAGCGGGATGGCGACCTTGCGCAGGGATTTATCGGCCTCCTCCTGGCGGGAGATCATGAGCGAATAGGGTGCGCGCTCGGGATCCTCGCGGAAGGTGAGTTCGAAGGCGCTGCTGGCCTTGTCGGTCTTGTGGAACAGCTTCGCCTGCGGCAGGCGGCCCTGAAGGGTGGCGAGCGCCGCGCCGATGTCGGAGAGCCCCCATTTCATGATGATTTTGCTGTCCCAATCGAACTGCTTCTCACCGCTCTGAGCGGCGGCCTCGATAAAGAGCGCGCCTTTCTCCGCGTTGAGGTTGAAGCGGACGACACCGCCGGTGCCGCGCTGGTTGGGTTTGTAGATCGCGTAACCGTTGGAATACGCCTTGGTGGTTTCAGGATGCGTGGTTTCGTTCATAGCGAGTTCAAATGAACACTACTCGAACTTGCCCCGCAAGAATTATTTTTCAGCCCTTATTCTTCGGTGGGCTCCGGGTCGGTTTCGGATGTTTCCGCAGATGCACTATCCTCACCATCCGGGATCACGAGGGAGATGTCCTGGAGTTTCTCGCCGGGCTTGAGGGTGAGGAGTTTCACGCCCTGGGCGTTGCGGCCGGTTTCGCGGATCTCGTTGACACGGATGCGGATCGACTGGCCGGTGGAGGTCATGAGCATGAGTTCGTGCGTTTCCTCGACGGAAAGCGCCCCGACGAGCGGCCCGGTCTTTTCCGTGACCTTCATGGTGATGATGCCCTTGCCGCCGCGCGATTGCTGGCGGTATTCCTCGAAGGCGGTGCGCTTGCCTAGGCCGTTCTCCGAGGCGACGAGGAGCGTGTGGTTCTGCTCGACGAGCGCGAGGCCGACGACGTAATCCCCCTCGACCGGGCGGATGCCCATGACGCCCTGCGAGGAGCGGCCCAGCGGGCGGGTGTCCTGTTCAGAGAAACGGAGGCTGATGCCCTCATGCGTGACGAGGATGACCTCGTTGTTTCCGGAAGTCAGGGTGCAGCCGATAAGCTCATTCTGTTCCTCAAGAATGATGGCGATGATACCGGCTTTGCGGTAGTTGCGGAATTCGTTGACGGCTGTCTTCTTCACTTTCCCGCTGCGGGTGGCGAAGAACACGAAGCCCGCTTCCTCGCGGAAGGTGATGTCGTTGCCGTTTTCATCGACGGTGCGCTCCAGGCGGAGCATAGCGGCGATTTTTTCATCCGGCTGGAGATCGAGAACGTTCTTGATGCTGCGTCCGACGGAGGTGCGGGAGCCCTCCGGGAGTTCGTAGACGCGCTCGACGTAGAGGCGGCCGGTGTTGGTGAAGAAGAGCAGGTAATCGTGTGCCTGGACGGAGAAAAGATGTTCGACGAAATCATCCTCCACGTCCTTCGCGGTGGCTTTCGTTTCCATGCCTTTGAGGCCTTTCCCGCCGCGCCCCTGGAGGCGGTATTCGGTGGCCGGGGTGCGCTTGATATAACCGCGATGCGAGAGAGTGACGATCATCGCATCGTTGGCGATGAGATCCTCCATCGCGACCTCGCCGACTTCCGCGACGATGGGGCACTTGCGTGGGGAGGCATACTTGGCTTTGATCGCCTGGAGCTCATCCTTGATGATGGTGAGCACGCGTTCCTCGCGGGCGAGGATGTCCATGAGATCGGTGATCTCGACGAGGATGCCGTCGTATTCGCCCTTGATCTTGTCGCGCTCGAGGCCGGTGAGCTGGTAGAGGCGGAGTTCGAGGATCGCGTTGACCTGGCGCTCGGAGAAAACGTATTTGTCACCCTGTATCGCCGCCTGGGAGCGGAGCAGGATGCCGAGGCCTTCGGCGGTCGCGGCGGAGAAATCATAGGCGGCGAGGCGCTCGCGGGCTTCGTCGCGGTTTTTCGAATCGCGGATGATCTTGATGAAATCGTCGAGGTGTCCGAGTGCGAGGAGATAGGCCTCCAGCAGCTCGGCGCGTTCCTCCGCTTTTCCTAACAGGTAGCGGGTGCGTCGGATGACGACCTCGCGGCGGTGCTCGATGTAGCAGTCGATCGCCTCCTTGAGGGAAAGCTGCTTCGGGCGGTTCTGGTGGATCGCCAGCATGTTCACGCTGAAAGAAGTTTCCAGCGCGGTGAGCTTGAAAAGCTGTGCGACGACGACTTGCGGGCGGGCGTCGCGTTTCAGCTCGATCTCGATGCGGGTCTCCTCGTCGGAGAGGTCGCGCATTCCGGAGATGCCGGTGAGGGTTTTCTCATTCACCAGCTCGGCGATGCGTGTCTGGAGCACGGCGCGGTTCACGCCATAGGGCACCTCGCGGATGATGATCATCGACTTGCCGTTCTCGTTCTCCTCGATCTCCACTTTTCCGCGCAGGCGCATGGAACCGCGCCCGGTGCTGAAATAATCCTGGATGCCGCGGATGCCGCGGATTTCGCAAGCCACGGGGAAATCCGGTCCCTTGATGTATTGCATCAGACCGGGGAGATCGATCTTCGGATCGTTGATCATCGCGCAGATGCCATCGATCACCTCGCCGAGGTTGTGCGGGGCGAGGTTGGTGGCCATGCCGACGGCGATGCCGGTGCCGCCGTTGACGAGAAAGTTTGGGAAAGCGGAGGGGAGAACGGAAGGCTCCTGGAGGGTGCCGTCGTAGTTCGGGACGAAATCGACCGTGTCCTTGTCGAGGTCTTCCATCATCGCCATGCCGAGCGGATGGAGGCGCGCCTCGGTGTATCGCATCGATGCGGCCGCGTCGCCCTCGACCGATCCGAAGTTACCCTGCCCATCGACGATCAGCTCGCGCATCGACCACGGCTGCCCCATGTTCACGAGGGTGCTGTAGATGGAGGAATCGCCGTGCGGGTGGTAGTTACCCATCGTTTCACCGACGATCTTCGCGCACTTCACGTGGGACTTGGAAGGCGTGACGCCGAGCTGGCGCATCGCGAAAAGGACGCGGCGCTGCGATGGCTTGAGGCCGTCGCGGACATCGGGCAGCGCCCGGGAAATGATGACGGACATCGAATACTCGAGGAACGACTGCGAGAGTTCGTCGGCGACGTTGATGGGCTTGATGGAATCGTTGGACATGGGGAAAGTGATTATGCGAGGAGCGGGTTCCATACTTCGGTGAATCCGAAGCCTTGGAAATGCTTAACGTTCGCGGTGGCGAAATGGGTGACTCCGTGATGCCGGAGCGTGAGGGCGAGGCGGGCGTCGATGATTTCGCGGATCCCGGTTTTGGCGGTCGCCGCCCATTTCCAGAGTTTTTGGGAAACGGCGGGATCGTAATCAATGTGACGCCAGCCTGTGTCCTGCCTCAATCTGCCGCAATACTCCGAAGCCTCCTTCGGGGTGTAAGGCTTCCTGAATATGGCGGGGTTTCTGAGCTGCATGTAGATCTCGATCATCACAAGTTCGCATAGAACAAAGTCCCCCGCGCTGCCGGCCGAGTCCTCGAAAAAACGGATGGCGGATTCCTGATAAGGCGAATCCGGATCCGCCGCGTAAACAAAGAGATTGGTGTCGGCGCTTAACATTTTTTCGGCTCGTCCCATTTGAATCGTTCCTCGATCGCCTCGGCCTCGACGTTGATGGTGGCGGGATCGATCTTATGCCCTCCGCTGCCGCGAGGTAAAACCGGAAACTTCCATGGCTTCCGTGGCTCCAGAGTCTCAGGAAAAGTTTCCACATACTTTTCCATTTCGCGACGGATGATCTCCGCGAGGGAGATGTCCTTCGCCTTCGCGATGCTGCGGAGTCGCTTGAAAAGGGGATCCGGAAGCTGGATTTGCGTTCTGGTCATGTCGTCAATGTAATGTATGAGGCAATTTGGCGTCAAGGATGCTGGATAATTTTCTCGAATCACACCGGATCATCCACCAAGCGGAAATCCAGATATGTGATGCGGGGGCGGTGAGGCGGATCTCGCAGAGTAGGCGGAGCCGGAAGGGCTTGATGGGGTCGTTGGACATGGTTGGCCGGGTGATCCCGTCGGCTCTGGCCTCCGGGAAAGGTGATTCTGTCCGGGAGGCACGGCGCCCGCAAGCCCTTTGAAGGGTGAGAGGTGCTCTGGAATCGAGCCGGGGACGGGGTGTTCTTCCTTATCTTACTGGAAAAGCCCACGGTTCAAGGCCCCTCCGTACACGGATGGCTCTGGCGGCAAGCCCGTAGGGTTACACCCTATGGCGGCATCGTGCGGTATGGCCCAATCTGCGGCTGTTGGAAAAGCCAACGCAACCACCGAACCATACCGAAACACCATGAAATCCACCACCATCAGCCTCCTTGCACTCGGCGCACTCAGCCTTCTCACGAGCTGCACATTCGTCGATACCCCGGCATCGTCCACGCATACGACAACCACCTCCGACGTCGCCCCTACCGTGTACGGCTCGACGGAAACCACAACCACGCGCACCTATTGATCCGGCGCGCCCGCGCGGTTTACCGAGACGTCCGATTCCGGGCACCGCCGTCTTCCCTTCACGGGTAGGCTCCGAAACACCTGTGTTTTCCAATGCCATGCACCGCCCCCGCTCCATTTCCGATGTCCGCAGTTTACGGCTCGCCAGCCTGCTGCTGTTGGGAAACCGCCTGCTGATCCTCACCGCCGGGAGTCTGCTGCTGGTGTCGTTCTTTGCCAACGACCAGCACCTGATGGTATTCGGGTCGATCCTGGTGGCCGTCAGCTTCGCGCTGATCATCGCGCAGTGGATCGTGGCCTCACAGGCGGGATGCCCGTTGTGCAGGACGCCGGTTCTCGCGCCCATGGGGTGCGTGAAACACCGCAAGGCCAGACGGCTGCTGGGAAGCTACAAGCTGCGGGTCGCTTTCGCCATTATCTTCAGGGAGAGATTTCGTTGCCCGTATTGCAACGAAACCACCGAAATGGAGGCGAGGGATATGATACGCAGTTCACGCCTACGGAGGGGCGGGATGATGACTTTCTCAAGGTTGCGCTGAACCATGGACCTGTCCAGTATGAGATCGATACTCCGCTGACAGAGCTGGTCGAACGCATGGGGAATCGCGATGCCGAACGCGCCTACCAGGTGTGCGTGGAAATCCTCTGGCACAGGATTGTGATGGGTGGTGATGGGAGGGATGGCAGAAGCCGGGGTTCTCCCGGCCTGCCGGCTCATGCCTGCCCTGCGAGATCCGCAGGGTTCATTTTCACCCCCGGTCAAGCCCGCTCTCAAGCGCCCCGACGAAAGCCGCCCGTGAGATAGACGATCAAGGCTATGACAAGGATCAGCCCGAGCGCACCGCCTCCGAAGATGGGGCCGCCGACATAGAAACCGCCGCCTCCGAAAAGGAGAAGAAGCACGAGTAGGATAATGATTAGGTTCATGGTTCCCAACCATACACGCACCACATTTGGCAACAATGGGGCATAACCCTACTTCGCCCGGCTCCCATCCGTTCGTTTCTCAAGAAGCGCCACGCGTGCGAGCCGATCCAGATCCTCGTCCGAGACCGACGGCAGAAATCGTTTCCTGTAGATCTCCTCATGCAGGATGCCCGCGATGGCGACCAACGGCGCGGCGATGAGGACGCCCAGCACACCGAAAACCGCGACCGAAAGCAGCATGGAAAAAATCACTGCCAGGGGATGCAGCTTCATCCCGCGAGACATGACGATAGGTAGGATCACGTTGCCCTCCAGTGCCTGTACCGCGCCGTACGCCATCAGAACCCATACCGGTGTCATGCCGCCCTTGCCGATCGCCAGCAGCAGCGCGGGCATGAGGGTGAGGAGCGGCCCCAGGAAAGGGATCACCGCGAGCAGGAACGCGACCAGACCCAGCATGAGCGCATCGGAGAATCCGAAGATGGGCCACATCAGCAGAAAGAAAAGCGAACCGATCGTGAGCATGCTGATCAGTTCAGCTCCGGCCCAGCGCGGCACGAACCTCGCAATGCGCACCATGATCGCAAGTGTCTTCATATGGTGCTGCTCGGGCACCACGGAAAACAGCGCGCCGAAGATGGGTCGCGGGTTCATGAGGGTGAAGATCACACCGAAAAAGACGGTCACGAGGACGATCACTATTTGTGTGGTGTTTTGCGCCAAGCCGTTGATCTGACCTAACACACCACGGATCATCCCGCCGAGGCCGGAGCGGATCGATCCTTCCGCTTTTTCCAGATTCGGCGGAACCATGACCGGCCTGACTGGTTGCCTGCGCCATGGAGAGGGAACGACTTCCCCGTCCTCCGGCAGCTCTTTGGCGATCTCCGCGCTGACCTCCTGCTGCATCTTTTCCTCGGACATGAGGCCTTTCTGCTCCATCCTGATCAGGGGCTTCTGGAGCCGCTCCCAGTAGGCGGGCAAGCTGTCCGACAATGAGATGGTCGCCAGCTTCAGCGGCCCCACAGCCGCCCAGACTGAGAGGGTGCCGAAAGTCACCAGCCCCAGTAGAACAAGTGCGGTCGCCCGTTTTCTCCCTCCGGCCCATGTCCTCATCCGTGAGATGATCGGATTCACGGCGAGCGTGATCAGGAGGATGAGGATTAGGGAAAGCAGGATGGGCGAGATAACAGGGAAGGATCGGATTAGCGCATACAGGATCGCCGCGATCACCAGATAGACGGTGATCGGGCGCGGGGTCTTTTCCTGCTCGGGCGAGGCGACCGCCTTTTCTTCCATGTTCGTCTCTTCGGATTCTTGGGTTCTGCGGGTCAAAGTTTGGAAAAGCTAGCGCCGGATCCTCCGGTGAACGATGGGGTCTTTCCCCACCATGCGGCAGCCCGGCGAATGGTCGGAACAAGCGGGAAACCCATGGCCGACGGGCGTTCCGGGTAGGATTTCACCCCATTGGGAAATACCGGGCCACGCCCCAAAATTCCGCCCCTGAAACGCGGGATCAAAGCACGGCTGGCATCGCTGAAGGAGGGTTACGGGAAACTCCTTGCGGCCTCCTGTCGGCGTTTTCCCCGCACGGCGAGATTCATGGGATTTCTCCACGCCCGCCACCGTCCGCTGCGTACCCTCTTCCTTGTCATCGCCCACACCCTGGGATTTCTCCTGTCCATCCAGGCGGTGATGCAGACGCGCACCGAGCAGGGTGCGGTGGCATGGGCCTTCGCCCTAAACACGCTGCCGGTCGTGGCGGTGCCCGCATGGATGGTTTTCGGAAGTACCGAGATCGAGAACTACCAAAGCGCCATGCGCGTCGGCAAGGACGAGGTGCGCCCGCTCGCCAGGAAACTGATGGGAAACCTATCGCCGGACGCAGCCTCCGGCGAACACGGCGAAGTGCTCCAGCGCCTGCAGAAGATCGGCTCGCTTCCCCTGATGGAAGGGAACGCGGCCACGCTTCTGGTGGACGGGAAAGCGACTTTCGCGGCCATCCTCGACGCCATCTCCGGTGCGGAGAAATACATCCTTGTGCAGTTCTACATCTTCCGGGAAGACGAAACCGGGAGAGAGTTTCGGGACGCGCTCGTGGCGAAAGCGCGAGAGGGGGTGGCCGTCTATGTCCTGCTCGACGATCTGGGTTCCATGGGACTTTCCAAGGAATTCATCGAATCCATGAGGAGCGAAGGGATGAGGATGAGCTATATCATGGATGTGGTGGGGAAGTCGAACCGCTTCCAGTTGAATTTCCGCAACCACCGCAAGATCGTCGTGGTGGACGGGAAGCGCGGCTTCCTCGGCGGCCTGAATGTGGGCGATGAATATCTCGGAAAAGATCCCAAGCTGAACCCTTGGCGCGACACCAACATGGAATGGCGCGGCCCCATCGTGAAAGCACTCCAGGTGCCCTTCGCCGAGGACTGGAGGTGGGCGACAGGGGAACTGTTGGGACAGCTTGATTGGGAAATCCGACCCGGGGACGCCGCGGGGGAAATGGAGGCGCTCTGCCTCGCCACCGGCCCCGCCGATCCCTTCGAGACTTGCGCCATGGGATTCCTCACCCTGATCGATGGTGCCCGCGACCGCATCTGGCTCGCGACCCCCTACTTTGTCCCCGACGACAAGATCGTCACCGCCCTGCAGCTCGCGGCGATCCGGGGCGTGGATGTCCGGGTGATCCTGCCGGGGCTTTCCGACAGCAAGCTCGTATATCTTTCGTCGTTTTCCTATCTCAAGGAACTCGAGGACGCGGGCGTCAGATTTTACCGATACCAGAAAGGCTTCCTGCACCAGAAGGTCATGATCGTCGATGATTCGCTCTCGGCCATCGGATCGGCGAACCTGGACAACCGCTCCTTTCGCCTGAATTTCGAGGTGGTCGGAATTGTGTCCGACACCGCCTTCAACGCGGAGGTCAGCCGAATGCTTGAAGACGACCTTGCGAATTCCAAACCCACGGAGGCGAAAGCGCTGACCGACCGCTCCTTCTGGTTTCGCCTGAGCGTCCGGCTCGCCCGGATGCTGGCTCCCATCCAGTGACTTGGATGCGAAGTCGGGTATCAACCCATGGACGACGCATACCCAGATGGCCACTGTGTGCGCGAACCATTTGCCTCCTTACGAAACCTTACAAACACGCAACCAGTCCAACCATGAAATCGAAACCAAAGGCTCATCCTGACAGCGTCAACGGTCGCCTAGCCGCGAGCCTTGACTCGCAACGAAACGAAATCATCGAGGAGTGGATAGATCGTGTGCGGAAAGATCCCGCCATTCCAACCGATTCACTGACCTTGAAACAGGTGCGGAACCATATTCCCCATCTTTTCGATGACCTGACCGAAACCCTGAGCCGCTACGGCAGTGAGGCCGTCGACGAACAGGCGGAAAAGGACGGCGAGGAGCACGGTGCCGTACGTTGGGAGCAGGGCTTCGAACTGCCCGAGATGCTGCGCGAGCTGATGCATCTCCGTTCCATCCTCATCAACCGCCTGGGACTCTTCGAATCAAAGAACGAGGATTTCGGGATGGTCGCCCGCCTTTTTGTCACCACCACTCTTCACCGGTTCATCGATCGCATGGGGATCAACGCCACCGAGCAGTTTCTGGCACAGGGAGCGCGGGAAAATGGAGCCGCGAAACGCACATGACCGCCCTGCCGGCTCATTTGCGCTTCTCCAATTCCTGGCGTTGCAGGAACTCGAAAAGCTTTGCCGCACCGAAAAGGAGCAGCGCGGGCGGAGTGAGCGCGGAAAGGACGCGCACCTGTGTCAGCACGATGGCACGCATCGGCAAGCGGTGCATGAGATAGCCGGCTGCTACAGCGCCAAGCACGGCCTTCGTCGGGGAGTTGCGGATCCGGTTCTCGCATTTCCGGTAACGTTCGCGGATGCCCTCGCGCACGTTTCCCAGAAGGACATTGACCCCTTCCTCCATGGATAGAGGGCGTGCAGGATGGTTCGGTGAGTCATGCATGGTTTACCAGAATTTGAGGTTGCTGCCGATGCGCCCGAACCGGTGCGAAAGCGAATTGCGGGAACGCCCCGAGCCGAAGTGGTGCATTCGATCCATCGCCTTGCCCGCGCCGATGAGCGCCGAATCATAACCGCCGTGGACGCGTTGCGCCACGGGCGCGAAGGCTCCGAGCAACGCCTCGCGGACGGCGGCCATGGGTTCGTCGGCGTAACGTTCGCCGAAGGTCGGCTTTCGCCTGGTCATCATCACCATGTAGCCGAGGGCGGCGCCCACCGCGATGGCTCCGAGGAAAACGGGCACCGGATTCCGGCGCACATACTCCTTGGAGATCGCCAGGGCTTCCTCGGCTTTCACCAACGCCGTCTGGCCGTATTCCTTCGCGGTGTCACCGGCGCGCTTGGCGGCATCGGTGAGTTCATCGGTCGTGAAGTCGGTTCTCTCGGCGGCTTCTATGGCAAGATTCCTGACTGCCTCCGGGATTTGGCTCATCACGGATTCTGGGTGGCTGTGGTTATTCATGGGGTTCGGGTGTGTTGATGATGCGCGAAACTCTTTGCCAACCCGTATCCTATGCACCAAGAACGGCCTCCGCCATGGCGTCCTCGTTGCTGCTGGCGCGGGCCAAGGCGGTGAGCTCCTTGTTGGTCGCCCCCTCCTCGTTGAGGATTTCCTGGAGCAGCGCGGCGGCTTTCTTGTTGCCGAGCAGGTTGGCCCACTCGTGGAGGCAGCCATAGGTCGCCATCTCGTAATGCTCCACTTTCTGGGCGGTGGCGATCAGCGCGGCGTTGATCGCAGGCGAACCTTCGAAGGAAGCGGCCATCTCTTCGCCCTCCTTAAGCAGTCCGACGGTGGCCTCGCAGGTCTTCCCTTTGGCCTTTCGGTCGAAGCAGCCGAAAATCTCTTCCACCTTCCTCGCATGCCCTTCGGTTTGTTTGAGGTGAAACTCGAACGCCTTTTTAAGCGGCGCGCTGGTGGCGGCTTTCGCCATCTTGGGAAGCGCCTTGGCGATGCGGCGCTCCGCGTCATAGATATCCGACAGTTCGTTGAAAAATAAGCCTCTTCCGCAAAATCTATGGGTTGAAATGGCCATATGAGCGTGGCGGCGCGGCGCGAAGCTCTTGGAAGTTGTCCACAACAGCCCGATTCGAGAAT
>JAYTOE010000040.1:0-30369 GCA_043747935.1 Akkermansiaceae bacterium
CTGCCACCACGCCTCACTAAGTCACCGGCGCCTCATCGTAAAAGTGGCGGCCGCCACCCCGGCACCCCGCGAGTTCAAAGCCATCCTCCTCACCGAGCGCACCATCAACGGCTTACCACAGCCCGACAAAGCCGAAACACTAACCCTGACCGTCCCGCCCAACGCCACCCAATCCTATCCCTACGACCTCATCCCCACCTTCACCGGCGGCGGCAGCGGCAGCGGCGCACATTCGGAGACCATCAAGCAAACCGTAATCAAATACGACATCATCGAAGTGATCTCCGATCAGATCGCTGGCAATGAAGCTAACAAGCTTCCCACCGCCTACTACGAAGAACAACCCAACAATCCCATGCTCATGGGGACAAGATTGGGACACAACGCCAAGCTTCAGGTAGTCACCAATGTCCCGCCGGGTTATGCGCCAAGGATCCGTATCGGAATCAAGACCGTCAATACGCCTCAAATCCTGGGATCGGCGACAGCGGCTACGGGAGTGGGCAAAGTTCCTCTCACATTCAACGCCCGTAACGGTAGCCTCACTTACGAAGTCGTCATCGGCTTTGATGCCAATAAGAACTTCATCTTTGACGAAGACGAGATACGCGATGTATTCCAGAAAACACCGAAAATTGATAAGAATGGTAATTCATACTCTGGAGGTGATGTGACCTACGCATTCTTGGATAAAATCATAATCGTCACAAGGGATGACTTCAAAAACGCACGTCAGTCTTCACAGGGCTACGCCACGAATCCTGTACTTACGACACTCGCCAACCAAGGTTGCCAGTTATTGAATATGTTCAGCTCGGGCGGCACGGCCGTCGCTGCGGCGAGTAGTCCTACGACTTGGGGGCATGTCGTTGATGCCAGTGTGATCCCATCGCCCCAGGGTTTGTCCCATCCCATCGGCGCAAAATGGGATGCCATGAACAGGGCGGAGACCTTTAAGATCAGATTTCCGGCTACATCGTTCTTGTCCCAAGAGGTGATTGAATCCCAAGGATTTGAGGAACTGGTCTCACGCATCATCATGTCAAACAAGCCGGCGCTTGTAGCGACTGCGACCGCAGCTTGGCAAACCTCCGCTGCCCTTCCCTACGCCGACAACAAAATCGCGTTCGGAGAATCCGACGACAAGACCGATGTGCATTTGGCACTCGGAAAATGCAAGGCTGCAGGAACCCTCAGTGTGAAATACCGCAGTTCCCCGGGCGGTAAAATCGAGGTATCGGAGATAAACTGCTCCGGGGTGATCGATGACCTATACGATTTTGCCTACGGGACGAAGCTGGAGTTTCCAATCTTAGGCTTTCAAATAGACCTAACGAAGGATGCCTCCCGCACCCAAGCCGGCCATGCGACTCTGGCAGCCGCACCATGGCCAAACGCAGGCAGGATTTTCTTCACGGAAACTAATTTTGCCAGCGGCTGGATCAATTGGGGAAATACAACATACTGAATGAAACATATCATTATCGCGCTTATCCTCGCATCCCAGTCACCCGGACAAAACACAGCCGGCCTTGATATGGCGAAGCTGGCCGATGTGCTGCGGCTAAGCGAAACAGAACTGAAAATTGAAAATGTCACGGAGCGCGAGACGGAGGCAAGGAAACTGCCCCTGAAGTCCGCATGGATTGTCTCTGCGCCGGGTCATGACATGTTTTTTCCGCTCTTGATCTACACATCCGCAAAGGGAGTTCTCAACGGTCAAAAATATGAAGTTTTGCGAGAAACCCTTCGGGAAAAGCCATTCAAAGAAGGGGATTTCGGCTACGGTCTCGGTTTTTTCGATGTTCCTGGGATTGGGGAATGCCTTGTTTTCACGGAACAGTTTACGATATCGTCGAACAGACTTCCCTCTGGCGAGGGTGTGATCGTTCCGTGGAGGCCTATCAACGAGTCCGGCTTGACCATCAATGGCTCGTCAGAAGCTGCGAATCTGGATTTTCAGATCGCACTTTTGTTCCTAGACGAAGACAAGATCGGTGATTTCCCGGAATATAAGAGCATGCTCTATGGCCCCGATTTTCCGGACGTCCAGAAATTAGCCTCCGCCTTGGTGGGGGTGGTTCAGGCTTCCCGACTTCTGGAAGCTGCGGATGTCCGTCCCGAGAAGCGCCCGCTGGGCGGGGGGAAAGACGGAATGACACGGTCACATCCCGGAGGGGGAGACTCCTTGGGCGAAACCAACGGCATCGGCAGTGATATTGGTGTTGGTTCTGCCGCTCAAGTATCGGCCATCTGGCCTTGGCTTCTCGGAGTGATTACAGTATTAGTTATCGTCCTTCTCTTACGGAGATTACTGCAACGATAGAACACATCAATACACTACCATTAACCAGGCAGAGGCATTCAGATTCAGTTTTCCATCCAGCTCTCATCTAGCGGAGAAAGTAGTTGATGCGGATGGGTTTTATGCTTTAGTTGAAAGGCGTTATTACGCCAAACAAAGCCGCATTGGTAACTTCAGCAACCTCCGCCTGGTGCGTGGTTTGTTCGTGTCCATCGCTGTCTGATTCTGCGCATGGGCAGGTACGAGCCAGCACGAAATTCAGTTTTTCACCAAAAACACCGAAAAAAATCGGCTCTCCGTCAGGTTTGCTTGAGAGATTGAGCCCTCATCTTGAGGAACAGGTGGCCTAGGTTGGTCATTCCGCATGCCCTGTGGATGAGTCTTGCGATCTGGTTGTTGAAGCTCTCGATCTTGCCCGAGGTGATGCGGTGCTTGAAAAAGGCGGTGATTGCCGGCAGGTCGCGGAGCAGTCCGCGCGCGAAGCGGCGCAACGGCTCTATCCCCGATTCCTCGACCAGCCCGCACCAACGCCTGATGCGCACCGCGCCCGACCGGGCACTGGTTGCCACCGCGTAGATGTGCCGGAACTCTTCCTTGAGGATGTAGGCGGTGGAGATCCTCGCATTGATGGCGGTCAGCTCGGCCAGCCGTGCGAACCCTTTCCCGTCGATGTTCCCGGACCCGGCCATCAGCAGGAATCGCGAGCCTTTGATCACCTTCTTCCCCTCCGCGTTCGCCGCGCGCCACTCGCTGCGGCGCACCTCGTCGAGGGCGGTGTTGAGGTTGGCGATGATGTGGAAACGGTCATGGACGACCTCCGCGCCGGGAAGGTTCTCGGCCAGGACGGAGCGGTAGGCCCCGTTGCGGTCAATGCAGACGGCGCGGATGGACTCTTTCTGACTGTCGGTGAGGATGGTGAAAAAGGATTCGAGGCTCTCCTTCTTCTTTCCCTCGGCCATGTGCAGCAGCTCGCCTGTCAGGCCGTTGAGGACGACCGTCACGTAGCCGTGGCCTTTGCGGACGGACTTCTCATCGACAAGCAGGATCTCCAGTCCGTCCAGACCGGGTGCGGGAAGATCGGCGTTGAGCACATCCATCTCATGGCGGCGCACCGTGGCCTCGCTGATGGCGAACATGGTGGCCACCGAGCTCGCGGGGGAGAACGATGCCCATGCGGCCACCGCACGCATCAGCCGCCGGGTTGCGTCGCGGGTTGGATGGACTTCGGGAGGCCTGGGAGTGATAAGCATCCGGCATTGCGGGCAGCGCCCCTGGACTGCGGGCAGCGTGACCCAGACCGTGTTCCTATCGGCAAGGGGCAGATCATAGACAGCGATCTTCCCCGCACGGACTTCCTTGAGGGCCACCCTGCAATCAGGACAGCGCGGCTTGCAGCGGCCGTCGCGAAGCATCGCGACTTGCACCCCGACCTTTTCCACCAGAACCTTACCCACGACGCATCCGGCAAACCGGAACAACTCCTTGATGTTGAACGTTTTCACAGACACAGCCCAAGGCCGGTGCCGGGTACGTCACCACCCTAAAACGCGAGCAAACCTGACGGAGAGCCAAAAAATCACACCCCCGACAACAAGAAAGACGTGCATCTTGCCCTCGGACAATGCAAAGCTGTTGGAGAGTTTCAACTGAAATACCGCAGCGCCCGGGAGGTGAAATCGAATTCTCCGAAGTGAAATGCTCCAGACTTATCAGTGATCTCTATGATTTTGCGTATGGCACCTCGATCACTGTGAAAACGAGGGCGTAGATTTTTGGGACAGAGCGACCTAGCCAAGGAGCCTTTGGGGCGCAATCGGGTCACGAATTTCTCTTTTTCCGAGCAAAAAACAGCTACGCGAAAGCCAGTGCGCGCTGTTTCATCTGGGTGGCCATCAGGTTGAGGGCGTTCGCGCGGGTCGGAGCCAGGTGCTCCTTGAGGCCGGTCTTATCGATGAAACCCATATCGGCGGTGAGAATCGCGTCCGGGGTCTCGCCGTTGAGGACATTGATGAAAAGCGCGATCATGCCCTTGGTGATGAGCGAATCGGAGTCGGCTTGGAAATGGACAAGCCCGTCCTTTTTCTCCGCATCCAACCAAACCTGCGACTGGCAGCCCTTGATCAGATGGCTCTCGTCACGCGCGGACTCCGGTAGAGCCGGTAGCCTTTTCCCCAGGCCGATCACATACTCATACCGCTCCGTCCAGTCCTGGAAAAGCTCCAGTTCCTCCAACAACCTCTCCTGTTTCTCCTTAATCCCGCTCACAGGACGGAATGGAGCGCGGGAAGGGCAATACATCAAGCCCCGATCAGGGCGTGAACCATCGTCGGCAAAAAGATTTGAACCGCAAGATGAACAGGATGAACGCAGATGAAGAAAATGTGATGTTCATGGAGGACATGAAATGGACCGCGAGTCTTCAGCTCGCCCCGGAGGACTGGGAATCCAATTTTTCCCATATCCTATTCTTCATCTGCGTACATCCCGTCCATTTGCCGGAGGAGTTGGAGGTTTCCAGTCCGGCTATCTCCGCTTCGCTCCGGTTGCGGTTGAATTTCTTCATCAGGTCGCGGGTGCGAGACGCTGCAATAACCTACCTGTGAGAAACGCCACCGGCGGCAGAAAAACCGCGATGCAGAACATCGGATCGAACGCCTCCACCCGCTCAAGCCTCATCCAGATCAGCGCCATCGGAAAAAGCGTCACCCAATCCACCAGCGGTATGCCCGCCAGCAAGGCCGAGACATGGGCGGGCACCGGAGAGCGGTATTTCGTAATGCACAGCCCGATCCACAGGAAAAAAGCGATCATCCCAATCCATCCGACCAGCGGCATAACCATCATGGGAATCAGCGCGGCGACTAGACCCGCAGCCAGCAACAGGATGCGAGACTGCATCTTTTTCCCCTCCGGCACCTCCTCCTTCGATTCCCACCGCGCACTCAGTGAGAGCGCAATGATATAGAGCAACAGCGCCGCCGCCGGAAAGAGTGCAGCGCCGCCTATCCCCCCGCGCACTCCCACGTATCCCAGCACCGGTAGGCAGGCTCGGCAAAGGCCCATCGGGATCACCGCGATAGACGTCCGCTTGTGGATTTCCGTATACCAAACGATCAGCCACACGAGCGCGAACGCGATCATCAGTGCAATCCACCCGCTGAAGGAGCAGATAAGCAGTCCGATCCCAAAACATGCAATGAATACCAGACGGTAGGTCTTGGCCGAAAACAATCCCCTCGGCAACGCCCGCTCCGGACGGTTCACCATGTCCCACTCGCGGTCCGCCCAGTCGTTCAAGAAATTTCCGCCAACATAGAACAGCACCGCCGCGAGCGTAAGCAGCCACGGCCACGAGAAATCCTCACCCGTAGCCAAGCTCCCCAGCAACACGCCCACGCCGAGATTGCTCACCACGCTCGGCACGTTCGCGATCCGCGCGGTCGCGAGCAGGGCGTAAAGCTTGCCTTCCTTGTTCACGCCGCCCACCTCAAGACCACCCGCCACGAAACGCAAGCCTTCCCTCATTCCCTGGTGGCTGGGGCTTGCAGTCCCAGTCCGTCGTGGGGACATCCTGTCCCCACTCACCTCCCCGCCTTGCGTTTCACCAGCGCGAGGAAATCGTTCATCTCCTCCACGCGCAGCAGTTTCGCCACGGCGAGATACACGCTGGCACCGCCGCCGATCAGTAGGCAGAGGCGCAGTAATTTGATGGGAAAGCTCAGATCCTTGAGTTCCCAAAACAAAAGGACATTTCCCCAATAGCAAAGCCCGCCCATCACCGCCGTCGCCACGCCGATTTTCAGGAAAGCCACCACCAGCCCCTTCGTCCCGATATCCCCGGCGTAGCGCCTCATCGCGAGATAGAGGAACACGAAGTTCATGCTCGCCACGATGCTCGTCGTCAGCGCCAGCGACTCGTGACCCCATTTAAAAACGAAGACGAACACGTAGTTGCAGCCGATGTTCACGAACAGGGCGATGAGGCTAGCGATCATCGGCAGCCAGCGTTTCTCGATCGCGTAGAAGGCCGGTTGCAGCACTTTTAGGAGCCCGTAGAAAAGCAGGCCGTAACCGTAAGCCCGCAGCGCCCCTGCCGTCGCCAACCTGTCAGCGACATCAAAACGCCCCCTTTCATAGATCAGGCTGATAATCGGTTCCGCCAGAACAATCAGCCCCACCGTTGCCGGAAAAATCAGGAACGTCACCATTTTTAGTCCCTTTGAAAGCGTCGGCCCGAAGTCTTCCCCCACGCCACCGATGGCAGCACGCGCGAGAGCTGGTAGGCTCACCGTTGCCACGGCTACGGCAAAAACACCGATGGGTAGCTGCATGATTCGGAACGCGTAGTTCAGCCAACTCACCGCGCCCTCCCCCACCCCGTAGGCGAACATCGCGTTCACCAGCACGTTCACCTGCGTTACCGACGCCGCGATCACCGCCGGCACCATCAGCTTCAGGATCTGCCGCACGCCGGAATCGTTCCAGTTGAAATCCGCCACGAAGCGGTAACCCACCGCCCGCAGCGCCGGGAACTGGCAGACCAGCTGCGCCACCCCGCCGATCACCACGCCCCACGAAAATCCCACGAGACTGCGCGGTCCCCACGTCGGATCCATCCAGTAGCCGATCGCCGCCCCGCCCGCCATCGAGCCGATGTTGAAAAAGCACGAGGCCAGCGCCGGCATCCCGAATATGTCCCGCGCATTGAGCATCCCCATCACCAGCGCCGATAGCGACACCAGCGCGATGAACGGATACATCACCCGCACCATCTCCACCATCAGCGAGATCTCCGCCGGATTGTATTCCCGCGCCGTCTCCCCGCTTTTCGAAAGCGAAGTCAGCAGCTCCACGATCCACGGCGCGATCCCGATCCCCACCAGCGCCACCAAGCCCATGAACACCGCCGCCAGCGTCATCATGCGGTTCGCCAAAACCCACGCCTGCTCGGGGCCATCCGATTTCACCTTCTTGGAAAACGTCGTCACGAAAGCCTGCGAGAGCGCCCCCTCCGCGAAAAGATCGCGCAGCAAATTCGGCACTTTATAGGCCAGGTAAAAGCAATCCATCCACCGGCTCCCGCCGAACAGCGCCGCGAACATCATCTCCCGCGCCAAGCCCAGCACCCGGCTCAGCATCACCGCCGCACTCACCCTCCATGTAGCCCTCGCAGACATCCGCGCCGTTCATCTTCTATGGAGCAGGGGTTTGCAACCCCTTACCGATTACGCCCCTCACCATTTCGCGCTCGCCAGACACCCAGGAAGATGCTTTGAACGCCGCGCGGGAGATCTTTCCGCGGAGATGAATGCCACCACTTCCGGCCACGCCGGCCACACACCGAAGATCGCCGCCACCACGATCGCCGCGCTCGGGATCGTTTTCGGCGACATCGGCACGAGCCCCCTCTACGCGTTCCGTGAGTGCTTTTCCGGCCCCCACGCCGCGCACATCGATCCCCGCAATCTGATCGGGGCAGCCTCGCTCGTCGTCTGGTCGCTGCTGCTGGTGGTATCGGTGAAATACCTCTTCATCATCCTAAAACTGGATAACAAGGGCGAGGGCGGCATCCTCGCCCTGTCCGCGCTGATCCGCGGCGCGTCGAAACGCGAGCCAGGCAAGCGGGAAAAAAATATCCTGCTCTTCGGCCTCGCGGGAGCCGCGCTGATCTACGCGGACGGCATGCTCACACCCGCCATCTCGGTGTTGAGCGCCGTGGAAGGACTTTCCGTGAGCGCGCCGATGCTGGCGCATTGGGCGGTGCCGTTCGCCGTCGGTATCCTCGCCACGCTGTTCGCCATCCAGAGGTTCGGCACGGGCAAGGTTGGAGTTCTTTTCGGCCCCATCGTCCTGATCTGGTTCACCACCATCGGCTTCCTGGGTTTGAAGGAAGTGATTTCTCAGCCGCAGGTACTGCTCAGCCTCAGCCCGGTGGAGGGCGTGTCTTTCCTTTTTCGCGAGTGGAAGCATGCCTTTCCCCTGCTCGCCGCCGTATTCCTCGCCGTGACCGGCGGCGAGGCGCTTTACGCAGATCTCGGCCACTTCGGCACCAAGCCGATCCGCATCGGTTGGTTCACGCTGGTGCTGCCGTGCCTCGCGCTGAATTACCTTGGTCAGGCCGCGCTGCTGACATCCGACCCGGCGGCGATCAAAAGCCCGTTTTTCCTGCTCGCCCCGGAGGGCATGCGTTTCCATCTGACAATACTGGCCACCGCCGCCGCGATCATCGCCAGCCAAGCCCTCATCACCGGCGCATTTTCCCTCACCACCCAGGCGATCCAGCTCGGCTGCCTGCCACGTTTCCTCGTCCGCTGCACCTCGGAGCACTCCGCCGGACAGGTCTATGTGCCGATGGTGAACTGGATGCTCGCCTTCTCCTGCATCCTGCTTGTCATCACCTTTGAGACATCCGCCGCGCTGGCGGGCGCCTACGGCATCGCCATCGCGCTGACCATGACCATCACCTCCGTGCTCTTTTACTTCGCTGCTCGAGCCTGCTGGAATTGGTCATTCGCCAAGGCGTTCGGTGTCACCGCTGTTTTCCTCGTTTTGGACGGTGCTTTCCTCTCCGCCAACGCCTTGAAAATCGCCCACGGCGGATGGCTGCCGCTCGTCGTGGGAGGAGCTGTCATGGGGCTTATGCTGATCTGGATCTGGGGCAGGAAACGCCTTTACCAGCGCATCATGGCCGGGGCACTTCCCGTCAGCGATCTGCTCGCGGATCTTTCCCGCGGCAAGATCCACCGCGTCTCCGGCACCGCCGTTTACATGAGTGGTAAGGACACGAAAGTCCCCAACGCCCTACTCCACAACCTCAAGCACAACCAGGTGCTCCACCAGCAGGTCATACTCCTCCACGTCTCCACCACGGACGAGCCACACGCCGTCGGCCCGGAAACCCTCGACCACGTGGATCTCGGCGAGGGTGTCCACCGCGTCACCCTCCAGTTCGGTTTCGCCGACACACCCGATGTGCCACTCGCACTGAAACAGCCGCTCCCCGACGGGCTGAGTTTCAACCCCGCCAAAGCCACCTATTTCCTCGGACGAGAAACCTACGGAGTCGGAAAAAAAGCCGGGCTCTTCGACCGCGCCCGCCTCTTCCTCTTCGCCATCATGGCTCGCAACGCCTCCCCCGCCACCGCCTACTTCAGGCTCCCGCCGGGTCGCGTCGTCGAACTCGGCTCGCAGGTCACGCTGTAATCGACGCACCTTCGAATCTTCCGCTGAATGATTCGCGGACGATTTACATGGCACCGGCATGTGGGCGGCAGTTTGGGCAATCGCCATGCCTCCCCATCGCACCCGATTCCGCTTACAAAATAAGCAAATGCAACGGATGTGACGACGTTTGTGTTTTTCTTCGTGACCCCCCCACGCCGCCCGCTTAGAACGCGGGCACAGCAATGGCAGGCAAGCTCACTTATCAGCAGGCAGGGGTGGACACGCGGAGAGCCGCGTCACTCGTCGGGGACATCAAGGGGCACGTCAAACGGACCCAGCAAAACCGCAAGCTGCTCGGCGCCTTCGGGCTTTTCGCAGCTTGCTACGATCTCAGCGATTACGAGCAACCGGTCATTGTCACCGGCTGCGATGGTGTCGGCACGAAGCTTGAGCTTCTGTTAGAGCACGACATGCTAGAGACCGCCGGGAAAGACCTCGTCGCCATGTCGGTGAACGACATCCTCACCACCGGCGGCGATCCCCTCCTTTTCCTCGACTACATCGGCATCGCCGCGCTCGACGAAGACAAGATCACCCGCGTGATCGGCGGCATGGCCGATTACCTGGAGGCCTGCAATTGCATCCTCGCCGGCGGCGAGACGGCCGAGATGCCGGGCATTGTCCCCGCCGATGTGCTGGAGCTTTCCGGCTTCTGCATCGGCTGCGCGGAGAAAAAGGATCTCATCGACCCGACCACGATCGCCATCGGAGACATCCTCATCGGCTACCCATCCAACAGCATCCACGCCAACGGCTGGTCGCTCGTCCGCCGCGCCCTGAAAGAGATCGGGCCGGGCGTTGTCACCAAGGAGGAGCTTTCCGCATGGCTGGAACCAACCCGCCTTTACGACGATGTCGTGAACGACCTCAAGAAATCCGGCGTGAAGCCCAAGGCCATGGCTCACATCACCGGCGGCGGGCTACCGGAAAACCTGGAGCGCCTCTTCGTCGGTATGGGCGCGGATCTGGAAATACCGGAGTGGAATCTGCCCGGCATCGGGAAACTGATGGAGCACGTCGATGCCGAGGATCGTTTCCACACCTTCAACATGGGCATCGGCTGGGTCGTCATCGTCGATGCGGCGCATGTCGAAACCTCCCTCAAGGCAGGCCCCGGCGGCCACATCCTCGGCCAAATGCGCGACGGCGAAGGCGTCCACGTGAAAGTGGCCGAATGATCCCTCTTCTTTGAAAGTTGGAATTTGAATTTTGAATTTTGAATTTTAAAAGATTTTGAGCGACCACCTGAATCACGAATGCGGCATCGCGGCGGTGCGCCTGCGGAAACCTTTGGCGTATTACTACGACCGCTACGGCACCTGCCTGTGGGGCATGAACAAGCTGTTCCTGCTCATGGAAAAGCAGCACAACCGCGGCCAGGACGGCACCGGCATCGGCTGCGTGAAACTCGACATGCCCATCGGCAAGCCCTACGTCCACCGCCGCCGCGGCATCGAGTCCGACGCGCTCGCGCAGATTTTCCGCAAGGAGGTGAAGTCCTTCTTCAAGATGGATCGCAAGGGCGTCCTCGACAAAAACAACCCGGACAGCGTCAAGGATCACTTCGATTTCGGCGGCGAGATCCTGATGGGGCACCTCCGCTACGGGACAAGCGGCGAGTTCGACGAGGGTTCTTGCCACCCCTACCTGCGCCGCAGCAACTGGCCGACGCGGACGCTGATGGTGATGGGAAATTTCAACATGACCAATGCCGCTGAGCTGAACCATGCGCTCATCCAGCGCGGCCAGCATCCGGTGTTCGGGACGGATACGCAAACAGTGCTTGAGGAGATCGGCTACCATCTCGACGAGGCGCACACGAACCTCTACCACAAGCTCCGCGACCAAGGCATCCCCGGAGCAGAAATCCCGGAGCACATTTCCGCCGCACTGGACATCCCGGACATCATCGCCCAATCCGCCGAGCCATGGGATGGCGGCTACGCGATCTGCGGGGCCATCGGCAACGGCGACATGTTCGTCATGCGCGATCCCCGCGGCATCCGTCCCTGCCACATGCTCATCACCGAGGACGTGATCGCCTTCGCCTCGGAGCGCGTGCCGCTGATGACCGTTTTCGAGGCCGAGGCGGATCAAATCAAGGCGATCGATCCCGGCTCTGTAATCACCATCAAGGCGGATGGAACCATCACCGACACGCAGTTCCACCCCCCCCAGAAATTCACGCCCTGCTCCTTCGAGAGAATCTATTTCTCGCGCGGCAACGACCCGCAGATCTACCGCGAGCGCAAGGCGATGGGCTGCGCACTCGTCGATCAGGTCGTGGCATCCATCGGCGAGAGCTTCGATAAAACTGTCTTCTCTTTCATCCCAAACACCGCCGAGACCGCCTACCACGGCATGATGGACGGGCTGCGCCTTTACCGCCGCCAGCAAGTGCGCATGGAGATCCTCGATGGCGTCGCCGCCGGAACGCTGACACCGGAAAAAGTCGATGAACTGATCCTGCGCAACTGGCCGCGCGGCGAGAAAATCGCCCACAAGGACATCAAGATGCGGACTTTCATCACTCAGGAGAAAGGCCGCGACCAGCTCGTCTCCCACGTCTATGACATCACCTACGGCGCGGTGAAACCCGGCGACCAGCTCGTGGTGCTCGACGACTCCATCGTGCGCGGCACGACGCTGAAGAAATCCATTCTGAAAATCCTCGCCCGCACCAAGCCGTCGAGGATCGTCATCTGCTCCACCGCCCCGCAGATCCGCTATCCGGACTGCTACGGCATCGACATGTCGGAGCTGGGGAAATTCATCGCGTTCAACGCCGCCGTCGCGCTTCACCGCCGCGCCGGGCGACAGCACTTACTGGATCGGATTCACGACGAATGCCTTGAGGAACTCGCGAAGCCTTCCAAGGAGCGCCGCAACCGGGTGAAGGGCGTTTACGAAGCATTCACGGCCGAGCAAATCTCCGCTGAAATCTCCCGCATGGTTTATCCCGAGGACACCGAATGGCGCGGCGAAGTGGAAGTTATTTACCAAACCATCGAGAACCTACGCGCCTCCATCAAGGGCGAGTGCGGCGACTGGTATTTCACTGGCGACTACCCAACCCCCGGCGGATACGCGATGGTGAACCAAGCCTACATCCGCTGGTTCGAGGGCATAGGCGGCCGTTCTTACGACCTGCTTTGATCAAGCAGCGGGGAGACTCTTCTCGCGCTTGGGTATATCGCCTTCGCGGCGTGTTCGATGACAGGATTTACTCGTATCTCCCATCTCGGCGAGATCAGGTAAGGAAGCCTTGCCGGAGAAAAGGGGGCAATCGTTGGTGGATCAGGGATTTTCGCCGGGGCGGGTGCGTATATCAGGCGGGCGGAGAGGTTGGAGGGAGGGGATGGGTGCTGGGTCTGCATGGAGGGGCGGACGGAAGGTGCACAGGCTGGGACCGCAAGTCCCGGCCACGGGTGCTCACTTCTTCCACTTCTCCCACGGCTTCTTCTCGGCCTTTTTGGTTTCCGGGGGGAGCTCGTCGTTGAAGGCGGAGCGACCGGTCCAGCGGAGCAGGCCGGCGATTTCCTTGGCTTCTTCTAACAGCTCCCGCATGCGTTCGGGGGAAAGGCCGGGTTCCTGGAGGGCGGCTTTGACGGCGGAGTCACGTTTCTGGAGGACGATGGAGGACAACATGCCGAGCGTCTGTTCGGCGGCTTGTAGACCGTCCTCGGAGGTAGCGGGTGTAGCTCCCATTTCCTTGTGGAGGGCAAGTTGCTCGCTCTTGCGAAGACCGGCGACGAAGGCGTTCACGGCGGCGTTCGATGTTGTATCCGGTGAGCCTGCCAGAATTTTCTCCAAGAGCGCGATGCCCTCGACCCATTGTTTCGCCTCGTGGAGGGTCTCGAACTGCTCGCTGAGGAAATGCTGCGCGGGCGCGGAGGTGAGCGCGAGGTGACAGAGATAGCCTACCGTCCTATCCAACGGGATGGGTTCCACGACCGCTGTTTGCTCTTCCTGCTGTCCGCGCACGGGGCGCTGTGCCTGGGCGGTCGCCTTGCGGACGGCGTTGGAAATCCCCTCGCGCAAGGTGACGGAGCCGAGGCCGAGCATCGTGGCCACGATGTTGATCTGCTGGTCGCGGGCGGCGTGGTCTCCCATCACGGCGAGCAGGTCGGTGCATTCGCGGGTGAGTTCGGTGCGGCCTTCTGCCGATTCGAGACGACCGTTTTTCCGGGCGGATGCGATCTTGAAATCGAAGAAGTCCCGCGCCTCCGCCACCTGTTTCCGAAAGCCCTCGACGCCGTGCGCCTTGAGGTAGGTGTCGGGATCGTCGCCCGCCGGAAGCTCGACGACTTTCACGGAAAGCCCCTCGGGCGCGAGCTCTCGGAAAGCCCGCTCACAGGCTTTCACACCGGCGTTGTCGGCGTCGAAGCAGAGCACCGCCGTCTGGGCGTAGCGCTTCAGGATGCGGGCGTGCTGCGCGGTGAACGCGGTGCCGAGCGGAGCGATCGCGTTTTCCACGCCACCCTCGTGGCAGGCGATCGCGTCGATTTGGCCTTCGCAGAGGATCACAGCCTTTTCCTTGAGGATCGCCTTCTTCGCGCGGTCGAGGGCGAAGAGGACGTTCGATTTCTTGAAGATATCGGTCTCCGGCGAGTTGATGTATTTCCCGGAGCGAGGGTCTTCCTTGAGCTGCCGCCCGCTGAAGGCGATCACATCACCGACCTCATTGCGGATGGGAAACATCAGCCGGTCCCGGAAGCGGACATAGATGCCGTTGGCGGGCCTGTCCTCGTCCTTCAGCGAGGCGAGGCCGGATGCGACGAGATCCTTGCCGGTGAAATTTTTGCTCCGCGCCCAATCGAGGAACACCCGCGAATTTTCCGGCATCCAGCCAATCTCCCAGCGCTCCGCCATTTCACGCCCGAAGCCGCGGCCTTTCAGGTAATCCCGCGCGTGCTGGCACTGCGGATCGGTCTTCAGCAGCTCGTGGAAAAACGCCGAGGCCTCGCGGTGAAGATCGAGCAGTTTCCCGCGCGAGCGTTTCGCGGCGCGCGCATTGGGATCGTCCGGCTCCTCCTCAAGATGCACCCCCGCCTTGGTCGCCAGTCTTTTCAGCGCGTCCATGAACAGCAGCCCCTCGTGATCCATCACGAAACCGATCGCATTGCCGCTCTTGCCGCAGCCGAAGCAGTGGTAGAACTGCTTGTGCGGGCTGACGTTGAACGAAGGAGTCTTCTCGTGGTGAAAAGGACAGTTCGCCTTGTAGCCGGTGCCCGCGCGTTTCAGCGGAATGTAGGAGCCGATGAGATCGACGATGTCGGTCGCTGCCAGCACCCGCTCGATCGTTTCCTTGGAGACCAGTCCCACGGCTCAGCTCGCTTTCTCGGAAGAATTTCCACGCCCGAGCTTCGCATCCAAAATGTCCCACTGCTCGCGGCTGACGATGTAACCGACGCAGACCTCGCGTCCGCAGAGGCAGGGATGATCCTCGTAACACTCGACATCGAAGCCGTAATCGAAGCTGAGTTCCTCGCCCTCGGCGATGTCGCGCAGGGCGTGGATGAAAATGCGTTTTCCCTTCGAGATCGCCTCACAGTTCGGTGAGCACGAATGGTTGATGAGCCGGGCTGTGTTCCAAGGGACATTGCCGTCGAGATCCCATTTGTCGCTGATGTTGAAAATGTACACCGCCGCGTCTCCGGTCTTGATGGATTTTTCCTGCTGTTTCGTGCCGCGCTTGCCGCTCTCGTCCTTATCAATCAAATCGCCGACGTATTCGATGACCAGCTCCTCCGCAGCAATCTTACGCGTCGCATAAACGCCGCTGCCGTGGATGGAGGAACCGCGCACCTCGCAGAGATCGCTTTGCCCGCGCTGCCAGAGCGCCAGCAGTTTCCTGTGCAACTCCGAATCACTCATGCCCTTCTTGCCGTTCGCCATGCGCGGGATCCTTACTTGATCTGCCGTTTTTCCAAAGGAGGAAGTTCAAGATTCATGGGCAAATTGACAAAAAGGCTGCGAAGGTCATTCACCGACACCCCGGAGCCATCGATGAAAGTCCAGTCTTCCTTGCCCTTGTCCGTAATGGCCACCTGGAAACCTGTGCTCTCGATGATCACCGCGATGGGATCCCCCTTGAGGTGAGTGCGGAACTTCGTCACCGTCGGCACCAATACCAGCCACTTCGTGTAGCGAAGCCTCTCAATCTGCTTCCCGTCCACGACCTCAACCAGCTTTCCGGGATGAACCTCGAATGCGCGCGGCTGACCTTGCGGCGAGAAATCGATGATGGAAATGCCCTGCTGATTCATCTGTTTCGCCACTCCGTCAATCTGTTGCTGGAGCTTATCCATGCCGCCCATGCGCCTCGCCACGCGATCTTTCCACTGCGGATACATGCGCTCACCCGCCACCTGATAACGTCCGATGACGACCTCCTTGCCCAGATCCGCAACGGCCTTTACGGCGGATGAGATCATCTCAGGCGTAGCGGCTTCCGTGACAGCGACCTCCTCGAGATTTTCCGCACGAAGACCCGCTGTGAGAGCCAAAAGAAAGAAAAGGCATTTCATACGGACACCCATGCCGCCGCCCGGTTGTCCAGTCAACCACCAAGGTGGAGCGGAAACCCTACGATTGCGCTTTTTCACATCCAACTGATCAGCCTAGGCTCCCTTCATGACACAGCTTCGCAACATCAATTTCACGGTCGTCCGCCTCGCGGTGATCGGGACCATCATTGTCGTCGGGATTTTCACCAGCTTCTACACCGTTTCCGCCGATTCGCAGGCGGTGGTTCTGCGCTTCGGGAAACCCATCGACACCAAGGGGCCGGGTCTCCGTTTCAAATTGCCTTACGGCATCGACAAGGCGCTCAACGTGGAGGTCGAACGCCAATTGAAAC
The DNA here is from genome assembly GCA_043747935.1 of Akkermansiaceae bacterium. GTDB lineage: Bacteria > Verrucomicrobiota > Verrucomicrobiia > Verrucomicrobiales > Akkermansiaceae > Luteolibacter. The sequence goes on from JAYTOE010000040.1 coordinate 16,392, forward strand.
AGGAATTCGGATACGGAACGCAAGGAGCCACGAACATCTGGCAATACTCCGATCCGAACGAACAGGAGTTGGAAAAGTCCATGGTCACCGGCGATCTCAACACCGCCCTTGTCGAATGGGTCATCCAATACCGTATCGATGACCCGCAGCAATACCTCTTCGCCGTGAGCGAACCCGATGCCACCCTCCGCGACCTCACGGAAAGCGTCATGCGCGAGATCATCGGGGATCGCACGGTTGATGAGGTCATCACTGTGGGCCGCCAGGAAATCAACACCTTTGCTTCCGCAAAACTTCAGGAGGCCACCATCGCCTACGGCATGGGTTTACGCATCGTCGAAGTACAGCTCATGAGCGTGAATCCCCCCCGCCCCGTCCAGTCCTCCTTTAATGCCGTCAACAAAGCGCAGCAGGACAAGGAGACCGCCATCAATGTGGCCAACGGTGAATACAACAAGGAAATCCCGCGCGCCAGAGGGGAAGCCGATCGCATGATCTCCGCCGCCGAGGGATATGCGAAGAAACGGGTGAACGAAGCCGAGGGTGATGTCGCCTCATTTGAGTCCCTCCTCGTCGAGTTTTCCGCAGCCCCCGAGATCACGCGTCGCCGCCTCTACCTGGAAACAATGTCCGAAGTCCTACCTCGCCTGGGAAAAACAATCATACTGGATGAGGAAGCCAAAGGCATCCTGCCCCTGATGAATCTCAACGAGAAATAGAGGAGCACGGCTCATTTTCCAAAATTTATCCCCTGCACTTCAGCATCCCCATGAAAAAACTATCCCTTACTCTCGCCATCCTCTTCATTGTGATCGTCGTATTCATTTTCAATGTCTGCGCCTACACCATCTCGCCCACGGAACAGGTCATCATCACCCAGTTTGGCGAACCGAAAGGCAAGCCGATCACCGAGGCCGGACTTCATTTCAAAATCCCGTTCATTCAGGTCGTCAACCGCATCCCGAAAAACATCCTTCCATGGGATGGAACCCGGATCGACATGCCTACCCGCGACAAACTCTACATCTCCGTGGATACGTTTGGCCGCTGGCGCGTCACCGATCCGCTTGAATACTTCCGGAGGCTCCGCGATAGGCGCTCTGCCGAATCGCGCATCTCAGACCTTCTCGGCTCCGCCACGCCCAGCATCATCGGCAAACACGACCTCATCGAAATCATACGCACGGACAAGACCCGCACACCGGCCAAGGACGAGGCACTGGAAGAAATCACGGGAGGACAATCCGGCAACATCGGCATCCTGCCATCCATCCGCAAGGGTCGCTCGGCACTGGAAAAAGAGATCCTCGCCGAAGCCCGCCCAAAGCTCGCGGAACTGGGGATCGAACTGCTCGATGTCCGCTTCAAACGGATCAATTACGATCCCTCCGTCGTGCAAAACATCTATGACCGCATGATCTCGGAACGTCAGCAGATCGCCTCGAAATTCCGCTCCGAAGGGGAAGGTGAGGCCGCACGTATCCTCGGTGACAAGGAGCGCGATCTGAACGGCATCTCTTCCGAGTCCTACAAAGAGGTGCAAACCATCAAAGGCAAGGCCGATGCCGAAGCCTCCCGCATCTACGCCCGCGCCTACGGCCAAAATCCCAAGGCCGCGGAACTCTACGAATTCATCAAAACTATGGAGATGTACCGCGAAACCCTAGGCAAGCAATCCACCCTCGTCCTCTCCACCAACTCCGATCTCTACAAGTTCCTGAAATCCTCGGATGCGGCGGTGGGAGAAGAGCCACCGACAAACACCCGGCCTGTCCCGCCCGGCGAGTAAGAATCAGATTTTCACCCGTAGTCCCATGTCGAAAAAAATTAAGGATATACTCATTCCAAAGTCCCTGCGGAATCACTTCAAGATCTGGAGGCAGACTCGCCGACTCGGCAGCAAGACCCTACCCACTTCGCTGCTGGGCAACATCAAACCCGCATGGAGGGAGCGCATTGATGATGTCATCGCATGTCCCGACAACGCCGCAATCCCCCGCCATCCGGACGCCGGTCGCATCGACGGCGACATGATCACGATGCACAACGGGATCCGCATCAAGGCGCTGAGCTATTACGACAAGCGGATCATGAACATGCTCGTGGAAAACAAGGGCGTGCACGAGCCGCAGGAAGAGCGGGCGTTCGCGGTCGTTCTCCCCCTGCTTCCGGCGGCACCAGTCAGCCTCGAGATGGGCGCATACTGGAGCTTCTATTCCCTCTGGCTGAAGACCAGTCATCCCGGTGCCTCCTGCCACATGGTGGAGCCCGAGCTTGCGAATATGCTCTCGGGACAGATGAACTTCGCGGTCAACAGCTACGATGGCACCTTCACGAACGCATACGTAGGGAGCAAGGATCTGCGCCCCCCGGGCGACACCCCAACCATCTCGGTGGATGGCTACTGCGCGGATAAAAACATAACCCACCTGCACATGTTGCATTCCGACATCCAGGGATTCGAATCCGAAATGCTGGATGGCGCGCGCGGCATGCTTTCCGGACAAAAGGTGGATCATATCTTCATTTCCACACACTCCAGCGAGATCCACGCGGACTGCCTCCAGAAACTCGTAGGCTACGGCTACCTGATCCTCTGCTCCGTCGATGGCCCCGAATCCTATTCCGGTGACGGACTCATCGTCGCATGCTCTCCCGCGATCAAACCGCCGCCTGTAATCAGCGTTTCAAAGAAGGGAGAATGATGATCCGGTCAACGGCGGAACTGTGACCATGGAGACATCTGGATTTTCTTGCGAAGCGAATCGGCGGTATTTAGCCTCGCCTTCGGATTTGAAATGCTTTTCAGCACCTATACATTCTTACTGTTCTTTCTCCCCCTGGTATTGACGGGCTACTTCTTGCTCGGCCGTTTCAACTGGCGCTGGAGCATGGTTTGGCTGACCCTTTCAAGCCTCCTCTTTTACGCATGGTGGAAGCCCGATCCTTCCCAGCCTTGGAATCCATGGTTCGTATTCCTGATCATCATGTCCTGCGGGGCTAACTTCCTTTGCGGCAACTCCATCGCAAGATCCGACAAAGCCCTCACCCGCAAGCTGCTCGTCGCAGCCGGGGTTACGGTGAACATTCTGCTGCTGATCTATTACAAATACCTCGGCATCTTTTCCGTCTGGTCGAACGCAGCCACCGGCTTTCCGGCGGAGATCCCGACACTCGTCATGCCGCTCGCGGTTTCTTTTTTCACCTTCCTGCAGATCGCCTTTCTCGTGGACGTTTACCGCGGGGACAAGACCGGATACAACTTCACCGACTACCTGCTGTTCGTCACGTTCTTCCCCCACCTAGTCGCGGGCCCGCTCGTCCACCACCGCGAGCTGATCTCCCAATTCAAACCGAAGGTCACCCGCTTCAGTTCCCGCTGCTTCGCCATCGGTCTCACCGTTCTCGCGATCGGCCTTTTTAAAAAGGTCATCGTCGCGGACAACCTCGCGGAAACCGCCACCCCGATCTTCCAGTTCGCGGCGGATGGCACCCGGGCCCTCACGATGGGAGAGGCATGGGTTGGTGCTCTTGCCTACACCTTCCAGATCTATTTCGACTTCTCCGGCTACTCCGACATGGCCATCGGCATCTCCTACCTCTTCGGACTGAAGCTGCCGCTTAATTTCAACTCACCCTACAAGGCGACGAGCGTCATCGACTTCTGGCGGCGCTGGCACATGACACTCTCCCGCTTCCTTCGCGACTACCTCTACATTCCGCTCGGCGGCAACCGCAAAGGCTCCGTCCGCCGCTACTCGAACCTCATGACCACGATGCTTCTCGGCGGACTCTGGCACGGGGCAGGCATCACCTTCGTGCTCTGGGGGCTCCTCCATGGTCTCTACCTCTGCATCAATAACGCGTGGATCGGCCTTAGGAAAAAACTCGGATGGAAGCCCATGCCGAAATTTCTCGCCATCACCATCACCTTCCTCGCCGTCGTCTTCGCTTGGGTGCCTTTCCGTGCAGGAAACTACGAGCTCGCCTCTTTCGGAAACGCGCGGCTCGCATGGGATGTCACGGCCAACTTCTACCAAGGCATGATTATCCCTCAGGACGCCCCTCTGTGGACACCGCCTTCCGGTGACAGCATCATGAAATTCAAGCGCGCGGTGCGCCCCATCGCCTACGCCCTCATCATCGCCTTCTTCCTGCCGAACACCCAGCAGTTCCTCGGGCGCTTCTCCCCGCATTTCAGGGAGAAACACGAACCATCCCCTGCCCGCCGGCGATGGTGGAGCTGGCGGCCAACCCCTCTCAACGCCGGTTTGGCATTCCTGCTTTTCCTCATCGTGACATTGGAAATCGACCGCGGCGGCGAGTTCATCTACTTCCAGTTCTAGAAAATTGAAATGTCTTCCCAACCTATAGCTAAACGCCCCTTCGCCCGGTTCATGCGCTGTCTGGTTGCCCTGATGGGCGGTTATTTCATCATCACCACGCTCCTCTCCCTAACGGTCAATCCATGGCGTATCAACAAAACGCCGTTTGAAATCGACGCCCTTGATTCCTCCCGCGAGATAAGCGGCACGGTCAGAGTCGGCAAAGCAGCCCTCGCCAACAAGGGGAACTGGCAAACCGTCATACTCGGATCATCGAGAATGGAAATAGGCTTCAACCCTGAACACCCAGTCTTCGCGGACACCAAAACCGTCAACCTAGCGATGTCCGCAGCTAACATTCTCGAAACCGTCCCTGCGGGAAACTACGTTCTTGATAGGAATCCCGGCATTAAAACCCTGATCCTCGGAATCGATGCAGGAGACTTGCACAACGATTTGGACAGCCGCAAATATAATACCCGTTTTTTCAATTCTCCATTCGCCGATAACAACATCTCCATAGAGCGGAGCATCAACCAGCTTATCGGTGGACGCTCACTCGTGGACTCGATCGCAACCATCCAACGTCATCTCAGCGGAAAACAGCCCGACAGGAGCCACCTTGGCCAATGGATCAATCCCAATTATCCAGGGAACCTCCGGGCATACGTGGAATCGACATTCAAGATGGGATTCGAGCCCTCCCGGGACGCATGGAACCTGAGGTCACAAACTTTGCGCCAAGGAAAAGCAGATCTGCTAAGCGGATTCATCAAACGCGTGCGTGAAGAGGGCATCCGGATGTATATCATCATCCCACCGCAGCACGCGCTCAAACAGATCCACCCGGAACTCAACGCACCCACAACCGTCTGCTGGGAGAAAGACCTCCTCGAACTCAGGGAAATTTGCACCAAAGCGAATTCCGTCAACTCCCAGGCTCCACCGGTGGAACTATGGTCGTTCCTGCATTTCAACGAATACACCACTAGGAAAATGCCCTCGGGCAATGCCGGGATCCAACGGATGGAAGGTTGGTTCGATCTGGGACACGCTCAGGATGCACTTGGCGATCTGATCCTGAACAACCTCTTCTCCCGAGAAGCGGGAGCGGATCCGAACACCCCTACGGTCGGCATCAATCTGACGTCCACGGACTGGGACTCATTCCGTAATGAATGGATCGCCGCGCACTCAATCTATTGTGGCAATAACCCGGAAGACGTCGCATGGTGGCGTTCACACATGAACCAAGCTGCGGACAGCGGCATCTCAACGCGGGTAATGGACGAAGATGCAAACTGAAGCCCAGCAACCAATTTCCCATGAACAATCACAAAGATTCACCGAAACATCCCAGCCTGTGTCAGAAAATTTCCGGCATGCGCCAGCAGTTCAAAAACTTCGAGCGCACACTCCGCTTCTACTGGAAATCCCTCATGCCCGCGCCAGAAACGCCTTTTGGATTCCAACTTTACGGCAGCCGCGCCATGCAGGACGGGCGTTTCGAACCTTTGGAAACCCGTCTTCTCAACGAAATCCTTCCTCATTGCGACGCCTTCATCAACGTAGGGGCTAACGTCGGCTACTACTGCTGCCATGCCATCCGGAAAAACGTCCCTGTGTTCGCTTTCGAACCCATCGACCTCAACGTCCGCCACCTCCTCGCGAACATCCGCATTAACGACTGGGCAGACAAGATCGAAATCTATCCGGTCGCTCTTGGTTCGGAACCTGGCATACTTGAGATTTACGGAGCTGGCACTGGGGCTTCCTTAATCAAAGGGTGGGCGAATGCGCGTGAAACGGATTTCTTGCTGGTGCCCGTTCTTACCCTGGACCAAGTGCTCGGAGATCGTCTTGCTGGAAAACGTTGCCTCATCATGGTCGATATCGAGGGAGCAGAGCATTTCATGCTGGCGGGCGCGAACCGGTTTCTCGCGGCGGAGCCGAAGCCAATCTGGATGATGGAGGTTTGCGTCAACCAGAATCACTCAGGCGCCGCTTCCATAAATCCACACTTGCTAGAAACCTTCGCGCGTTTTTGGAAAAACGGCTACCAAGCTTGGACTATAGACGAAAGACCGCGCCTCATTGAGCGGGCTGAAGTGGAAGTGATCGCCAGCGGAGGCAAGAACACATTGGAAACATACAACTTCATCTTCCTTGATCCAGCAGTGGTGGAAGAGTTGGGGATTTTCCATTAACCAAAGCAGGAATGTCCGAGGAAAAGACACCCATCCGCATCAAGTTATTGGGGAAATTCAAGCCAGGCATGGATGGCTACGGATGGTTCCGGTGTTTTCCCGGGGGCTCTGCTGGGAACACATCCTTCGCCAATTGCAAGTTCACCTTCGACAGGAATGAGCGCAACTACGATTGGCTCGTCGTATGGGACGATCTTCCTTCCGTCTCGGGCGAACGACACACCCTCTGGGAAGAAAGTCTCGCCTGCCCTCGCAGGAACACAATGCTCGTCACCACGGAGCCATCAACAATCAAGGTTTACGGTTCGAGGTTCCTGAGCCAGTTCGGCCATATTCTGACGAGCCAAGAGTCATGGGCTACAGGCCACCATCCTGGCATGCTGCGCGAACAGACAAGTTACGTCTGGTTCTACGCCGATAGCGACCCCCGCGGCACCTACGACACGATCCGCACCCATGTCCCGATCCATAAGACCGGTGTAATTTCAGCGGTATGCTCCACGAAAATGCAGCGACACACTCTCCACCGCAAGCGCTACGAGTTCGTGATGGGACTCAAGGAGAGCATACCCGATATGGAGCTGTTCGGGCGCGGCATCCGTCCCATACTGGACAAAGCGGACGCGCTCGATCCTTACCGATACCACGTAGCTATCGAAAATTTTTTCGGAGCCCACCATTGGACAGAAAAACTAGCCGATCCATTCTTGGGAGCCTGCATGCCCATATACTACGGATGCCCGAACGCGGAAGACTACTTCCCCGCAGAAAGCTTCCTGCGTATCGACATAAGGGATCGCGATCAATCCGTCGAAATCATCAACCGGGCGATCCGAGACAGGCTTTACGAAAAAAACCTTCCCGCAATTCTTGAAAGCCGGAGGCGAGTCGTCGAGGACTACGCGCCAGTGGCCAATATATCTAGGCTGGTCAACCTTCTGCACAGCACGGATTTCTCCCGAACGGATGGGGATGAATGGATTCTAAGCCGTCATGGTCTCCGCCGGAAAAATCTCTTCAACGGCATGACTTACGTCGCAGAAAAAGCCTACGTCTCCGGTCGGCATTTGCTAGGGCTAGCCTGATTTACTCCACCACCCAGAGATGCCCGAAGCCGCTTCATCCCCTCCAGCATTCTGGAACCGTCTCGACGGCATCGCTGTCGTGAACCTTGACGACCGACCCGACCGCTGGAATCAGATGCGTGCCGACTCCGCACCTTTCCTTATCGGCGCACCGCCACTGTCCCGCGTATCCGCGGTGCGTGGCAGTTTGCTCGCGGGATATGGCAAACGACCATGGTTTCGGGGAAAGTCATCGGACAAACGCTGGGCCGCCAAAGTTGGCTGCACACAATCCCACCGCAAGGTCATGGAATTTGCCCGTTCCCAGGGATGGAAGACGTTCCTAGTTCTCGAAGACGACGCGGATTTCAGCCCGCTCGCCGGTGTCGATCTGGTGGCATTGGAGGAACTACTCTTCACGTCACACCCGGACTGGGAAGTGTGTTACCTCGGTTTCAGCAAGGCTGTTGGCACTTCACTGCAACTGGCGACGTTCAACGACCGGTTGTTATGTGAGATCAACGGTTGCTACACAACCCACGCCTACATCGTGCGCAAGAGCGCCCGGGATTGGATTTTTGACCAACTGGCCGATAATCACAGCGCTTGGTCTTGGCACTCCCGACACCGCATCATCGACCGCTGGTATGTGCGGCACCTTTCGCGTATTCATCGGGTTTTTGCGGTGTCACCGTCAATCATCACCCAGGCAGATGGCTTCTCCGACATCGTACAACGGCCCGTCAACTACAACGAGGAATTTGCCGGACGCCTCGAACACCTCACCACCGATCCGCGAAAATTCCGCCGGCTCAAGATGCTTCGCAATGCCGCAGCCCCCTTCAATGATGCCTGTGACTCAATTCGCGGCTTCATCAAGCGCATAAAGGGCTTTTAATTCCGCCGTTTTTACTATCCACATTATTCCGTCATGAATCCCATATCCCGATTGGCTCGCAGCGTGCGCAAACGCATCAAACCCAGCGAGCGAGAACTCGCCATCAAACGTTGGCGGAAAGACGACGGTGACAACCGTTACCGCTACGATTGTCCGATTGATTCCGGCTCGGTCGTTTTCGACATGGGCGGCTTCGAGGGATCTTGGGCTGCCGAGATATTTTCCCGTTACGCCTGCCGCGTGGAAATCTTCGAGCCGGCTCCTGCGTTTGCAGAGAAAATCAAAGCCCGTTTCGCAAAGAACCCCCATCTTCGCGTTCACACCTGCGGCCTCGCGGCGCGAACCCGCACCGAGCATCTCTCCCTCAGTTCCGACGCCAGCTCCGTGTTCATCAAGCCCGATGGTGCCACCGTACCCATCGAGCTTGTGGACGCCAAAGACTGGTTTGACAGCAACCCGACACCGCGCGTCGACTTTATGAAAATCAATATCGAGGGCGGCGAATATGAGTTACTCGAGCGCATGATCGAAACGGGGCTGATCTCACGTGTCGTGCATCTGCACATCCAGTTCCATGACATAGCTCCCGACTCCGAATCACGCATGAAGGCCATCCGTGACAAGCTCTCGCTCACGCACGACGCATTGTTTCACTACAAGTTTGTCTGGGACGGTTGGCGCCTCAAGGGTGCTTGAACCGGTATATCATGCCACGGGGAAACGAACGATACGCCTTGTGCGAACGCATGGTCACATGTGTTTCCCGTGCATCACGGTGAAATTTTTCCACCCAGCGGGCGCACCATGCAAAGGGGTTGTAAGTGTCGAGAACGCGCTGGCGCGCCGACTCGACGCTGCTCATCTCCTCGGACGAGGGTTCCGTATCCAGCATTCGGATGATCAAGCGAGCCGCTTCATCCGCATTCCGCGGATCGAGCCTTAAAAACTCATTTTGTGGGAAAAAATCAGCAAGATTAGGGCAACCCACATAGAACGGAAACGCCCACCCGAGGTAAGCGTCAGCCAGCTTTTCCGTCCAATAATTGGGCACTTCGCTGTTTTCCATTACCAAGTGAAATCGATTTGGAAGGATGGCGGTCATCTTGTCGTCGATCGGCTCAAAGCCTCGCCCATAGTGAACCAACCGCTCACCCAGTTCCGCCTTGAGACGGCGCAGGAAATCGAGCCTCAAACGCTGGCCAGGCGTAAACGCCGCGTCGGAACACACCACGGACACTCGGTTGATTTTTTCCGGGACATGCAACGATTTGAGATGATCGTAACCGTAACTGAACGTGTTCGTCCGCCGGTCCAGCCCCGCATGCCAACATAAGCCGGGCATTGTCACCTCAACGGCCGGGTGCCCGGACAACCCATGGGTGTCAACCAGGTGGGCGAACTGACGGTAAAATGCCTTCGGATAGATTTTTTTGGTGGGTGGCTCTGCTGCGATAAAGAGCGTGTTTTCTGGCGCGACCATGAACCGGTCCACCGGACGGGCATTGCCCATGACCACTGCAAAATCGGCGCGACCTCCTGGTTCAGGATTAAAGTCGAAACGACAACGCCCCCAGCGCAACGAACCGCCCGGCGTGAGCTGCCCCATGCGCCCCGGCGCATGATCCATATTGATCCGGACAAGTAATTCCCGGTCACTCATGGACAATCGGTCGTCGAGGGTATAATGTTCCACCCTTTCGCAGCTTGAAGTTGCAGGCCGGTATGCTCCGGGAACCACACATGCCGATCCTCCGAGGGTGCCCCGCCCAGCCAGGCCGCCCACCAACTGAACGAACTGTTGGCCACAATTGCATGGCGGCAACGTGACATTAACCAGAAATCCGCCATTTCATCTCCACTGTTGTGGGTTATCCCCTCGGCAGGTCGTCCGTTGAAATTCAGCCCTTCAAGCGCCCACGGGATATCGTCCCCGAAGATCAGGAATCTTTCCGCTTTCGCCTGAAAGCATGCCGCATCAATCGCCTTCTGATAATAGCCGCGATCCAGCACCTGATGATAGCGCACACGCCGCACATGCAAAAAAACGGATGACTGTGCCGCCCACTCCTCTCCCAAACGGCGATTACGCTCATCACCGGGTGCGGGAGGGGAAACCTCACCCCTGATGACATGAGATTCCTCGGCAAAATACGCCACATCCTGCCAATAACCGTTCAATGTAACTTGCCTGCCCGATGGGTTCAGTAACGTTAGTTGATTTACCCCGAGATCGAGATCCTCAGCTATGTAGCGACGATCATTCAGCGGAAGCAGCTTGTTTATCGCACGAACGAACTTATGCCTGAAATGCCGCAGATTCGATGCAACTTTCCACGCTTCGGGCATCACATCGGCAGATATGGGAAACCGATCAAGCAGGTAAGTTCGTTCATAACCATCAGACAAGTAGCCCCGCAGGGTATCGAGGTAGAGATTGCGTCCGGTGCGCAACGCCAATGCCCGGGCCGCCGCATAAATAAAGAGCTGGTTGCCCAAGCCTCCCTTGACGATAGCAATGACTACTCGCTCCATATCACTATCGACCAATCACTTCCTCAATTTGCGCAGCCCATCCCGCAAGTGACGAAACGGAAGCGAAAGATAGCATTTTCGAAACAGCTTTAACCTCGTTAAAAAATCAACGGCGAAACATTCCTCTGCTGGAAGATACCAATTGTTTGATCCATTTCTACGAACCAACCTGTAGCGCTGCCGCAGCATGAAGCAGTGCCGTGAGAGGTTTTCGAGACGATCCTCGATGATCACCACCCGCGGCCGAATGCGCGCGAAATCAAGCCCTTGCAATGCGGGCAACTCAAAGCCTTCCAGATCGAGCGAGAGAAAATCCAGTCGATCCAATCCCGCGCTCGCCAACGCCTCGTCAATTGTGATGAATGCCGCCTCGATGATTTCGTCGCCATCGGACGCGCCCTGACGGCGCTCGGCGATCAATGAGGCGGCCTCAATCTCGCTTCCTGTCGCGGTCACGTCGTCGGCAATGGCATGGGTGAGTTCAGAGCAACCGGCCGGCACTCGGAGGCGGAGAATCCCACGATGCTGCGGACCACCGAGCGCATTCTGGAAAACATGACTTCGTGTCCGAACCTGACGCAGGGCTTCGCAACACTCGGGAACTGGTTCCACCAGTATGCCTGTCCAACCGCGCTCCTCAAGCAGATAGGTCTGGCTCAGCAACTTCGGATCGTTCGCGCCCGCTTCGAGGAATATCCCGTCGGTTTTCCCCTTGAAATAATCCCAGACCAGCACGTCATCACCCCACTGGGCGTAGCTTTCGGTTTTTTTCTCACTCATTTTTCTGATTGGTATCAAAACCGCCTTAGGCCTTGTGGTATTTGGACGGCCTGTTGGCGGCAGGGATGGCGTTGCGCGTATCGACCAACGGGCAGGCGTAGCCGGAGAAATCTTGCGTCTTATACCCGTCGTGACCAGTGGAGAGGACGATCAGGTCGTATTCGTCAACGATCTCTGCGACGGATTTGCGCCCCGCGTATTCCGAGTGCTCGCGGGTCATGGGGATCACGGGGACGTGGGGGTCATGGTAAAAGACCACTCCGCCGAGCGCTTCGAATTTCTCGATGAGTTTGTAGGTCGGCGATTCGCGGTCGTCATCGACGTTTGCCTTGTAGGCGAGTCCAAGTAGCAGGATTTTCGCGCCTTTGATCGCCTTGCCGTCGTTGTTGAGAGCCTCGAAGCAGACTTTCACCACATGATCTGGCATCGCGGTGTTGATTTCGCCGGCCAGCTCGATGAAACGCGTGTGCTGGCCGAACTCGCGGGCTTTCCATGTGAGATAAAACGGATCGATGGGGATGCAGTGACCGCCGAGACCGGGGCCGGGATAAAAGGGCATGAAGCCGAAGGGCTTGGTTTTCGCAGCCTCGATGACCTCCCAGATATCGATGTCCATCGCTCCATAAACGACCTTGAGCTCGTTCACTAGGGCGATGTTTACGGAGCGAAAAATGTTTTCCAAAAGCTTGGTGGCCTCGGCGACACGGCAGGAACTCACCGGCACGAGCTTTTGGATCGCGATGCCGTAAACCTCCATCGCTTTTTCAAGGCACTTCGGTGTGAGACCGCCGACGACCTTGGGGATGGAGGCGACCTTGCTGTCGGGGTTGCCCGGATCCTCGCGCTCGGGGGAAAAGGCCAGATGGAAATCCACGCCCGCCTTTTTCCCGGAACCCTTTTCCAACACCTCGCGCAACTCGCCGTCCGTGGTGCCGGGGTAGGTGGTGGATTCCAGGACAATCAACGCGCCGTCGCGGATGAAGGGGGCGATGGCCTTGCCGGTATCGAGCACGTAGCTGAGATCGGGTTCGCGGAAATGGTTTAGCGGGGTCGGAACACAGAGGATCACGGCGGCCGCCTCGGCGATCCGCGAGAAATCCGTCGAGGCGTCGAGCGCCCCCGAAAGGGTGTGGGTGGAGATTTCCTCGGCAGCGACGTGCTTGATGTAGCTGCGACCCGCGAGGATCGCGTCGGTCTTTTTCAAGTCGATGTCGAGTCCGAGCACCTTCGCGCCCGATCTCGCGAACTGAAGCGCGAGGGGCAGGCCGACGTAACCGAGACCGACGATGGCGATGTAACTCATGGGGTGCGCCATTCATCCCATGGGTTGGGGGCCGCTGGGTAGAAGATTTTTACGTGTGGGGGGATTTCAGGAGATCTGCGTAGAGGGCGAGCGTGCCCGCGCACATCGCTTCCAGCGTGAAAGCACCCTGCGGCACCTTGGGTTCAGGGCTTTCATCGAGGATGAAAGCCGCCTTTTCCAACAGCGTTGCGGCATCGCCGAGAGGCACTTTCCCCGCAGGAAAAACGGTCGAGAGCAACTCCCCCACCCCGCCGCAATCGTATCCGAGCACCGGTTTACCGATGGCCATGGCCTCCAGCACCGTGCGGCCGAAGGACTCCGGCTGCTGCGAAAGGGCGCAGACGACATCGGAAACGGCCATGATTTCGCGGACATCGCCGCGATGCCCGAGAAAGGTGACATCGTCCGCCAAACCCATCTCCGCGAGCAGCGCGCGCAGCTCGGCGAGGTATTCCAACTTCTTCGGATGCGCATCGCCAGCGATGAGTCCGTGGACGGCGCGACCTTGTTTTTTGAGTGCGGCGAGCAACCGGAAGAAGTCGCCGTGCCCTTTGAGGCGCGTGATCCTTCCCGGCAGCAGCAGGACTTTCTTTCTCGCAAGCTGGGGTTGCTCGACCCGCCATTTCTCCCACCACGAGGTATCGGGTTGGAAACCTCGCGGAAACTGCTCGGGCTCTACGCCGCGATGAATCACGCTGATTTTTTCCGCAGGAGTATCGGGATAGTTATCAGTGATGTAGTTCCTGATGCTTTCGGAAACGGCGATCACTCGCTCGCCCTTGGTCATCACGGCGGAGTAGCGGTTCACGGAGTAGAAACCGTGGACGGTGCTGACGAGGCGCGGGCGTGTGATCTTGTCCATTTTTCTC
>JAYTOE010000041.1:0-16651 GCA_043747935.1 Akkermansiaceae bacterium
TGCCGTCATCGCGGGTGAAGCTGTTGATGGCCCGCAGGGTCTTCGAGGCGGTGAAGACATCCGGGGTGACGATCTCGTCGAGCAGGCGGGCGAACTCGGAGTCGGTGAGGCGGACGCGATTGAGGGCTTCGAATTTTTCGCGGAAGTTTTTCTCCAGCGTGGCGCGGTTGGTGATGTCCGGGCGGTATTCGTATTTCAGCCCCTGGAGCTTGCCGATGAAGCCGGACTCGATGCCGTCTTCCTTGAGGGAGGCACTCGGGGGATCGGGTATGTCATGGTAGCTGATTCCTGAGGAAGTCATTGCGTTGAAGGGGACTGGCCTGCGGTTCTGGGCGCTATTTCTCCAGCCAGTTCTAGCGGCCTCGGCATTCGGGGAAAGGTTAAAATGGACTGATGGCAAGCTTCCGCCCGACGATCATTCTAGATTCCCCAGCCATGCCGGCGGACAGGCGGATCCCAATGGGGAGAAGGGGATTGCATCCCCTTTCATTGCCCCGGCGCGGTGGGCTTGGCGAAGTGTGAAGAAAGGGGATGGAATCCCCTTCTCCGTATTGCCAACGGCAGAAAACTTAGGAATCCCGAAATACCGGCGCGGGGGAGGTGTGGCGGCCGCGTCGCTGCACATGATCCTGCATAAGAAGGCGGGGATCGTGGTGCAGGGGAAGGGGCGGCTCTACACCCTGGCTCCCGGAGTGCTGGCGGAGGGAGAAGGGCGGGAGGGGCGGATGGGGATTTGCACGATCAAGTTCGGGTAACGGGAGCGGGGGTTTCCGGCGACCCTCCGGGACGCGGATGATGCCGTAGGCATCGGTTCCGGGGGTTGCTCCCCCGACTACGATCCGTCGCCCCTGCCGGGGCTGGGGGAGGGGCGCGCGGAGTTTGCGGATCTCGCGGGCATGGACGCAACACCTTCGGCGTTGGTGAATGCTGCGTTTCCTATCCCGGGGTAGGCTGCGCCAACCCCGGGTTTAAGTAAGCAACCCCGATTGGGGTTGTTGGAGCAGGCGCGTCGCCGCGACTTGGGTTCCGGGAGACGTCACCGGCTCCGGGGTTGGGTGCTTGGCGACTGCGGGTGAGACACCCGCGGACCCCAAGGCGCGGGGACGCGCCTGCTGTGGCTACGTCTTCGCGGAGGAGAACTCGCTTTCGAGGAGTTTTTCCCGGCGCTCGCGGACGAGGCGGACGACGAGGGCAGTCCAGCCGGTCTGGTGGGACGCGCCGAGGCCTTCGCCGGTTTCGCCGTGGAAGTATTCGTGGAAGAGGAGGAGGTTTTGCCAGTGCGGGTCGTCGGAGTAGCGCTTGGAGACCTCGCTATCGCCGAAGCAGGGGCGGTAGCCGTCCTTGTCTTTTATGAACAGGGAGATGAGGCGGTCACAGATGTCGATGGCGACCTCGCGGAGGGTGCATTGGTTACCTGAGCCGGTGGGGTATTCGATTTTGAAGCCGTCTCCGTAGAAGTAGTAGTAACGCTCCAGCGCCTCGATGAGGATGAAATTGGTGGGGAACCAGATGGGGCCGCGCCAGTTGGAGTTTCCGCCGAACATGTCGGTGTTTGATTCGCCGGGGGTATATTCGACGCGGTGGGTGGAGCCGGCATAGACGAAGACGAAGGGGTGGGTGCCGTGTGCCTTGGAGAGCGAGCGGATGCCGAAGTCGGAGAGGAATTCCTTCGTATCGAGCATGTAGGTGAGGCTTTGGCTGAGGCGTTCCTTCGAGGGGATGGCGAGAAGGATGCGCCCCGAGTTTTTCTTCCCCGCAACGCGGTTGACGGTGACGTATTTCAGAAGCTCCGGCCTGTTGACGAGGAACCAGTCCATGCGTTTCCGGAAACCGGGGAGGGCATCGATGGTTTTCTGCTTGATGACGGTGACGGCGGAAAGGGGCAGCAGGCCGACCAGTGAGCGGATGCGGAGAGGGATGGGCGGTTCGTCGCCGACGATGAGCTGGTCGTAGTAGAACTGATCCTGCACATCCCAGAGGCCGTTGCCGCCGAGGCTGTTGATGGCGTCGCAGATATTGACGAAGTGCTCGAAGAACTTGGAGGCGATGTCCTCGTAGGCGGGCTTGGTGAGGGCGAGCTCGAGAGCCATCGAGAGCATGGTGAGGCAGTAGAATCCCATCCACGCGGTGCCATCCGCCTGCTGGAGGTATCCGCCGCCGGGGAGAGCGTGGGAGCGGTCGAAGACCCCGATGTTATCCAGGCCGAGGAAGCCGCCGCCGAAGACATGGCGGCCGTCCAAGTCCTTGCGGTTGACCCACCAAGTGAAGTTGAGCAGGAGTTTCTGGAAGGCCTTCTCAAGGAAAAGGATGTCACGGCTGCCCTTCTTATCGGCGATCTTGTAAACCCGCCACACGGCCCAGGCGTGGACGGGCGGATTGACATCGGAGAAATTCCACTCGTAGGCCGGGAGCTGGCCGTTGGGGTGCATGTACCACTCGCGCAGCAGGAGCAGGAGTTGGTGCTTGGTAAAGGCGGGATCCACGCTGCAGAAGGGGAGCATGTGGAAGGCGGTGTCCCACGCGGCGAACCACGGATATTCCCACTTATCCGGCATCGAGAGGATGTCCTTGGCGTGAAAGTGTTCCCAATCGTGGTTCCTGCCGGTAAGGCGGTTCGCGGGAGGGTTGGGGATTTCCTTGTCGCCCTTCTGCCAGGTTTCGACGACGTAGTGGAAAAACTGCTTCGTCCAGAGGAGCCCGGCATAGCCTTGGCGGCAGATCAGGGTCTCGTCTTCGGAAATACCCTTGGGAATGATTTCCCCGTAGAACTCGTCGGCCTCGGCGCTGCGTTGCGCGAGGGTTTCCGAGAACATCAGCAAGCCTTCGAGCCCGTTATCCTCATCGACGTGATGAAGACGGCAGCGGATCGTGATCGATTGCCCGGCGGGGACGTTGAAGAGGAAATGCGCGGCGGCCTTGGTGCCTTGCAGCGCCGGTGAGATCGCGTTCTTTTCGTTATGGATGATGTGACGGTGGAAAGCGTCCTTCGTATAGGGTGTGGTGTTTTTGCTGTTACCAAAGGACTCGTGGTTCGTCTCGTTCTCGGTGAAGAGCCATTCCGGTTTCGCGCCCGCGACGATCTGGTCGATGTGGAAACGGAAATTTCCGAGGATGCCGTGCTCGATGAGGAGGGAGCCGTCGTCGAGTTTGATGCTCGGTTTTTTCAAAGGAGCCTCGGGATCTGTGCCCCATGTCCATGTGTTGCGCAGCCAGACGGTGGGTAGCAGGTGGAGCGGGGCATCTTCCGAGCCGCGGTTCGTGACGGTGATGCGCCAGAGGATGTCCTGCGGGGTGCGCTTTGCCGTTTCCTGGACGATATCGAAATACTTGCCGTCATCGAAAATGCCCATATCCGCCAACTCGAACTCCGGTCCGAGGCGGCCGAGGCGTTCGTTTTCCACGCGGATGTCGGTGTATGGGAACTTCGCCTGCGGATACTTGTAGAGCGCTTTGGTGTAGGAGTGGGTGGGCGTGGAATCGAGGTAGTAGTAGCATTCCTTCACGTCTTCGCCGTGGTTGCCTTCGTTGCCGCCGAGGCCGAAGAGCCGCTCCTTGAGAATGCTGTCCTTGCCGTTCCAGAAGGCGGGGGCGAAACATAGGCGGCAGCCGCGGTCGCACCAACCTTGCAGGCCGTCCTCGCCCCAGCGGTAGGCGCGGCGGCGCGCCTGATCGTGGGGAAAAGCGGCCCAGGCGTTGCCGTGGTCCGAGTAGTCCTCGCGGACGGTGCCCCACTGCCGTTCGGAAAGGTAAGGACCCCAGCGCTTCCAGTCCTGGGCGCGTTTATCCTCTTCGGAAAGTCTGATGGATTCCTGGGTCATGGTAGATATCGAGGGAGAGGTAGCAGGATTCGTGCGAAACACGAAGGCTTTCCCGGCCTTCTCAACGTCCGGTGAGGCGGATCAGGATCGAGAGGATGCGGCCGCGCTCTTCCAACTGGTGGGGGGAAAGGTTGAGGCGGAACCGCCAGTTCGCTTTGCCGGTGGTGCCGGGGGTGTTGATGCGATCCTTGAGCTCGAAGAGGTCGGTTACCATCAGGACGGCGTAGCGGGAGTTCGATTCGAGCAGGGATTTCACGAGCCGCCAGTGGAGTGCATCGGAATAGGGCGGCCACGCGTTTTGAGGCGGGATGGGTATTCCGGAAAAACCGGCGAGAAGGCGCAGCGAGTGCGCGGCACCCTCGGCTGCCCAGTGCCCGTGCTCGGTGGGTTTCTCTTTCTGGAGCAGGATGGTCTGGCGGCAGTTTTCCCAAGTCGCGCAGAGGGAATCGTGGTCGTGGGTGGAGTAGGTGGCGAAGGAGTTTTTCGGAAACACGTCGCCTAACACGGGGGATCCGTCCTCATAGGAATCCCAATGGGGGATGCGGTAGCCAGCGATGCCCAGCTCGTCGAGGTGCGGGCGGACGTATTCGGGAACCCAGCCGAGGTCTTCGGCGATGACCTCGGCCTCGCCCGCCGCATCGAGGATGGCGCGGAGGCGGAAGTCGCCGTTGGCATGGTTGTTGGCCTTTTGTTCGCCATTGCCATCGGGATGACTGAACCAGCGGGGGAGCCTTCCGTCCGCAAGGCTTTCCGCCTCTTGATGGGTTAGACCCAGAAAGGTGTGATTCACTCTCGGATGCCAGGGGAAGCCGTAGATCCGGTAGAAACCGAGGATATGGTCGATGCGGAAGATCCCGAAGATTTCCGTGAGCCGTGTGAGACGTTCCCGCCACCATGCGAAGCCAGTCTGCGCCATGGATTCCCAGTCGTAAAGCGGAACACCCCAATTTTGCCCCCATTCGTGGATGAAGGGGTTTTCCGCAGAATAACCTTCGGGCGGAGTCCCGCCGAACCAGTTTGTGTGGAAGCCGGAGCGGTGGAAAAACACGTCCGCCGAGTGGAAAGAGACGCCGATGGGAAGATCGCCCATGAGTTTCACCCCGAGGCGATCGGCGTAGGCGCGGAGATCCAGCCATTGCTGGTAGCATAGCCATTGAGCGTAGGCGAAGGCTTCCAGCCGGGAATTGATGTGGTCGGGATTTTCATCACGCAGCGATGCGATGAAACTTCGTGCATCGTCCGGGTCGCGCGACCCCACGGGCCATTCGTCCCATGTCAGGTGCGCTCCATGGATTTCCATGAGCAGCTTGAAAAGGCAGTAATCCGGAAGCCATGCCGAACTGCGGTCCTGGAAGGCTTGGAAATCGGCGTCGAGCGCGGGATCCGGTTTTGCGCTGAAACGTGCGAAGGAGATCTCAAGTAGATCGCCCTTCACGGCGCGCACGGCGGGATACTCGATCTGATGGCTGGTCAGGTGCGAACCGAGGGAGGCGCGCGCGGCATCAATTTCCGAGCGTGTGAGGTAGGGAATTAACTCCGGCTCGAAGGCCAGATAGATGGGATCGAGCGCAATGGATGAGATGCCGGAATAGGGGCTTTCGTCGGTTCCGTTCTCATTGATCGGCAGCAACTGGAGGAGTCCTACATGATGCTCCGCGGCCCAATCGACCCACTCCCGGACGGCGAGCGTATCGCCGATTCCGAGATCGCCGCGGCGGCGTGTCGAGAACGCGGGGATGAGAAGGCCGGTCGTTTTCACTGGCAGATGTCTATGCGTGAACGGGTGGCGCGGAAAGGCGGAAATCTGCGGGGAGCACACGCGCCCACGCGTGTCGCAGAGTGCGCCCACGCTCTCCGCCTGCTGGAAAGAGCATGGGTGCTGGCAAGCGGGAAAAACGACCACCGTATGACCGGCCGAGTTTCCGGCGAGGGCGCCGGAAACAGCACGCGGGGGCGCGTGCGCTCCCCCATCATTTCGCGTTGCAAAAAGATGGCATACGCATTCAGCTGCGCTTGTCTTCCTCTTCTAGGAAAATTTCCGAGAGGCGGAAGCAGCGACGGGCAAGTTCGCGGGCATCGTTATCACCGACGAGGGCGACGCCTTCCTCACTGACTTCGGCGAGGAAAATTTTCCAGGCATTTTTGGCGACCTTTTCGGGGTCGAGCTTGCGGCGGTGCTTGTGTGGCTGAGGGCGGTTTTCCTGCGGCTTATCGCGCTCTTCGCGTTGATCCTTTTTCCCGGCACGAGGCTCGGGCATTTCCGGCGCGAGGGGGATGGTTTCCTCGAAGATGACAGGTTCCTGCGCGACGGTGGGCTCGGATTCCTTATGGCCGGATTTGCCTTTTCCGCGGCGGCGGCGGCGTTTCTGATCCGCCTTGGGAGCGGCATCCGTTTCGGGAATTACCTCAGCAGCAGGCTCCTTCGGTGAGGATTCGGTGCCCTCAGCTTTGCGCGGGGGCTTGTTGGAAATCCGGCGAACCTTAGGCTCGCGGGCCGGTTCTTCGGAGCCAGCATCGACTTGTGGGGGCATGGGAATGATGGGGAAGCGAAAAAGCGGAGGCGCTTAGTAATTGTCGATGTCGTCGGCGGTGTCGATCGTGCCGTCCTTACCCTTTGAGGCGAGATCGAAATCGGGATTCTTAGCGCTGGTATCATCGCCTCTTTTGTAAATGTATTCGACAGCCCAAGGATCGACAATTTTGGCGGCGGCACCGGTTCCATCGATCCAGCCTTGAGCCTTGATGTTGGGATCGAGATCCGCGAGATAGATTTTTCCCGGAGGGCTGGCATTCGCGCCGTTCCAGTAAAGCAGCGTGTAGAGGCTGTTGGTGTTGCCGGTGGGCGGATAAGCCCCGTTATCCAGCTTGTATTCCTCCAGGGCCTTGGAAAGCAGGCTGATGTGGATGGCTGCTTGCGAATCCGCCTGTTTCCTAGCGATGTAACCGTAACCGCCCATCGAGAGCCCTGCGAGGATCACGATGATGGTGATCACGACGAGGAGTTCGATCAGGGTGAAGCCTCGGCTGCGTGGCGAAGAAGAATGGATTTTCATGGTGTTGTGGTTTGATGGGAAAATACGCCGTTTCCGGGATTTTTCGCGTGAAAACCGCTGGCTCACTGGTCGCTCATCTCGGAGATCATCTTGATCAGCGGCAGGAAGAGGGCGAACACGATGGCGCCCACGACGAGAGCCAGCATCACGATCATCATCGGCTCGAGAATGGATGTCAGCGCGGTGACGGCGTTATCCACCTCATCGTCGTAAACGTCCGCGATTTTCAGGAGCATTTCAGGGAGCTGTCCGGTTTCTTCACCCACATCGACCATGGAGATGACCATGCTGGGGAAAACCCCGCTGGAGGAGAGGGGGGTGACGATGGATTCACCTTCCTTGACCGCTTCGTGGACTTTGGAAATCGCGTCGGAGATGATCACGTTGCCGGCGGTGTCTCGGGTGATGTTGAGAGCTTGAAGGATCGGGACACCGGATGTGACGAGCGTTCCCAGCGTGCGGGCGAAGCGGGATACGGCGGATTTGCGCGTGACGTCACCTAAGACGGGCAAGTTGAGCTTGAGTTTGTCGATAAGGAGGCGACCGCCCTTGGTTTTCCCAAAAGCATTCAGCGCACTGATAAGAATGCCTACCGCGACAAAGACCCAGACGATGTTCGGGATGCCGACGATGGGTCTGCCGAGGCAAAACTCGGAGAAGCCGAACACGATCTGTGAGATCAGCGGGAGTTTGGAATCGGTCTCGGAGAACATCTCCTTGAATTTCGGGACGATGAAGATCATCAGGAAAATCAGGATGGCGACGGCGATGAACATGACGATGGCCGGATAGACCATGGCGGAGACGATCTTGTTCTTCAGCTTCTGAGCCTTTTCCTGGTATTCCGCGAGACGGTTGAGGACGACTTCAAGAACACCTCCCAGTTCCCCGGCTTTGACCATGTTCACGTAGAGCTTGTTGAACATTTTCGGATGCTGGGCGAGGGATTCCGAGAAAGTGGATCCTCCCTGAACCGAATCTGCGAGGGAACTGATCGTGGCCTTGAGGACGGGGTTTGGCTCCTGCTTTCCGAGGACGGTGAGGGAGCGGAGCAGCGGGAGGCCGGAGTCGATGAGCGTCGCAAGCTGGCGTGTGAAAACCATCAATACTTTGGGTTTGATGGTGGATCTGCCCTTGCCGAGGGTGATCGGCTTGCCCTTGGCCTTTTTCACCGTGGACTTCGAGGAGATGCCGGGCTTGCCCTTGCCGTCCTCGGCGATATGCGTGGGGTAAAGACCCTGGGCGCGGAGTTTCTGGACGGCTTCGGCTTCGTTGGCGGCGGCGACTTCGCCGTTGGCTTGTTCGCCTTTCGCATCAAGAGCGGTGTAGTGGAAGTTGGGCATGGGCGTTTTTTTTAAAGGAACTAGGCTTATAAAAGAATATCGGACGGGTTTTGGCTACGGAAAAATGATCGGGAATCAGGTGTATTTTAGGACTTCCTCGATGGTGGTCTTGCCGAGGTAGATGTTTCGGAGGCCGTCTTCGCGGAGGGTATTCATGCCCAGCTCGATTGCTTTTTGCTTAATGACGACACTCGGAGCTCGGTTGGTGATGAGTTCGCGGACGGGTTCGGTGATGTTGAGCAATTCGTAAAGTCCGGCGCGCCCGCGGTAACCGGACTGGCTGCAGACCTCGCAGCCTCCTCCGGTGAAGAACTGTTTGTCGCCGAGTTCGTGGGGCGAGATTCCGAGTTGGGAGAGGATGGCCTCGTTCGGCTCGTAAGGGCATTTGCACTCCACGCAGATCGTGCGGACGAGGCGCTGGCCGAGGACGCCTTCGAGAGAGGCGGCGACAAGGAACGGCTCACAACCCATGTCGATGAGACGTGTGACGGCGCCCGGCGCGTCGTTGGTGTGGAGCGTGGAAAGGACTAGGTGACCGGTCAACGCAGCCTGGATGGCGATGGTGGCGGTTTCCTTGTCTCGCATTTCCCCGATCATGATGCGGTCCGGATCCTGGCGGAGGAAGGCGCGGAGGATGCGCGGGAAATCCAGGCCGATGGCCTCGTTGATGGGGATCTGGATGATCCCGTCGATGTCGTATTCCACGGGATCTTCTGCGGTGAGGAGCTTCGCGTCGATCGTGTTGATGCGGCGCAGGCCTGCGTAGAGGGTGGTGGTCTTGCCCGCACCGGTGGGACCGGTGACGATGAAGATGCCGTTCGGCTTCTCGATAGTCTCGCTGATGTATTCGTAGATGGCGGGCGGGAGGCCGAGGTTCTCCAGGGTGAGGTTGACCGAGGAGCGGTCGAGGACGCGGAGCACGATGGACTCGCCGTGATGGGTGGGTAGGGTGGATACACGCATGTCCACCTGTTTCTCGCCGATCTGTTTCACGATCCGACCGTCCTGCGGGACGCGGCGCTCGGCGATGTTCAGGTTCGCCATGACCTTAATGCGGGAAAGGATGGGCAAGGCGAGATGCGCAGGTGGCGGTGCCATTTCATACAGCGCCCCATCGACCCGGTAGCGGATCTTGAAGTCCTTTTCGAAAGGCTCGAAGTGGATGTCCGAGGCTTTTTCCTTGATGGCCTGGTAAAGGACGAGATCGACGTAACGGATGATGGGGGCGGAGTTCGCCTCGGCCTCGGCGTTGGCTTCGTCGAAATTCTCGGCGTTGGTATCGAGTTGGGCGAGGATGTCTCCCATCGCTTTTCCCTCGCCGCCGTAGCATTCGTTGATCTTGGCTTCGACGAGGTAATCGGGTGCGATAACAATGATAATCTCGCGGCCGAGGGCGAAGCGCAGATCCTCGATGGTCTGCGGATTGAGCGGATCGACCAGCGCCAGGTGGAGCCCTTGGTCATCGAAGTTTACCGGGAAAGCGCCGTGGAGGCGGGCGGTGCCGGCGGGGACAAGATCAAGGAGTGCATCGGGCGGAGTCCAGTTGCGCAGATCAACAAGGGAGGCTCCGAGTTCTGATGCGACAATGGGCCACACGTCTTCCTTGGTTTGGATGACTTGGAAATCAGCCAGCAGTTCGGGCACGCTTTTCCCGCTGTTGTCGACTTCCGCCAGGATCTCCTCGGACAGGGACGCGTCGATGAGGCTGCGGGCTTGGAAAAGGTCTAAAAGTTGTCGGTTGTCCATGAGGGCTTTGAAATTCTAAATTTTAAACTTTAAACCTCAATGAAGAGGAGTGATGCGGGCGACCTGCGTCTGTCTTAAATTTGAGATTTGGGGTTTAGAGTTTAAAGTTTTAGTCGAAATCGCCCATGGTGGCGTGGACGACCTCGGCGCCGGAGGTAAGGCCGGATAGGACTTTGCGGATGCCGTCCTCGCGCAGGGTGCGCATACCGAGTTCGCGGGCGCGGCGGCGGAGTTGGCTTGTGGTCAGGCCGCCGTTGATCATGCCGCGAACCTCATCGTCGATGTTGAAAAGCTCGAAGATGCCCATCCGTCCGCGGTAACCGTTGCCGCGGCATTTCGGGCAGCCGACCGGGCCGAAGATGGAAGCCTGGGCGACACGCATGGCGTCGAGGTTCAGGGCGCGCATCTCCTTCTCGTTGAGTCCGGCGGGCGTTTTACAGGCCGGGCAGAGCTTGCGGACGAGGCGTTGGGCGAGGACGGAGCGGACGGCGGAGGCGATCAGGAACGGTTTCACGCCGATGTCGGCGAGACGGGCGATGGCGGAGGGCGCATCGTTCGTGTGGAGGGTGGAGAAAACGAGGTGTCCGGTGAGGGAAGCGTTGATCGCGATGTTGGCGGTCTCAGCATCCCGGATTTCCCCGATCATGATGATGTTCGGAGCTTGGCGGAGCATGGCGCGGAGTGCGGCGGCGAATGTCATGCCGATTTCCGATTTCACCATGACCTGATTGATGCCGGGGAGTTCGTATTCGACGGGATCCTCCACGGTGATGATTTTCTTGTCCGGCTTGTTGATGACGTTCAGGCAGGCGTAAAGGGTGGTGGTTTTCCCGGAACCCGTGGGGCCGGTGACAAGAAGGATGCCATCCGGCAGCTTTAGCAGGGTCTCGAACTCATTCTGGTCGTCGGAAAAGAAGCCGAGCTCGGGCAGACCGAGGAGGAGGGCTGTCTTGTCGAGGATCCGCATGACGATGGATTCGCCGTGGTTGGAAGGTACGGAGGAGACGCGGAGATCTACCTCCTTGTCGCCCATCTTGAGCTGAATGCGACCGTCCTGGGGAAGGCGTTTTTCCGCAATGGACATGCTGCCGCTCATGACTTTGAGACGGGCGACGACGGCGGGAAGGAGTTTCTTGGGATGGGTGTCCACATGCACGAGCTTGCCATCGAGGCGATAGCGGATCCGGACAGATGTTTCCAAGGGCTCGATATGGATATCCGAGGCTTTCAGTCGAAACGCTTCGGTCAGTGTCTGCTGGACAAGGCGAATAATGGGCGCGTCATTCGTCTCGACACCTGCCTCCAAGTCACCGGTTGAGACAAGGAAACCTTCCTCTTTCTCCTCCTGCCGTTTTTCGGACACCTTGTAGAACTGCATCAAGTGGTGGTTGATGTCGGTATGCGTAGCGCATGCGAGATTCAGTTCCCGACCGATGACGTGGGGCAGGCTGTCGAGTGTTTCGAAATCGAGGGGATCCGCTACGGCGACAGTGAGGTAAAGGCCATCGTCGGTGACGGGGATCACGCGGTAGCGTCGGGCGGTGTCCTCGGAGACGGTGAGTATGACGGCAGGATCGAAGTGGAAGCCGGCCAGGTCTACGAAAGGGATGCCCGCGTTGGATGCGAGCGTTTCAGCAATTTGGGTTTCGGTTACCTCCGAGCGGTTGATGAGGTGCTGAACGATCGTCATGCCTCCGGATAGGGAGGCGCGTGCGCTTTTGAGTTGTTCCGCTTCGATGATGCCGCCCTCTACGAGCAATTCGGCCAGATAATCTTCGTTGGTGAACACAGGAATGCTTTGCTGGGTATGGGATTTTTGGTTTGGCGACGAAACCACCAGAGTGATTGGTAGGTGTTCACGTTGGTCAAGCCGGGCGTGGGTGTCAACCTGTCACATCGGGAAATGCCTGCAATCTGAAAGTAATGTCAGAGTCGGCGCGCAGGCTTCTGGAACAGAATGCGGAAATGTGCTGCGGCACCGAGGAACTGCTCGTCGGATGAATCAGCGAAGGTGCGGATAAAGTCCACGAAGGAGGCGGATGGAGAGGATGCCAGCCAAGGGTCAGACCAGGCCGCTAGGTCAGTGAAATTGACATCGGCGGTGATATCCTGAAGTCCGCAGTTTTCGAAGACGGCAGAGCCGTGAAGGCGTTGATGAAGGAGGTAGGCGCGCAATGTCCCCTGTGGGCGTTGGTGGTAAATTTTCTCCGTATCATCTCCGTAGTCGATGGTCAGCATCTCTCCGCGCTCCCAGGATGGCAGCCATGATTCCAGCCATAACCGGTAGGCGTCATGGACTTCCACTGTTTGGTTCTCTTTGAACTGGATGGGGAAGATGGACGAGGGGGGCAGTTCTGCAGGTGGTAACAAGATCTCTTGGCTTGAGTCATTGAGGGCTACCTCCCGCCATGACCCGCAATTTTTCCTGAAAACACGAGCGGGGAAAGCATCCACGAGTTCGTTGGAGAAAATGACGGCCTCTCCGGCGCAGCTTTGCAGTGCGTCGAGAATCGATGTGTGATGCGATACCTTGTTTCCAAACAGGGCTTTCTGGTGCTCCGCGAGTGCAGGCGAGGATTCGACGAGATGAAAACGGGAACGGAAGCGGATCGCGAAAGGCAGCCTGCGGATCACCTGGGCGGTGAGCGTCCCAAGACCGGGGCCGATCTCGATCACATGGCGGGTTTTCGTTTCGCGCAGCGCACGTGCGATCCATGCCGCGATGGCTTTTGCGGGGGCTTCCGAGAGCTGCGGCGCGGTGGTGAAATCGCCGCGCGCGCCGATGCTGCGGATATTGCGGGCGTAGTATCCGCGCACGGGATCATGGAGCGCCCGTGCCATGAACTTCTCAATGGTCTCGAAACTGCCGGAGTCCATAACGAAAACAACCGCGGCCTTGCAGGGCGCACGGTTGTGGGGAAAAATTCCGTGTTACTTCAGATTACTTTGCGGAGGCCGTGCGAGCTTTGCGGATAAAGCTGTTGACTGTTTCGGAAGGCTTCGCTCCGACGGAGAGCCATTTATCGGCCTTCTCGAGATCGATCTCGTAGTTGGTGCCTTCGAGCATGGGATCGTAGGTGCCGATCTGTTCGATGTAACGTCCGTCGCGGCGCTTGCGGCTATCCACGGCGACGATCTTGTAATAGGGGCGATCCTTGGTGCCCTTGCGGTTGAGGCGGAGAGAAACTGACATGGTGTGGCTTGTTGCGGGGTTGCCCAGAGACGGGCGGGCGCGGAGGTTGCTTCAAATCACCCGTGGCGACAAGCGAAATTTTGGCGAGTTTCGCGGAAAATAAAATCCCGTCCCGCAGATAAGGAAAAACCCGGCGGGACGGATCCGGCCGGGTTTTGAAAAATCATTCGTTTAACGCTCAGAATTTCTGTGCGCGGGAGTGTGAGTAATACGACTCAGCACCGAGTTCGGGAGGGAATTCGGAGAGACCTTCATGGACGTTCATTTCGATCCGGTTGTCTTGGCCGCATTTTTCATAAGGGGGCTTGAAGGTGCCACGATAGGTAGGGCAGCTGAAAGTGAAGAGCTCGTAGAAACCGTAGCCGAGACGTTGCAGCCCGCGGCTGGTGCCATCCACGACTCCGTATGAAAAACCGGCCTTGCCGCCGTACTCTTCGGATTTACGCACGATTTGTTCGGGGATTTCGATCACTCCGTAGAGAATGTTGCTAATGGCACGTCCCAGCTTGCGGCCGGAAGTGTAATGGGAGCCGGGAGGTGACTGGATATCGGCCGCAGCGAAACCGCTGAGGACGCAAAGAGTGGTGGCTACAACGAGGAATTTTTTCATGCGGGGAAAAGGTATGGAATACTGGCGGGGGTTGGCAACGGCAAAATTGGATTTTTCGGAGGCTTTTGTATTTCACCCTTCCGCCGCAATATCAGGATAGCGGATGTCCGGGGCTTTTCCTTCCATACCCTTCCAGATCTCATGTT
Source organism: Akkermansiaceae bacterium (assembly GCA_043747935.1). Taxonomy (GTDB): domain Bacteria; phylum Verrucomicrobiota; class Verrucomicrobiia; order Verrucomicrobiales; family Akkermansiaceae; genus Luteolibacter. The sequence continues at coordinate 13,910 of JAYTOE010000041.1, forward strand.
CCTTGGATAGCAACTCGACTCCACCCTGAAGCACGCGGCCATCTTCCTCGATGGGCAGCGCCTGCACGGAACAGTCGATGCGCAGGATGATCGCTTTTCCACCGAAAGGCTTGGGATCGAATTTCGTCGTGCCTGGGATCAGCGGGCAGACGAGAAGGGGGCGGGCTGGATTTCCCGCCATGTTAAGACCGGCGATGTAGGCGAAGGCGTTTTTCCCTTTGCCCAGCGCGGCCTTAGGCTCAAGCTGTTCGCCGCCTTTCATCACTCCGATGATATTCGCGGAAAACATAGATTCTTGGGCGGTGATTCCTGCTGCGAAAAGCTGACGGAGCAGGGAGTTAGAGCTTTTTTCCCCGGCGGGAAGTTTCTCGCCAAGAGTTTCCTCCACGTTCGCAAGGGTTTTCTCGGAAGGAAAAAAGCCGTAATTTGTTTCGAACTCAAGAAGCGCTAATCCGATTTGTCTGGCGTGGCTGATCGCCTCGGCAGTGTTCGCCTTCTTAATGGCTTTCAAAGGATCTTGGGCATATACGTTGGAGACTGCGAAAGCGAGTGCCGCGCAGGCGAGCGATGGAATGAGGTTTCTCACGGGGCGTTTCATACTCATTACAATCGGAAAACCCGGAGCCGCTGGCAAGTCGCTTTCCATCAAGCTTTGTCCGGCATCATCCTCAGATCAAGCGTGAAGGGGAAATCGGGGCTTTGCTTCGGCTCGATGGGGTGGATTTTCCCGCCGGTGTGGCCGGTGCGGAAAAAGCGAGCCAGACGGCGTGCCTCGGCTTCGTAGGAGTTCACGGGGAAATTCTCGCTGCTGCGACCTCCGGGGTGGGAGGCGTGGTAGGTGCAGCCGCCGATCGCCTTGTCGTTCCATGTGTCCACAAGATCGAAAACAAGAGGCGTGTGGACGGGGATGGTCGGGTGCAGGCAACTCGGCGGCTGCCATGCGCGGTATCTCACGCCGGCCACGCACTCGCCGTGCGTTCCGGTGGAATGCAGCGGGACGCGGTAGCCGTTGCAGCAAACGACGTGCCGCTCGCCGGTCATGCCTTTCACCTTGATCTCCATCCGCTCCACCGAGGAATCCACGTAGCGTACCGCACCGCCGGGTGCGCCCTCTTCGCCGAGCACATGCCATGGCTCGATCGCGTGGCGCAGCTCCATCTCGATTCCGGATCGCTCCAGTTCGCCGATCCTCGGGAAGCGGAACTCAAGGTGCGGATGGAACCATTCACTTTCGATTTCGTATCCGTAGGCTCCCAGATCGGCGAGGACGTCGTTGAAATCCTGCCACACGAAATGCGGCAGCATCCAGCGGTCGTGTATCTCGCTATCCCAGCGGGCGAGCGGTTTCTTGTAAGGCTCTTTCCAAAAACGGGCGACGAGAGCGCGGAGCAGAAGGTGCTGCGCGAGGCTCATGCGGGAGTGCGGCGGCATCTCGAAGCCGCGCATCTCCAGAAGCCCGAGGCGTCCCGTGGCGCTGTCCGGGGAATAGAGTTTATCGATGCAGAATTCGGCGCGGTGGGTGTTTCCCGTGGAGTCGATCAACAGGTTGCGGAACGCGCGATCCACCATCCATGGCAGCGAATTTCCCTCTCCCTCCAGCGTGCGGAAAGCGACCTCCATCTCATGGATCGCGTCGTTGCGGGCTTCGTCGATGCGCGGTGCCTGCGAGGTCGGGCCGATGAAGAGTCCGGAGAAAAGGTAGCTCAGCGAGGGGTGGTGGTTCCAGAATGTGACCATGCTCCGCAGCAGATCCGGGCGGCGCAGGATGGGGCTATCGGAAGGCGTCTCGCCGCCGATGATGATGTGGTTGCCGCCGCCGGTGCCGGTGTGGCGGCCATCGATCATGAATTTCTCCGTGACCAGGCGGCAGAGGCGCGCCTCCTCATATAGCGTGGTGGTGTTGCGGACGAGGGCATCCCAGCTCGCGGCGGGCTGGAGGTTCACCTCGATCACACCCGGGTCGGGGGTAGTTTTCACGACCTCAAGGCGCGGATCAAAGGAGGGCGAAGTACCCTCCAAGATCACCGGCATCTTCAGTGCGGCGGCGGTCTTTTCGATGACGGCCACCATTTCCAGGAAATCCTCCGTGGTATCTACGGGAGGCAGGAAAACATGGAGTCTGCCCTCGCGCGGCTCGACGCAAAGTGCGGCACGTGTGATCCAGCCTGCACTTTCTCCGGGGGCGGGTTCCTTGGATTTCTCACTCGAAGAAGCCGGCCAGAGGCGCGGCTCTCCGTAATTCATTTGCATCACGGCAGTCCTTGTCGGGAGCGGGGGATAGGTGGCGGTTGGGTCTTGCGGAATCGCCCACGGGTAATCCTCCTTTTTCACCCATGGCAGGGAATCGAGCGGCAGACGGTATCCCATCGGCGAATCTCCGGGGAGCAGGAAAAGCGTCTCATCCCGCAGGAACCATGATCCGCTCGTCCACCGCGACACTCCATCGACGGTTTTCTTTTTCAGCGGCAATACGTGACCGGAGACAGAGTTCAGGCCGGTCTCGAAAATTCGTGCGATCCGATCCCGCTCCAGCTTGCTCTTAAGGTTCGTCTTGAGCGGATCCACGTTCGAGGGCAGCCGCCGCTCGCGCCACATGTAATAGAAGGCGTCCTCGTAGCCGGGGATGAGGAATTTCGGATCGATACCGAAGCCCTCCGCGAGCGCCTTCGCGAAACGTTCCGCCTCGCCCGAGCCGTAACCGTAATCGGTCGATTCATCGGCGATGAGGGAAACATCGCCCCA
>JAYTOE010000042.1:0-9597 GCA_043747935.1 Akkermansiaceae bacterium
GTTTGTTCGTGTCCATCGCTGTCTGATTCTGCACATGGGTACGTACGGGCCAGCACAAAATTCAGTTTTTCACCAAAAACACCGAAAAAAATCACACCCTTTTTCGTGAAACTTGGCTTGATTCCCCGGGTTTCGCGATTACAACCGCCGCCCCCGCGTCAGAGCGGATCGCAGCAAGCGCATGTCCAACTCACTCAAAATCGCCATCCCCAAGGGCAGCCTGCAAGAGCCGACCATCGAGCTCTTCAAGAAGGCCGGGTATGAGATTTATGTTTCCTCGCGCGGCCTCCGTCCCGCTTCGAACGATCCGGAGTTGGATATTTACCTGATTCGCGCTCAGGAGATCGGGCGCTATCTGGCGCAAGGTTTCATCGATTGCGGCATCACCGGCCTCGACTGGGCTTCGGAAGGAGGCGAGGAGCTGCTTGATTTCGCGGAGCTGCCGTATTCCCGCGCCTCCGTGAACCCGACGCGTTGGGTGCTCGTCGTCCCGGAGGATTCACCGATCAAGACCCCTCAGGATCTGGAGGGGAAAAGGATCGCCACCGAGGGCGTGGGCATCACTCAGCGCTACCTCGACAAGCTCGGTATCAAAGCGGAGGTGGAATTCTCATGGGGAGCCACCGAGGTGAAAGTCCCGGATCTCGTGGACGCGATCGTGGATGTCACCGAAACGGGCTCCTCCCTGAAAGCGAACCGCCTCCGTATCGTCGATACGCTCCTGGTTTCCTTCCCGCACTTTTACTCGAACCCCACCGCCGCCGCCGATCCGTGGAAGCGTGCGAAGATGGACAAAATTTCCCTGCTCCTCAAAGCCGCCCTCTGCGCCCGCGACAAAGTCGGCCTGAAAATGAACCTCCCCGCAGACCGGCTTCCCGAGCTGCTTGCGAAACTCCCGTCCCTGCGCCGCCCCACCGTTTCCCACCTCTCCGAAGAAGGCTGGGTGGCTGTGGAAACAGTGATTGACGAGGTGCTCGTCAGGGACATGATCCCCGACCTCAAGAACCTCGGGGCGGAGGGAATCATCGAATACCCCCTCAACAAGCTCGTCCCGTAATTTTTTAACTGAACCACCAACCCCGCACAAACCATGGGCTCCATCAAGAAACGCCGTAAAACGAAGATCAATAAGCACAAGCGCAAAAAGCGCATGAAGCAGAACCGCCACAAAAAGCGTCTCCGCTACAGATCCTAGCCCTCGCGCCGGGACGTATTTTTTGATTCACGCCGCAAGTCCGCCAACCGCGGGCTTGCGGCGTGCTTTTTTGAAAGCGATGTAGTAAACAGGACACAACATGAGCCTGCAGGTGGTCGTGAATTTCCGCGTGGTCGATGAGACCGCAGACTGGGTGGTCGTGGATAAACCCGCGCCGCTCATCGTCCACCCCGCGAACAACAAGCCAGAGCCAACCTTGCTCGGCGGGCTGGAAAGCCTCTATTCCTATGAGATGGAGAATGGCGCGTGCCTGGGGATTATCACCCGGCTCGACCGCGAGACGAGCGGGCTGGTGTTGGTCGCGAAACACACCGCTGCGGCGCGGGAGCTGGGCATGATTTTCGAGCGCCGCGAGGCGCGGAAGGAATACCTCGCCATCGTGAAAGGCTGGCCGGCGGAGGATGAGTGGGTCTGCGATGCGCCGATCATCCGCGCCGGGGAGATCAGCCCGTCGGCCATCTGGGTGCGGCAGGTGGTGGATGCGCGCGGGAAGGAATGTTCTACTAGGTTTATCGTAGAACGCCGCTTTTTACGGGACGGGATGGAGTTTTCCCTGGTGCGGTGTTTTCCCGAAACCGGCCGGATGCACCAGATCCGCGTCCATCTCGCCGGGAGCGATTTCCCCATCGCCGGCGACAAGCTCTACTCGGGCGATGGCTCCGAATACCTGGAATGGATGGAGCAGGGCTGGAATGCGTCCTTGGCGGAAAAGCTCATCCTGCCAAGGCACGCGCTCCACGCCAGCCGTTTGGGCATCGATTGGCAGGGGTCGGAAATCTCGTGGCAGGCGGATCTCGCGCCGGATCTCATCGACTTCATCGAGGGAAAGCCCGTGGATTTCGCCGAAGGCGTTGTCAATTGGAGCCGAAAAGGCTAGGGATGCGCCATGGCGGATTTGAAAGAGATCGTGGCGTTTCTGGATGCGGAGCTGAGAATTTCCGAGATCAAGGACTATCCGGGTGCGATGAACGGCTTGCAGCTTGAGAACGACGGCACGGTGGACCGCGTGTTTTTCGCGGTGGATGCCTCGCTGGCGGTTGTGGAGGAAGCGGCGGCCGCCGGGAGTGGATTGCTTCTCGTTCATCACGGCATGTTCTGGCAGGGCGCGCAGCCGATCACCGGTGCCTATTTCCGCAAGATCCGCGCCGCGATCCGCGGCAATCTCGCGATCTACTCCGCGCACCTGCCTCTCGACATGCACCCTGTCCACGGCAATAACGTCCTGCTCGCCAAAGCCATCGGCTTGCGAGAAATTCACCCCATCCTGGAGAAAGACGGTTGGCCCATGGGAGTGGCGGGAACCTGGGACGGCAGTCGCACCGATCTCGTAGGCGCAACCGCTTCGGCCGTGGGGCGTGAGGTCACACTTTGCCCCGCCGGAGATGATTTCGTGAGAAAAGTCGCGATCATCACAGGGGGCGCCGGATCGGAAGTGGGGAAGATCGCCGACCTGGGCATGGACTGCTTCGTCACCGGCGAGGGACCTCACTGGAGTTTCATCGAGGCCGAGGAGCGCGGGTTCAACGTGATTTATGCCGGCCACTACGCCACCGAGACATTTGGGGTGAAAAGCCTTGGCTGTTTGATTGGCCAGAGTTTCAGGACGAAAGCCGCTTTCATCCAACGCCCAGGCGGCCTCTGACTCCGTGGAAGGGGCAATCTGTCGATTTCGTCACGAATAATCTCCGCCGGGAGCTAAAAAAAGTAAAAAAAAGCTTGCTTGAGAATGGATTGCGGGGCGAATATATCCCTGACGAAGCGGGCATAGCTTAGTGGTAAAGCGCTATCCTTCCAAGTTAGACATGCGGGTTCGATTCCCGCTGCCCGCTCCAGTTTCCTGCCTCAAACTCCTTCCCTCCTAACATCCGATGAAAAAAAACATCCTTGCCTCCATGTTCGCCGTCACGGTTTCGCTCTCCTTGACACATCCTGCTTTGTCGCAGGATGTGGTCTCTGAAGTGAAAGCCGCAGTCGTTGCGGAGAATGCCGATATCGCAGCCGTGGTCAAAGCCGCTGCCGCAGCAAATCCCACCCAAGCGGCCGAGATCGCCCAGGCGGCCATCAAAGCCTTGGCTCTGAAATCCGATGACTCCGCTGATGAAGCATTGATCGAGTCCATCATCCAGGCAGTCATCGAAGGCTCCAAGGCGGATGCAGACTACGCCAAGAGCATCCGCTCCGTCGCTGAAAGCTCACTCCTGCGGCCGGATGGCAGCTCACAGCCCATTCAGGGTGGTGAAGTGGAAGGTGAAGGCAATCCTCTGGACTTCCCCGGGATAAATCCTCTTGGCAACCCCCTTGCATCTTTCTCTCAGGGTGGCACCGGCGGTGGTATGGGTGGCACCAGCATTGGCACCGGCGGTGGCATGGGTGGTGGTGGCTTATTTGCTCTTTTAGGCGGCCCTGCGGCCGGTGCTTTTCCAGGTGGGTTCTTCGGAGCCACCCCCGGCGGAAGTGGTAATCCGGGCGTTGGCGGCGGCGGTGGCAGCGGCATTATTAATCCGCCTGTTGTCACAAACGTTGCACCTTAATTACGAACGATTCGCAAATTTTCCCACCCAAAGCAGCAATTCACAGATATCACCCAACACCCAATTACATGAAAGCAATTACACTCGCTAGCATCGCAGCACTGACAGCGTCTGCCGCATACGGCGGCGGCCTTTATCAAGTAGCCGAAGAAACCGAATCCAGCATCCCTCTCCAATGGTCTGTGGGCATGGACGCGGTTTGGGACGACAACACCAACCCCGGCGGTGTCACTGACGGTGACGAAACCTTTTCCCTGAATCCGTTTATCGGCATTACCTACGCATCGGTTACCCCGCAGACCACCATGGCTCTTTATGTGCGCCTCGGCTTGGTCTACTATTTGGACGAGCCAGCTGCTGCAGGATCGGATGATGTCTACGGCCAATCTCGCATCGGGTTCGATCTCAGCCATCGTTTCAGTGAGCGCCTTCGCTTCACTTCCAGCAATTTCCTCGCCTACGAACTCGAACCGGATTACTCCCAAGGCTTCGGCACATCCCGTCAGCTTGGCGCTTACCTTAACTGGACAACCGATAACTCCATCGGTTTCCGTTGGTCGGAACGCTTCGCCACTTACACCGGGATCAGTCTCTCATTACTTGATTATGACGATATTGCCAACTCCGATCGTTTTACCTGGACCGCCTACAACCAGCTTCGCTATCAGTTATCCCCCCAAACGGTTCTCACCGCGAGCTACCGTTATTCGGAGACCGATGGATCTGATGCCGCTTCGGACAGCACCAACCAATACCTTCTCGTCGGGGCGGAACATCGCGTCAGCCAGAATACGGTTCTCGTGTTGCAAGCTGGTGCGCAATTCCGCGAGTTGCAATCCGCGGGCGCTGGCGATTCCACGGATCCATATCTCGAATTCTCAATGCGCACCCAAGTCAATCAGCAATGGGGATATCGCGCGTTCGTCCGCTACGGCGCAGAGGATTACGATACCGTGGTTCAGGTTCCTCTATCAGCCGAGTATGCCAACAAGCTCACGCTTCGTGTAGGAGTCACCGGCGAATATAAGATCTCCCCTAGGGTCGCAATTTTTGGTGGTGTTAACGTCGTTAGTTCCTCCTATGAAGATGGCAGGTTCGTAGTCGGTGGGCTTCCTGCCGCTGACGCGGATGAAACCCTGTTCAACGCATTCATTGGATCTTCCGTCCAAATCACCGATAATCTCTACGGAACCCTCACATACAACTTCACGAACTCCTCCTCGGACGTAGCCAATCGCGACTACGACCGCAACAGGATCTCCGTTGGCCTTCGTGCGGAATTCTGATCCTCACGGGTTTATCGGCTCATGAGTCAAATAGCCCTCCACATTCTCAACGACTCTCGCGATGAAATCCGTCGCGGGAGTCTTTTCTTTGCTCCTTTTACCCAATCTATCCCAGCCTTATGAACCAATCTCCCCAGCAACAGGAAGCCTCCCTCCACGCCGTCGATTACTGGCAGGTGATCAAGAACCGTTACGGGGTGATTTTGCTCACCTTACTTCTCGTTTTCATGACCGCATCGGTCATCACTTACGTGATGCCGAAGAAGTTCGAAAGTTTCGCCACGATCGAGGTGAAGCCCCGCGAACGCACGATCGACCCCCTTGGTGGAATGATGCACAACAGTGGTCCCACCATGACCGCACAGTTCTTTGGCACGGAGTTCGAAAAGATAAAGAGCCGCAACTCGCTCAGTAGGGTTATCGATAACCTGGATCTAACCACCAAATGGACGACGGATCGCGAAACGGTTCTGAGGATACTCAAGGGTATTGTGAATACCCAGAACATACGCGGAACTGACCTCATCCAGATCACTGTTCGTCACACAAGCAAGGAAGATGCCCGTGACATTACCGCCGAGGTTGCCCGCTCATATAAGGAATACCGCACCGATCTCGAGGGCAAGACCCAGGACAAAGGCATCAATGAGATCAGGAAAGCCGTCCGCCAACAGGAGGATAAGGTCGAGGAACGACGCAAAGTCCTCACGACGATCAGCCGAACCAAAAAAATCATTTACCACGGAGACCGGGAACTGATGCAAGGAAGCGGCTTGGACGAAGATTCCGAGGCGGCATTTGCACTGAATAGGTATACCCAGATGGAGAGTGAGAAGACGCAGTTGGAATCCCAGATCCAAAGCCTTCTGAAGTATGACAGCGAAGCACTCCTCATTTATGCATCCGCGCTGGATCTTCCCGACAACATCATCAAAACCCTCTACCCCCAATATTTGGAATTAAAGAGGAGTATTGAAGGTCTCAAGGCTAGCGGCCTCGGCAATCGACATCCCACCATTGTTTCGAATCAAAGGATCATTGATCAGATGAAAGCCGACCTGAATGAAGGGGTCGTCAACCTTCGTTCTCGTTTGCAGGGTCAACTCGAGTTGGCCAAAGAGAATTTGGAAAAAGCCGAGGTTAGAAGGACGGAAACAAAGACCGCCGCCTTGGAGCGTAGCATCGATACGACCGACTATGTCGACGCAAAGCGCGACTTCGAAACGGATCTCGCACTGCTTGAACAGATGAAAATCAAGCTCATGACGGAGGAGATCGTAGGCGATTTGCCCAATGAGACCATCGTTGTCCATGACGACCCTGTCATTTCCGATTCACCGGTCAGCCCGAATGTGACGCTCAATCTTGTCCTTGGTGCCGTTGTGGGCCTCGTCTTCGGTGTCGGTATCGCGTTCTTCCTCGAGTATCTCGATACATCGGTCAAGAGCCTGGAGGACGTGGAGCGCTACCTGCAAGTTCCTGTTCTCGCAGTCATTCCCAAAGATGTTGGGGTTCTCCATAAGCAAAATGGCATGAGTCCCGATGCGGAGGCCTACCGGATCCTGCGCACGAACATCGAATTCAACCGCAAGAACCCTGAGGATAATGCGATCACGGTGGTATCCGGCGGAGCCGGTGAAGGAAAATCGACCACTCTCGTCAATCTGGCGTATATTTGCGCCCAAGGTGGCTACACAACACTGATGATCGACGCGGATCTTCGCCGCCCTAGGCTGCATACGTTCTTCGATATCAACAATGCCGTCGGTTTGACCAATTTCCTGACCACTGAACTGATGCTGGAGGATGTGATCCTCCAGACGCCGGTGGATAACCTCTATTTCATGCCATCCGGCATCCTACCCGCAGATGCGGCGGGTATTCTCAACTCGCGGCGCATGTCTGAACTGATCCAGGACGTGAAACAACGCTTCGACTTGGTTCTCGTAGATAGCCCGCCCATCCTGGGAGTCAGTGATGCGTCCGTTCTCGCCAGCGAGGTGGATCTCACGATGATTGTTGTTCAGCACCGTAAACTTCCTAGAAACATGCTCTTGCGCGTCAAACAGGCGGTGGAGAATGTCGGCGGACACGTCATCGGTGTGGTTCTCAACAATGTGGACGTCCGCAGTGACAGCCAATACCAGTATTATACCAGCTACTACACCTACTACGCTCCCGCAGAGTCCCAGATCGGGCCTCCAGTCGGATCCAGTCCGAAAAGCGTGCAGCAAACCGTGCCGACAGGTTCAGAACAGAAGGAAAACGACTTGTATTGAGAGAAACCTGCCATATCTTCCAGCAATTATGTATGCAATCGCGATCTGATTAAAACGCCAAATCTCTAACTCTATGAAATCCTCGAACCTAAAATCCCTGGCTACATGCCTTCTTGCTCTTGTAACGCTCGTCTGCCCCGCTCTTTCTCAGATTGAGGCGGGCACCTCCGTCCAAATCACGATCATGGGTGTTCCCACGGAAGAGAAATCCAAGATTGATTCAATGTATCCTGTATCCGATGGAGGAACCGTCAACCTGCCATTCATCGGAGTTATGCGTGCGGCCGGTCTCCGCCCGGAGGCCTTGGCAGCCTCCATACAGAACGCTTATAAGTCCGCTGAAATCTATACAGATCCGACAATTCAAGTGGTTTGGACAACCGAAGGCGGTGGAGTGAGATCGCAGGTTGTGCACGTCGGCGGATACGTCAGAAACACCGGACCCATTGCCTTTCAGAGAAACCTTACCATCTGGCAAGCAGTCCAAGCGGCTGGCGGACCTAACGAATTCGGCAGCTTGAGGCGTGTGAAACTCTACAGGGCTGGCAAAACACAGACCTACGATATCGAGAATCCACAGTTCAAGACGATCCCTCTCCAGCCTGATGACACTTTGGAGGTTCCTGAAAAGAATCTGTTTGGAGGTTGATCATTCCCTTGTTCACCGACACCAAATTTCGCGTGCGGAGCGGGTCATTGCGATGAAAGCACGGATCACTTGGATTTCTCTGTTGCTGCCGTTGTTCTGTTTGCTCCATGCGCAGGATGTTCCGCCTGCCAATTTGATCAAAGGTTTAGGATCTGATGAATTCGTAAGTAGGGAAAACGCGCAGGCAGAACTGCTCAAATGGGCTCTGGAGCGTCCGCAGGTGACCACACCCAAGATCCTCAGCTTGTTCCAAGAGAATGATGATCCGGAAGTTAGAAAGCGTGCCCTTGAAATCCTAAAGGAGCTGGCTAATGCCGATTATCTTTCCGATGGGCAAGGCTATCTGGGTATTCTGATGCAGGAAGAACCTCTGCAGGTGGCGCAAGATGGAAAAGCGCGTTTTGGTATCAGGATACTGGATGTGATGAAGGGGAGCCCGGCCGAGCAAGCGGATCTAAAGATGGGTGATCTGATTGTTTCCCTCGATGGCAAAGAGTGGGAAGCGGTTGGAGCCTTGACGGTTTTCAGCGAGGCCGTAGCGGCCAAGAAGCCTTTGGTGGAGGTGATACTGAAGGTGAAGAGGGATCAAGCTGAACCCATTGGGTTCACCGTGAAACTAGGAAAACGTCCCATCCCCGACTTACGATTCGGAGGTGATCTGGGTTTGCTCGAGCAACAGGCGAAGGAGCAGCATTTCAAGCAATGGCTTAGGAAACAGCAGGAAAAGTGATCAGGACCGGTCTCCGAGTTCAGCGCACCTTCGTTCTTCGCCGTCCAGTTTCCTCCATGTGCCCGGGACAAGATTTGGATCTGAAAAACCGCCGATTTCGATGCGGACTAGCCTCAGGGTCGGGTGTCCAATCGCTGCTGTCATGCGTCTGACCTGGCGATTTTTGCCTTCCGTGAGTTTGATCTGTATCCAGGTGTCGGGGATTTCCTGTCGAACGCGGATCGGGGGCTCGCGGGGAGGAATCTCCGGCCGGGGAGTCAGAACTTTGGCTTCGCAGGGTAAGCAACGGTGTCCGCGGATGACGATGGAACCTTCACGCAGAACCTTGATCGCGGAAGCGTCCGGAATCCCCTCGACCTGCACGAGATAGGTGCGGGGATGGGCGTGTTTTGGATTAAGCAGACGGTCATTCAGCCCGGATTCATCGGAAAGTAGGAGCAAGCCTTCCGAGTCCATGTCCAGCCTCCCAAGCGGATAGACGTTCTTGGGAAACCCGAAGTCTGCCAGTGTGCGCTGTCCGGGTTGGTCGGGCGTGAATTGGCAAAGGACTCCGTATGGCTTATGGAATGCGATGACCATGGAGCAGGATGCGATGTATGCCAAAGGCAAAGACCCCGACGATCAATCCGCCGGAGCCTTGAGAGATTCCCATCAATCCTAGGCGAGGGCGAGGAGCTTCGCCTTGAGCTGTTCCTTGGTGACGTTCGCACCGACGATCTGATCTTTCACCTCGCCGTTCTTGAAGAAGAGCAGCAGTGGGATGGAACGGACGTTGTATTTCACAGCCAGATCGCGGGCATCGTCCACATTGACTTTCGTAATCTTCGCCTGACCTTCCAACTCGCCGGAGAGCTGGTCGAGAATGGGGCCGATCATTTTGCAGGGGCCGCACCACTCTGCCCAGAA
>JAYTOE010000043.1:0-9709 GCA_043747935.1 Akkermansiaceae bacterium
GTTTGTTCGTGTCCATCGCTGTCTGATTCTGCACATGGGTACGTACGGGCCAGCACAAAATTCAGTTTTTCACCAAAAACACCGAAAAAAATCACACCCAGCGGCAGTTGCGCGACGCCGCGCCGAAGCCCGGCGAGGTTACCCCCGAGTATCTCGCCCTCCTCGCCGCCGAGATCGGGGAGCCGGTCTCCGCCGGGATCTTCCGCCGCGTCGAGTTCATCGCCGTCGCAAAACTCCGTCACGCCCTCTCTCCGTCCGAATAAATCAGCAATCAAAAATCCAAAATCACCAATCATCAATGAGCACCCAATCCGTCATCGCACACATCCGCGCCTCCACCCCCAAGAGCCACCGCAACCGCCGCCGCAACCGCCGCCGCACCACCCTCATCCTCGCCGCCATCACCGGCGGAATCACCCTCATCGCCGCCCTCATCGGCCGGTGAACCAACGGGGCGGATGGCCTCCCCCGCAAGGGCTGGCACGGTCTTGATAAGCCGCACTACGCATCCGCCCCACCTCTCCTCCGATCAACAATCCGAAATCATCAATCATCAATGCCCGCCTGGCTCTTCGACATCCTCCTCATCACCGCCTTCTGGCTCCTCTTCTTCCTCATTTTTTGACCGACCTCTCTTCAAATCAGAAATCCAAAATCATCAATCATCAATCATCAATCTCTTCCATGTCCCCCATCATCCCCATCCACCAAGAGCGCATCCTCCGCACCGAGGAAGCCCGCATCCTCACCGTCGCCCGCCAGCCCTCCTTCAAGGCACAGCCGGGCATCGCCGCGAACCTCACCGCCTACACCTACGCCGAGGATCTCTTCGATATCCACGACACCACCGCCGGGAAATACGCCGAGCATCCCACGCAAGCCCACCGCGCCGACCTGCACCGCACCTACGCCGCCCAAGCCCACCAACTAAAGCTCCTCGCCCTCCACAACCTCCATCAGCTCACCACCCCTCTTGCTTGAGCCTTGAAATTTGAGATTTGAATTTTCCACCACCATGATCATCCCCAAAACCACCGCCCTCATCAAACGCGCCGCCGCCCTCACCGGCCTCCGCGAAAAGGCCATCCTCCTCCGCACCCGCGACAAGCAGGTCAACGCCGTCCGCGCCGCCATCTTCCAATCCCTGTTAGACCTCGGCCACACCCGCAACCGCATCGCCGAAGCCTTCGGCTGCGATGCCAAAACCGTCCAATGGGCGCTCGATCACCCCGGCGAAAACACCGCCATCCTCACCCGCCAGCTCGCCTCCGAAATGCCCTACCATGACTGCGGCACCGGCCACATCTACGGCATCTGCCCGCAATGCCAACAAGCCCACGGCTACATCGCCATGCGCAAGGAGGGACTGCCTCCGCCTGCCCGACAACCCAAGCCCACCAAAGTCTCCATCGGCCTCCGCTGGTCTCGCTGACTCCCGACAACCGACAACCGACTCCCGACCCCTGACTCCCGACCCCTGACCACTTCTTCAAATGTCCAACACCGAAATCACCACCACCCCGCCGGACTGGCAGACCGTCCGCGAAACCCTCGTCCACGTCCAGCGCCTCGGCCGCAACTACATCCTCGGAAAAGTCTTCCTCGGCTGGCAGCTCGCAAGGCTCAAGGAAGAAAACAACTCAATCGGCTCCGGCAGAAGGAAAGCGGCGGAATCCGCCACTTTAATTTCCTGGCCTGATCTCGTGGAGCGCGAGACCGGCCTAAAACGCCGCGCGGCGGACGAGCTGATCCGCCTTTTCGACGCCGCCCTGGCCAAAGTCCGGCGCATCAAGGGCCCCGCAGCGCACCGCGCCTGCATCGGGCTTTTCGAGGGTGGCAGCGCCCTCACCGCCCCGGCGGAGGATGAGGGCGCGGACATCCTCCGGGAGCTACTCTCCTCCGTCTGTGATGGGGAAACCGCCGCCAGCCTCATGCAGGAGCTAGGCATCATACCGCTCCCCCGGCCCATACCCACACGCCCCGGAGCACCTGCAAAAAAGGACAACAGCCAGCCCGCCAGCCAGCTTGCCTTCGCCTTCTTCGAAGCCGCTGCCGTCCCGCTCTTTGAGGCACGTCTCAGCCCCGACTACCGCATGCTCCTCGCCGCCCTCCCGATCCATTCCACCCCGGATCAGCCCATCTCGCTCTCCACCTTGGAGGCGGAGGCACGCGCCTTCCTGGCCGATATCGAGCGCGTCAAGGCAGAGTCAGCAAAACCCGCCAAAATCCGCAACGTCACCACCGTATGAACCTCGCCGCCGCTCCCGCCAACCTGCTGCATATCTGCGCCCGCCAAGGCTGCCTCACGGAAGTGAATAGCCTCGGAGCCGGTCAGAAGCGTGATCTGTTCCGCAAGCTCACCGCCGTGCAAGCCGTCCTCGCGGCGGGCAGCGGCAGCATGGGTGCTGTCAAGGCCACCGTAGCCCGCAGCATGGGAGTCTCCCCCCAGTCCGTTCAGGGATGGATGGATGCCTTCCGCAAGCGCGGAGTCCTCGCCCTCGTCGATCAACGCCGCGCCTCCCGCAGCACTGGAGACCTGCCGGAGATCACCCGCCAATGGTTCAAGGACTCCATCATCCGCACCCAGCGCACCGAGGACGGCATGTGTGAGGCGTGGCGGCAGGCCATCGACCAATGGAACCTCTGGCGGCGCACCGGGGACCCGCAGTGGGCCATCCCCGGTTACATCTCCCCGCCCGCCGATTGTGGCAAAGGCCATCCGGACGGCTGGAGCTATCGATCATTCCTCCGCTGCCAGCCCTCCCGTTGGCAACGCAGTCTCGCCAGCAAAGGCACCATCGCCTCCTACCGTGACCTCCCCTCCATTCTCTCTACCTGCGTCGGGACGAAGTATCTCCAATACGTCTTCTTCGACGACGAAAAACCCGATGTCCTCGTCCGCGTCCCCGGCTTTGAGCGCCCCATGGTTCCGCTCTGCTTCCATGCCCTGGACAGGCTTACCCGCTTCCCCTTCCGCCCGCACATCCGTCTGCGCTGGTTTGATGAGGCCACCCAATCACACAAGCACCTCACGCAAAAGGAATTCGTTTGGTATGTCATCGCCATCCTCGCCACAGAGGGCTACCGCACCGATGAAGCCGGCACCACCCTAATCCAGGAACACGGCACGGCGAAGGCGTGGGATAACAAAACCCTCTCCACCCCGGACGGCCACCATTCCTTCGAGGACGCCGTCTCCGCCCTCACAGGCGGCAAGGTGCGGATCGACTCGTCCGGACTCTTTAATAAGCCCGCCTTTGCGGAAATGCTCTACGGCCCCCAATCCTCAGGCAACCCGCGCTTCAAGGCCCCTATCGAATCCAGCTTCCACCTCTGGCGCACATACTCCCAGATGCTCATCGGACAGACCGGACTCAACGTCGAGAACGCGCCCGAGGAAAACTACGGCATCACAAAATACGAGAAACGGATGCTCAAGCTCGGCAAGGATCTGCCCGCCAACCTCCGCGAGGGTATCCTTTCAAACTACCTCACTGGCGTGGAATTTTCACACATGGCGGAGCTGATCCGCCAAGCTCTCGCCTCCCGCACCGATCACCGTTTCCAAGGATGGGGGGAAATGAACTTCATGGAACTCGTCTGGCGCTGGAAGCAGGACGAACCCGGTATCTGGCGCAACCGCAGCGAGCTTGCAAACCTCCCGCAAAACCTTCGGGAACACGCCCTCCACGAACAGAAAAGCGACCCCTCCCTATCCTCCGTCATCCCCTGGTCTCCAGCGATAGCCCGAGCCCATCTCGCGGATGATCCCGCCATCGCCCGCATCCGCCTCTTCGACATCGTAAGCCTCCTACCCACCGCATGGGCGAAGCCCGTCACTGTATCCTCCCGCCACGAGATCCGCATCACCGAGGAACTCCTCCCCGGAGAAGAACTCACCTACCTGCCGGAACTCACCACCCCGAAAGGCCGCACCGAGTTCCTCCAGCCAGGAGACAAGATCATGGTATATCTCAACCCGATGATGCCGGACACCGTCGTCGTCTGCGATCAATCCTTCGCCCCCATCGGCACACTCACACGCAACGTCCGCTTCCACCGCGACAACACTCAGGTTGAGGAAATGTTCCGCCAGCGCACCCGCCTTAAAGGAGCCATGGAAGCCCCCGTGAAACGCGCCATGCAAGGCACCATGGATCGCCGCGACGCCGTGCACCAGCTCAACAAGGATTTTATCACAAAAGCCAAAGGCGAGATGCGCTCCGAGTCCGAGATCCATGCCGAGCAAGCCGACCGCAACGCCATTGCCGACCGCCTGCAAAAGCACGGCAAGAAGCATGATTGGGACACGCAGCCCGCCGCAACCGCCGCCGATCCATGGGGAGACCTCCCTGACGACACCGATCTCCCCGACGCATTCTAATCATCAATCACCAATATCCAATAATCAATGAGCACCACCATCACCACCGCCCCGAACCCCACCGGAGCCTCCCTCAGCATCGACGCCCCCGGCTTCGAAACCGTCCTCCTCTCCTACACCACGGAGCAGCAGTCCACCCTCCGCTATTGGTTCTTCACAGCCAAGGACAACGCCTGGTCACTCGGCCAGCTCGGCAAGATCACCGGCGTTTCCTCCACCTCCCTCAGCCGCGTTTTCCGTGGCGTCTATAATGCCGATGTAGCCTCCATCTGCCTCGCCCTGGACAAAGCCCGCGCCAACCACATCGCCAGCAGCGATAACCCGGAATTTATCCAGACCAGCCTCGCAAACCGCCTCTTCGCCATCTGCGACAAGACCCGCGCCACCGGCACCGTCTCCATCCTCTGGGGACAGATGGGCATCGGGAAAACCACCATCATCCGTGAATACCAGCGCCAGAACAATCACGGCAAAACCATCTACCTCCGCTACCCCGCCGGAGCCTCACATTCCCAGTTCATGTATGCCGTCTCCCGCGCCTGCGGCCTCGCCCCCAAAGCATACAACCAAGCCCAGCTCCGCGAGAAACTCTACACCCTCCTAGGCATGGGCCAGCGCCTCCTTATCGTGGATGAACTCCACCAGGCATTCCTCACCGCCCGCGGAGACACCGCCGTCCGCTGCGTGGAAACCCTCCGCGAGATCGCCGACGTGGCCGAGTGCGGCATGGTGCTCGTCGGCACGCAGGTTCTCGCCGACCACATGTTCAAAGGCCAGCACAAGGAAGCCATGGCCCAGCTCGTGGATCGCGGCACCATGCAGATCCCGCTCCCCGCCAAAGCCACCAAGGGCGATTACAAAAAATTCCTCACCGCCTACCGCCTCGATTTCCCCGGCGAGGAACACGACCCCGAAGCCCACGCCATCCTCTCGGACATCATCCGCACCGCTGGCCTCCGCAAGCTCACCCTCCACCTCCGCGACGGTGCCGCCTACGCCCGCAAGCGCGAGGAACCCTACGCATGGAGTCACTTCACCGCCGCCTTCGAAGCCATCCAAGCACTCAGTAAATAATGGAGAGCCGTCCCTCCGGGCGGCTTCACAACCCAAGTCTTCTCTTCCCTGAAAACTGAACCCTGAAACCTAGCAACTTATGAACCAGCTCGACCTCTGTTTCCCCTCCGCCGCCGCCCCGCTCCAGGACGAAGCGGAGACCGAGCTGATGCTCGCCTACCTCAAAGCAAACCCCGGCTTCCACACCGCCCGCATCCTCTCTGCCGCCCTCAATCTGACCGACCGCCAGATCCGCCGCGCCGCCGAGCTCGCGAACGGGAAAATCGTCTCCGGCCCCGGTTCCCCTGGTTACTGCCACGTCCGCCATTGCCCCACCGAGCAACTCGCCCACATCGCAGACACCCTCCGCAGCCAAGCAAGACACATGCTCGCCCGCTCCATCCGCCTCCGCAAACAAGCCCACGCCACCATCCGCTGACTCCTGATTCCTGATTCCTGATTCCTGATTCCTGATTCCTGATTCCTGATTCCTGACTCCTGACTCCTGACTCCTGATTCCTGATTCCTGATTCCTGATTCCTGATTCCTGATTCCTGATTCCTGACCCCTGAAATTTCCCCCCATGACCCACGAAACCGCCATCCTAAAAGACCTCTCCGCCGGCCAAACCACCGCCGATTCCCTGGCCCCGCGCATCCGCCTCTCCCCCACCGCCACGGAAACCGTCCTCCGCCGCCTCATCTCCACCGGCGAGGTTGAAACCTCATCCGTTTCCATCGGCGGAAACCACGCCTTCACCGTCTATCTCCTCACCGCCGGATGCCCGAAAACCCGCCCCCTCGCCAACGAACATTTCACCTCCTGATCCTCTTCCCTGAACCCTGAACGACCCGTGAGCGATAGCGAGCAAACACAATTCCGCGACAGCCACACCTCATAGCCGAAAGGCAAAACTAAACCCTAGCAACCGAATCGAACATGAACACCACACCGAAAAAACAGACCGTAAAAACCGCCGAAAAGCGCGTCATCAAAACCGAAATCTCAACCCTCACCCGCGCCCGCCGCAAGCTCGCCAGCGACTTCCGCAAAGAGCGCAAAACCCTAGCCTCCACCCTCCGCAAAATCGCCATCCGCCATCGCCAGCTCGACAAATCCGAAACCACCGAAACCGCCTCCATCGACCGCCGCATCGCCATCCTCCGCGCCCGCCTCTGATCCTGAAAACTGAACACTGAACCCTAGCAACCTCACTTATGACTCCCCAACAAATCAGCACCGACATCGAACGCGGAATCGAACTCCGCGCCACCATCAAATCCGCCCAGGCCGAGCTCAAAAACATCGAGAAACGACTGGAACAGGCCGGACTCGAAGGCGACCAGATCCCGCTCCAGGAACAGGATCGCGAAGGCCGTCAATTCCTCGCCCGCAGCCCCAAGCTCGGCCTCGTCGTGCCCGTCGTTTTCGAGAGTGACCAGATCATCGCCAGCGTCACCCCGGACACCGAGACCTACCGCGATCTCACCCGCGAGGCTGGCGAACATTTCCCCGCCTTCTTCCGCCCCACCTCCGCCCTCGCCCGCGTCCCGAAGGACGGCCAAACCTACCGCAAACACGCCCGCGAACTCCTCGGAGAATTCGCCCCCGTCTTCATCCAGTCATCCCTACAACGCGACAAATCCGGCATCCCGAAATCCCGCGTCCTCATAGCCTGGGATAACGCCAAGCCCATCGCATAGACCCCAACGTCGATGTGGAGGCACAGAGCACCGAAAAAAGATCATGAATACAAATCAAACATCCGCCGGGGCTCTGTTGCCTCGCACGCCTTGTTCGGCGTCTTTGCCGGTCAGCATGAGAGCACTCATCCATTACGAAATCTGCGCGGCATGGTGGCCTCAATTCGTGTCATGGGGACCGCTCCAAGGCATCATCGCGGGACACTTTGCGCGGAAGGTCGAGAAGAAATACCGCCGCTGGAAATGGTGCGTCGAACGCTCCAAACGACTCTCGGATCTGATTCCGCCGAACGCATAGCTCTGCCATGAATCCCGCGCCCTCCAGCTCCGCCATCACGCCAAACTCCCTCGCGGGAGTCATTGGCAGCAGCGTCTGGTTCGGATGCTTTTTGTTGACGGCTGCCCCCTTCAGTGCCAAGTTCGCGGCACTGAAAGTTAGACGGTCAACGCCCCGTCCTGGCGTATTTTTTATGCCCGGACGGCCGGAGGCCGACACACCACAACGTCGAGTCAATAGGCAGGAATACAATACCCGCAAGGGGAATACTGCCAGCGCATCTAACTGCGTAGTTGAGACTCGGCACCTCCGTGGAGGCTTTCCACGACTACTGAAAGTTAGAAAAATGAACACTGAAACAGCCGCCCCATCATGGGGCAGCATCCTCCGTTTGGAGGATGCAATCTACCGCGTCAGCGCATTTGCTGATCTGGTCGTCAGCCGATACCTCGCCACCGTCCCCGACGAGGATCAATCCCCGCATCAGGCCCGCGTCTTCGCGGGCCTCATCGTGCTCGAATCCGAAACATTCGGAAAACTGGAAGCGGCCTTTGATGAGGTCACAGCCTACGCCAAGCACCTCCGAGAACAAAACGAGATCCAAACCAAATGAAAACTGACGAACCAATCCGCCTGCCCGGTCCGCTGGGTGAGCTACCGCAAGACGCACAAGCCCGAATCTTGCTCTCTGTGCCGCTGTCCGAGTTCCGGGCAGACGGCGCGATCACGGCGCGGGGCATGGCCACCATGTTCAAGGCCGCCAAAGCCGAATATGCAGACCATGAAATGCACAAAGCCCTCGACTACGCGGCCACCGCCGCGCTCTCGGCGGGCCTCACTCACAAACACAACCAAGAAAGACGAATCAATGAAAACTAAGATCGAAAATCCCATCCTCGAAATCCTCTTTCGAGATCATCCCGTGCGGTTCTATCCGCAAGACCCAGAACCATGGCCTGTGGGCATCGACGTGTGTCGTGCGCTGGGGCTAAAAAGCCACCGGCAACACCTTGCAAACCTCGCGCCGGAATGGCGATCTGAGGTCAATATCATTGACTCCAGATCGACCGAGCTGCCATCGGGAAATCCGGGTAGCAGCTCGCCCCGAAAGCGCGGCCAAAACGCCACGCGCAGTATGGTCATCATCAAACCCATCGCCGCCATGTCTCTCGCATTCCGGAGTAACAAGCTGGAGGCGAAGGGATTCGTGGACTGGCTCGACGACCTCATGCGCCAGATGAGTAAATACGGCGTCGCCGTCGCCGGAACTGACCCGGAAGAACGCTGCAAGCTTCTACACCGCCGCTGGAAGGTTGAGAGGGCCACGCAGATCGCCGTTGCCAACGCCGAGCTGGCCGAAAGCGGGCTGGTGACCATCGCGCTCTTCGCGGAGCTGAACCAAGTGGAGCTGCGCGACGTGCTCAGCTTCGCTCGGATCGCCTCGCAAGAGGCAATCGAGGCCGGCGAATCTCGCACGCGGGTCTATACCCGCACCGGGATGCGCCGTGCCTACAGTGACGCGGTGCTTCGCAACGCGCTCGCCCGCCTGCAACCGCAACTCCCGTGGGTGGACGAAACCCCGGCAGCAGCTCAGGGCTAATAACCAGCGGCCCGGCTCACACCGGGCCGCTCTTTTTGTCTTCCGAACTACTGATTAAACCACCACTGCGGTTTTATTGCCATGAGCATCCTCCCCCCACATTTCAAGAAAGCACTGGATGATTTCGGCGTTGTAGCGGCTCGAAAGCTCGCAACGACCACCGAGTCGTCGTATCGCTCCTGGATCACCAAATACCTCCATTTCCTCAATGCACCGGAAGTCCGCGCCATCGTGCAATCGGAACGGAAATTCGAGGTATTTCTAAGCCGCATGGCGAGGGAGGATTACTCGAAAATCTCCCAGGACCAGGCGTTCAACGCGATCCTTTTTCTCTACCGCCACGTATTCAAAAAAGACCTCCACGATGTCAACGCGTTGCGCTGCCGCAAGACCTCTCGCGAGCGTTACACGCCCACCCAGGAGGAGATTTTTGCCATGCTCCATGAACTTCGCGACACCCCTACCTATCGCGTGCGCCTTGCGGTCGGGTTGCTTTACGGTTGCGGTCTGAGGGTCTCCGAGTGCTGCCAGCTACGCATCAAGGACATCGATTTCGCGCACGGTTCGCTGACCGTCTATGAGGGCAAGGGGGACAAGGATAGGCAGGTTGCCATCCCGGAAATGCTGATCCCGGCGCTGGAACGGCAGATCGCCCGCGCCACCTCCCTAGCGGAAATCGACATTGCGGAGAA
>JAYTOE010000044.1:0-17425 GCA_043747935.1 Akkermansiaceae bacterium
CACAAGAACTGGATGTTTATCGGCGGCGAGCACACCGGCTGGCGCAGCGCGGTCATCTACACCTTCGTCGAGCAGATCCGGCGTCACGGCAAAGATCCCTTCGCATACTTCGAGTGGGTGTTCGGAAAGCTCATGCACAACCCGCCCGCCGAGGAACTCGAATCGCTCCTGCCAGTCGAATGGCTCAAGACGCGCGCAGCAGAAGCGAAGTCCATCGAGGTCGAAGCCACGGCTGTAGCATAGACACCCCTAGCCATAACATTTTTGCCAGAGATGCCAGACCTATGGCAAAAATGCGAGAGGGGGTCTGTTGACCGCTTACGAATGATGGGTGGAAGATCTTACGGCTCCTCTCTTCACTAGCCCAACGGGCTTGCGTAATTCAAGCCCAGGGTTGGCGTAGCTTCGCGGAGCCTACCCTGGGTGGTGATTCGCCAAATATCACAACGCCAAAGGTGTTGCGTCCATGCGCGAGGAAGGTGACGGTTCGGACTCAACCCCGATTGGGGTTGCATAGTTTCGGGCGCATTTCCCGGGGTAGCCTCCGTTGCTCTCCGGCAACCCCGGGCTTGAAATCCGCAACCCCGATTGGGGTTGTCGTGGTATCCGGCATTTTCCTTTTAAGCGACACCTGCCGACTTGAAGTTCTCAAGATTGGGAACCCAATAAATAGCGGGACGGCCAGTGCATTACGCAAGAGACTGATGGAACGTATCCGATTCCTTCAGCGAGAGCACGAAGGCTTCGAGCAGGCGGATCGTGCTTTCGATGTCATCGAGATGTGCGGTCTCCACGACGGAATGCATGCAGCGCAGCGGGAGCGAGACGAGGGAGGAGGGGATGCCTTCGCGGGAGTGGAAAATCTTGTCGGTGTCGGTGCCGGAGAAACGGCTCGACGATTCGTGCTGGAGGTCGATCTTTTCCTTTTCAGAAAGTGCGATGAGCCGTTTGACGATGAGTGGGTGGTTGCAGGTGCCGTGGGTGATGGACGGGCCGCCGCCGAGCTTCACCAGGCCGAACTTCGCGGCCTCTATGCCGGGGGTGTCGGTGGCGTGGGTGACATCGAGGCAAAGGCAGACATCGGGCTTGAGTCGGTAGGTGGCCATCATCGCGCCGTGGCCGCCGATCTCTTCCTGGATCGCGTTGAGACAGACGAGGGTGACGGCGGGTTTCTTGCCGGATTCGGCGATGCGCTTCATCACCTGCGCGATGATGTAGGAGCCGAGGCGGTTGTCCAAGGCGCGGCCGATCAGGCGTTTGTGGGCGAGTTCCGACGGGCCGTCGACATACACCATTGGATGCCCGACACGGAGACCGAGGGCGGCGACTTCTTTCGCGTTGGACGCGCCGACATCGACCCAGAGATCGTGCACGGCGGGCGCTTTCTCACCACCGAGTTCGTCGCGGCGGAGGTGGATCGCGGTGTTACCGATGATGCCGGTGACTTCGCCCTTGTCGCCGAGGATGCGCACACGGCGGCCGCGGCCGGTGGCGGCGTCCGAACCGCCGACGCGGTCGATGCGGAGGAAGCCTTTGTCGTCGATGTGCTTGATGATGTAACCGATCTCATCGGCGTGAGCCTCCAGCATCACGATCTTCTTCGATTTTCCGGGAAGGGTCGCCCAGGTGGAGCCATAGGCATCGCATTCCACGGAAGCGGCGAAGGACTTCACGTATTCCGCCCAGACACGTTGGCCGGGCATTTCGAAGCCGGTGGGGGAGGGGGTTTCGAGGAGGTTGAAAAGGAATTCTTTATCGGCTTTTTTCATGGTGCGTTCGTGGTGTCCTAGTTGCGGGTCGGAGGGAGCATGCCGCCGTCACTGCCATGACGCCACATCTTTCGTTTCCGATACGCTGGGTGCGCATCTAGCCTATTTTAGCGGCGGTTCTATTTGGCTCAATGCCGATTCCCGGAAATAAGCGGTTGCCTCGCTCAGATTAAGACTGTATCCAAAAAACGCATTTCGCATCTTCTTTTAAATAACGTTTATGGTCGTCGGCATTGACTTGGGAACCACCTTTTCGCTAGTGAGCTACCTCAATGCTAAGGGTATCCCCTCACTGTGTCCAGACAGGACGACTTCATCCCGTTTCCAGACGCCCTCTGTGGTGCATATCGGCTCGGGTGGCGCGGTGGTTGGCGATTTGTGTGAGGCATTGATCACGGAGGATCCCTCGGCTTCGATCTGTCGTTTCGCCAAGCTCGGTATGGGTAAGCCGGATCCCGTGTATGAGGGATTCAACCAGATTTCTTACCGGCCGGAGGCGATTTCCGCACTGGTGTTGAAAAAGCTGATGAAGGACGCGGAGGCGCATCTCGACGGGAGCATCACCGGTGCCGTGATTACCATCCCCGCTCATTTCAACGAGGCGCAGCGCCAGGCCACGGTGGATGCCGGTCGTCTCGCGGATCTGCCGGTGCTCGGACTTGTGGAGGAGCCGGTGGCCGCCGCGGCATTTTTTGGAATTGAGTCGAGGGACAGAGAAGAGACCGTGTTCGTCTTCGATCTGGGCGGCGGCACGCTTGATGCCACGATCCTCCAGTCCTCACCCACCGGTCTGTATGTGCTGGCAACAGAGGGCTCGGATAACCTAGGTGGCAAGAATTTCGATGAAGTCATCATGGGCATGGTGCGCGAGCAATACGAGACGTTGCACCGCGCCGATTTGCGGAAGGATACCGAGGGGATGCAGAAGCTGCGCTCCTTCGCCACGGCCGCCAAGATCGAGGTGAACACCGGCGAGTCTCAGAGCATCAACAAGACACTGATTCTTGGAGGCAAGCCGATGAAGGTCACATTCAACCGCCGCCATTTCAACCATGGCTGCGAAGGGCTGCTGGAAGCCTGCGAGGAGGTCTGCGAGCGTGTCCTGAACGCCGTTTCCTTTACCTGGCAGGACATCGACCATGTCATCCTCACCGGCGGCAGCAGCCTGCTGCCCTGTGTCGAGCAGAAGGTGCGCGAGATCAGCAAACTGCCTGCGGCGCGCATCCAGCGCAAACAGCCGCACGCGGCCGTAGCCTACGGCGCGGCTTTGCTTGCCGAGCAGATCTATGGCAAGGGCGAGACCATCGCGCCTCCCCTGAAGCAGTCCGTCACTACCAATGAACTTGGACTACGGGTCATGGATCCCGTGAAAAAGAGGCCGGTTTTCCGAACCCTCATCGAAAAGCATGTCCCGGTGCCCGTATCGGTGAAGCAGACGCTCTACACGCACCGTGCCGATCAAAACAGCATCACGGTGGAACTGATGCAGCGGAAGAACGACTTCGAACCGCCGGAAGTGCTCGGCCAGTTCACCTTCGGCCCGCTGGCGAATCCGGAGATCAATTACCCCATCGAGGTCGAGATCGGCTACAGCGCGATGGGGCGCACCACCGTCATCGCCAAAGACAGCCGCACCTGTGCCCGTATCGAGCGGGAAATTTCCGGCAAGGAGACAGAGGACTGGGCGGAAGTCTATCATCAGCTTGCCGCCCTTCCCATCAAGTCATAAGCCCTATAGTTTTTCACCCTCTCCCACATATCCTCGAATGAACGATCCCGATGTCATGCCCCCCGATGAAGCCGCTGAAACCCTGGGTGTAAGCCGAGAGGCGAGCGCCCCCCAGGTAGAGCGCGCCTACTCCGAAAAACTGGAGGCACTGGAGAAAAAAATTGCCCAAGCCCCGACAGCCGCGCTGAAAAACAAATACCGCGTCGCGATGGACAGGTTGAAAGTCGCCCGCGAAGTGTTGGAAAAGCAGGACGACGGCTGTGATCTTCCCGCGCTGGAGATTTCCGAAGCACCTGCACCAGCGCCTGTTAGCGCCCCGGCAGCTATCGCTCCAGCGGCTCCAACTCCTGCCGCAGCGGAGGTTGCGGCCTCTCCGCCGCACCCCAAAAAGCCCTTGCCGCTCAAAGCCATCGGCATCGGAATCGCCGCTTTGCTGTTGATCGCATTGACCATCATCCTGCTGCGTGATCCCGCCACTGCGATCTACGCAGGTGACTACCGCAATCGGATCGAATTCGACAAAACCGTATATGATTACTCCGTGTCCGTTACGAAAAAAGGTGAAATTACCGGTATCAATCAATTGGCGGATAAATCCTCCAAGCCCGTGAAAATCACCGGAAAGGTGGACGAAAAAGGAGTGATTACCGCTACAGCTGATGATAAATCGCGTTTTGTTGGGCAGATAAAGGGAGATAAAATGGAACTGAAGGAGCAGATAGGAGATTCGGAACCTGTGTCCGTCACTTTGACGAAGGGTCTCGAACTTCCCAAGCAGCCGCCACAGGCGGAGTTGGCTGGGATTTACCATAATCCCTCCATCACATACGCAATATTAGGCAAGTATGAGATGCGCGGTGAGGTCGCGGCGAATGGAGATCTCTCTATTAGTAAACGCGATCTGACCGACAAGGAGGGCTACGGTGCCAAAGGCCGCGTGAACACTAAAGGCAAATTCACCGCCAGTACACTTGGTGATTCTGAGCCGATAACATACTCCGGCAGTATTGCGAATGACGAAATGATCGTCGTGGAAACCTTCCCCGATGGCGATGTTTTCAACTTCAAACTCACCAAGGGCGAGAAGGAAACCGTTTTTCTCTCCCCCTACACAGGCGTCTACCGCAACCGCATCAACTACTCTAGTGTGGTTTACGACTTTGACATCACGGTGGACGAGAATGGAGTGATCACAGGCAGCAATCAAGTTGCTGACGATAGCTTGGTTGCTGTCACCATTACAGGCTCCGTAAATGATAAGGGTGAGTTCACCGCTCTTGCCTCCGATAAGACGTCTTACTCCGGCACTATCAAGGATGGTGAAATGGCGGTTAATGAGAAAGTTAATGATAAAATTTTAAACTTCAAACTTTCCAAGGATCAGGAGCTGCCCACTGAGTCGCCGCAAGCAGCGCTTGCTGGGACTTACACTTTCGTAAGTGCTACTGGGGATACAACTTTCGTAATCAATGATAAAGGGAATTTTGGTGGCGCAAAAGCCAACATTAAAGGTGAGGTCTGGCTCATAATCAAAGGCCAAATAGACACAAAAGGAAAACTCACCGCAGAGGGAACCGAACAAAGCAGTGGGCGAGTGTTCATTTATGAAGGCACCGTCACCGAATCCGAAATCAAAGTTACTGAGCAAGCGGATGGCAAAACCTACAACTTTACCGCTCCCAAGTCCTGACTCTAATCATTGCGCCATGCAATTCAACCACGACATCACTGACCGTATCCGAAAGCTCGCCGCCCAAGGGCAGGATATCGCTTCCCGGCAGGAGGCCGGCATGAGCGAGACGCCGCTCACAAACCTTTTCGGCAATCTGCGCGGCGGAAATTCCTCAGCACCGCTGGAGATCGCCCTTGTCGGTCTCGACGAGGAAAGCGTCCCCAAGGTGTTATCCACTCTACTCGGCCAGGACTACCCGCTCTGCCGCGTCGTCGTGCCCGACCGGCTCGGCTACACCGAGGTTCACCTGCGGGAAAGCGGATACATCTTTGAGTCCGGCAGTGAGCGCCGCGAGTTCGACCAGGCGGACGGGTTACTCAAGGCACTTGAATTGTCCCGGTCAGCAGGGGAGGAGCATACCACTTCATGGAGCGATCCCATGCGCGTCTCCATGAAAGCGCCGGCAGGACGCAGCGGTGTCATCCTACTCATTCCCACGAGTCTGGAGACCATGGGAAACAAGCCCGCCCTGCTTTCCATCATCGCCACTCGCGCCTCTTTCCTAGTTCTGGCCGGCGAGTCGAATCATCTGCCCGACGCGGACACCCGGCTCACCATCAGCAGCCTTCTGGAAAACTTCGCCGGACACCAGTGCGTGATCACCGACGAGACTCCCGTCCCTGCTGCGGATCGTGCGAAAATCTCATGGCTCAACTGGGCCGGCCAAGGCTATGCCTTCCCCGCGCATTTCATCGCTTCGCCGGATTCGCCCCCGTTTCTGCCTTTCCTGGACTCCACCAGTCCGAACGTGGCTTTTAAAGACTACCTCTCCGCGCAGCAGAGCGCCGCGCAAATCGACGATACGCTCACTCTCCTCGACGAGTCTCTGCAGAGCGAGCTGGATCAGATCGCCAATCGCGTGCGTCTTTTGGACTCCGGTGTCAGTGGTAGTGCCACATCCGGTACAGGTGATGGCGAAACGCGCCAGGCGGGTGAAGATATCAAGGCGCGCCTTCAGGATGATTTCGAGGCAATCAGGAAAAGCCGCGAGGAGGCTGCCAAGCGCACCCAGCTCGTCGATGGTGATCTTTGCAAAAGCCTGAACCTGATCAGCGAAGGTCTTCGCGTCGATGATATCGACCAATCGACCAAAGAGACTGTCATCAAGCTCGCCCTGTCCGAGGACAAGCAGAACGAGATCACCGAGGCGCTCCGCAAGGAAGTGCGCGCGCTGGTGATGAACGACATCGCCGTTATCGAAGAAGCCGTCTCGGCGACTCGCGAAGACATCGAGAGCCAGCTTGAGAAAAGCGTCGGACTCCGCACCCGCCTGCACATCGACCCTACCGACCGCACCGCATGGTGGGAATCCGTCGTCGGCATGGCGCGGCCTGAGATCCGCTACCGCTCCGAGATGCCCGTCATCACTTTCGGAAAACGCTTTTCCGAGGCACGCGGCGGACTCTCCGTCATCATGGTCGCTGGTGGCTTGCTCACCGGTCTTCAGGCGTTCGTGGATGCGGACACGCTGAAGTCGATCAAGACCGGACTTTACTCACTGATGATCCCCATGCTTCTGGGTGGCCTGATCTGGACTTTTGTTTCGGTCAAGAAGCGGAGCCGTATCACGCTCGAGAAGGAACTCGACCGTCTCCAAGACGGCGTCCTCGCGGAGCTGCGTAAGGTTTCCGGTGAGCTGCTACGCATTCAAGCGGGGCAGATCACCTCACTGCTCGGGCGTATTTCCAAACAGCTCAACACCCAGGCTGCGGATATCCTGAAAAAGTATGAGTCGCAGTCCAAGGGTGTGCGAGATGAGGAAGCCCGCCGCGCCCGTGAACGCAACAAGGGGATCGAGCAGCGCAGTCGCGAAAAAACACAGCAGCGCGCCGAGCTTTCCCGACTCAAGACCTCAGTCGGTGATATCCAACGCCTGCTGGCTGAGTGGCTGCGGGGACTCAATTCGCCGGTCAAGGCCGCGCCCTCCGTCGGTGGTGCTCTGCCATCTCCTTCTCGCGTCGCATCCGTCCCGCCCTCACCTTCTCGTATCCTACCGCCATCATAGATTAAACCAGCATTTCTCACCTCCTCACTACCATGAACACAGACCATCAAGCCGCGCAAGCCGCCCTCGCATCGGCGCAAGAAGCCCAAGAAGCCGCCGATCTGGCTGCCGAAAACCTCCGTCAGGCGGATGCTGCAGCCACCAGCGCCACCGAAGCCGCGCAGAGCTCCGAGGGAGCCGCTACGCAAGCAAAGGACGCGGCTGATGAGGCGGTTGAAGCCGCCCGCAACGTCACCACTGCTGCTGACGAAGCCACCGCTGCGGCACGCCAGGTGGAGGAGGCTGCTCGTCTCGCCGATGAGGCTGCGCAGGAGGTCAGCGCCGCACGCGAACAAACAGAGGAGGCACTGCGCAGCGTCGAGGAAAGCACCGAAAAGACCCGCCTTGCCGCCGAAGAGGTCGAAAATGCGGCTGATCAAGTGGCAAGCGCCGCCCGTCAGGCGGATCAAGCCAGTGATCAGGCCGCCGCCGCCGCGGCTCAAGCACGCGACGTCGCGGAAGAGGCCGCCGCCATCGCCAATGCCGCGGGCGATGCCGCTCAAGCCGCCGGAGCCGCCGCGCAAGATGCGGGTCAATCCGCCCAGGAATCCAACGCAGCCGCCCAAGCCTCCGGAGACGCCGCGCACGATGCGGGACACGCTGCCCAGGCCGCCGGAGCCGCCGCGCACGATGCTGGCGACGCGGCCCAGGCCGCCGCACAGTTCCAGGCGGAAGCGTTTCAGGAATTGCAGATCGCGAGTCAGGCGCGCGCGCAGGCTGAGCAAGAATCACAGATCGCGAGTCAGGCGCGTGCGCAGGCTGAGCAGGAGTTGCAAATGGCCACCCAATTCCGCGAGGCA
Source organism: Akkermansiaceae bacterium (assembly GCA_043747935.1). Classification (GTDB taxonomy): domain Bacteria; phylum Verrucomicrobiota; class Verrucomicrobiia; order Verrucomicrobiales; family Akkermansiaceae; genus Luteolibacter. The sequence continues at coordinate 8,075 of JAYTOE010000044.1, forward strand.
GCGGAGATGGAAATGAACGCCACCATCGAGTTGCGCGCCCAGACGGAGCAGGCACTCAGCGCCGCCGAGCAGTCGGCTTCCGACACACTAAACATCCTCAACCAGGCTCAGCAATCCGTGCAGGAGATTGAAGCTGAAAAATCAGCCGTGATGTCTGCGCGTGATAGCGTCGATCAGATTATTCAGGAACTCGAATCGCTCCGGCAACAGGCTTCCCAAGCCGCCGATGAGGCACAGAGCGCGGCCGCGCGCGCCCAGTCATACGGTTGATCGTCATTCATAATTGGAGAACGGCTGCTGAAGAAACTAAAGTGGCGGGGAAAATTCACGCCGGGTTTGCAATTTGCGACGGCAGCCTATTGTTTCTGCGTCTGCCGATGAAAGCCTCCACCGTGTTTCTTGTGATCCTGGGTCTAGCCGTCGCGGGGATCGGCGGGTTGTTCACGGCGATGATGTGGGACAGCTACCAGCGCGCCAGCGCCATGCATGCCTGGCCGCAGGTCGAGGCGGTGATCCTTTCCTCGGAGATCGAGGAAAAGAAACACGATGAATACTCGGCGAAGGAGTATCGGGTGAATCTCCTTTACGGATATGAGTGGAAGGGCGAGGGAAAAACCGGCGAGCTGATCGTTGCTCGGGGAAATCCTTGGGCGAAGGAGAGGGCGCGGGCGGAGAGACAACTCGAGGTTTTTCCCGAGGGCATGAAGACGATGGCGTTCGTGAATCCGGCGCAACCGGATTTTGCGGTGCTCAAGCCGGACACGAAGGCGGCGGGCTACTCGATCTGGTTCCCGCTGCTGTTCGTGGTCGGCGGGCTGGGGATCGCCTTCAAGGCGGTTACATTCATGCTGAGCAAGGGTAGCCCATGGGAAAGGGGATGATATTGGAATTCCTGCCAAGCGAAACGTTTCCGTTCCGGCGCCTCATCCTGATCTCTGCGGCGCGCTTGAGCACGTCGTTTCTGAAAGCCTGACGGCTTGTGAAATCCTTCCCCATTAAAAGGGAAATCATTTCATGGAAATCCACGATGATATTCTCATCGCATTGGAACCCTGTTGGGGTGACTTTTGTTTTCATGGAGGGAAGTGACTTTTCGTTTAGTCTTTATTTCAATCGAAGATTGATCACATCTATTTCCAAATATTCCACAAACCTTGATTTTTTTCCAGCTTTAGAAATCCGTCCGAAGCCCCAGGTGCGTCCTCGAGCCCTCATCATCCAGCCGCCATCCCTGATCCAGCCGCAGATCCAGATGCTCGGTAAGCTTTGCCCGGATACCGATACCCGCTCCAGTAAGCGAATCCGAACTATCGCCTCTGTTCCTCAGCCAAGCTTGATCGTAAAATACAAGAAGCCGGATGCCGGAATCCGATCCGAGCGAAACCGCCGGACTGTAAATCTCGAAACTGCTTTGCCAGCCCATGTCCGCAAAATACTCCCTCTCGTCCACGCCCCTCACGGACTGGTAACCTCCCGCCGCAAACTGCTCCGCTGGCAGCAACCTCGAATCCGCCATCTGCCCCTCCGCCCGCATCCCGATCCGCCAATCCCGGCCCGGCGTCCACCAACCCTCCGATGACATCCTCCCGATCACGTAGGAGGAGTCCGCCTCCGGGTCGTAATTCTTGAAATCGGCATCATCATTTTTGGAAACCAGTCCTCCGGGAGAAACGATCAGGTTCGCGTCCATGGAGAATCCGCCGTGCTCCCATTTTCTCGCCAGAGCGTAACCCCCACGCAGGTTCAAAAAACGCACCTCTCCCGGTGAAAGCCCCGTGACCCCGAACAGCACGAACTGATCCGTCGATTTCAGCTCGATTCCCGCCTGCATCGACTGCTTCCATCTCCCCATCGAAGGCAGCGGAATCCTTTGCATCGCGGAAACACCCCACGATGTCCCCTGGTTCTCGACCGGCAACCCGGCTACGAGGGCATTCGTCTCCACCTGTGCGATGGAACCGCTCAGTTGGAGCGTCTGATGAATCCTGTGAAAAGGAATCTCCCAAGTCGCCGCATGTGCCTGCAATGAGGAGAGCGGGTCGCCAAGCACCGTCTGCCAGGCGATAACATGCTCGTTCTTCGTCATCGCTGCGGCACCTAGGATAAAATGGTCCCTGCCGATCGCAGTCTGTCCGGAGTTCTCATATCCCAAGGAAACGCTCCACGGCTTTCTCTCCGTCAGCCCGATCAGGACATCCGCGCTGGGCGGCACCATGCCCGGTGAAACCAGCAACCTCGGATTCCTGAAAATGTTCCTCCCATACCAATCCATCTGCGCGTCCAGCTCATCGCGCCTGATGATATCTCCTCTACTCAGCCAAAGCCCTTTCCTGATCGAATCAGGATCGGAGTATGCCGGATTCGTCACGCCGACGCTCCCGATCACCCCAATTTCCACCACGAAGGTCAGGTTCCCTCCGCCCAGATCCTGCTCCGGAACATCCACCAGCACCACCGGATATCCGGCTTGGTCATAGTGGATCAGAATGGCATCAGCCATCGCCGCCAGATCACCCTCCCTCACCGGACGATCGATCCACTGCGACAATTTTCCGGAAAGCTTTTGTGCCCCGGGCAGGATCATGCCTTCCGAGATATCCAAATGTTCGGTCGCCTGAAAAGTGGAAGTCCCCGCCCAGGTGACCAGCGTCACATTCTTAAGCGTTTCGATCAGCACCGCACCTTCCCCGATCAGCCCGCCCTGTGCCTCAACCGCAGCGACCGACTCCACATCTTTCGCCGCCGGCATCCTGGGATCGAGTTCCAGAAGAAGCTGACCCCAGGCGGTCTGGAGAAGAAGAATGAATAATAGAAAACGCATTATCCTTTCGGGAAAAATATCTCGCACAGGACAAATCTGCACGAATCAATCGGTGCAGCCTGAAGGCAGTAAAAGATTAACAAAAGTTAATTTTTTACCAAGTCAAAACTCCGGAATTCACCGGGTAGAGACCGTCTTATCACCCCCACGAACCCCGAAAAACGAGGATCTCCGTAGCAACGGACGCGCTCCTCCGCGGTTCCCGGCAACTTGTCCGGATCCGGAAGCCAATGCACCGCCAGCCGACGCCGAGCCTTCCCCATTGGTTTTACTTACATCCCTACCACCATCACCAGAAGCGCTCACGGGTGCATTCGTGCTGACTTGCATTGCCTTGCTGACAATGCGCCCATCCGGCCTTGTAAGCTCAGGCAAGCGTAGGGTTCCATCGCCCACAGTCGGCGCGGAATCACCTTCGTCCTGGACGATGACACCCCCTCCCACAATCGCAGCGTTGCTGAAAACCGATCCCGCGACAATCACACCCGCCGATTCATTGGTAATCTCCATGCCCGGGCCGACATCGATGAAAACACGCCCTTTCCCGGCATCGATTCTTCCCTCGTTAAACACCGACCCGCCGGCCACAAACTCGATCACCGAACCTTTGCTGAATCCCAGGTGAATGATTTCTCCGTCTTCCGAACCTACACTCACCCCTCTGCCACCCGTCTCGGAAATGCTGACCTCCGACCCTCCACCGATCAGGAGGGAATGGTTCGCTTCAATGACCGCATCTTCGCTGATCGAGATCAACGATCCGGCAATTACAACGTCCCCCTCGGTTGACGTGATCCGCCCGCCCATAGACAACCGGTTGCTCCCGCTGCCACCGTTCAGGGAATAGCCGCTCCCACTGAAAAATTCGTCCGCATCCGCATTGAGCGTGGACAGCACTACGCCCTTTGCCGTGATTGTCCCGGTAATGTTGAAGTTGGCGTTCGGCGAGAAAAATCCGACGGTTCCGTTCGACGTTACGGTGCCATCGATGCGATGCCTGTTGCTTCCCGACAGAAGGTTCAGAACCTTGTCCCCGGATTGAAAATCATACACCAGCTCGCTACCTTCGGGCAACGTCAGCTGCTCCCAACTCAGTATCGTGTTTCCCGTCAAAGAGAAGGTAGTCCGGGTTCCGGTGCTGATCGCCTCCACCAATTCGGTCGAGGTTCCGGGTGTTAGGACGGAGGGACTCTGCGCCATCGCAAGGCAGAGGGTGAATCCATACGCGATGGCGCAAGGACCGTATTTGGCTGGCTTCATGGTGGGACTTGGTTGGGTGTATTGAAACCGTGGCTTCGATTTCTTATTTTTTTGTAAACCTTTGCGAAAGGTCTGTAAATACTAAAAATTTACCTAATCCAATTCCCGGTCTCAGTTGTTTTTTTGAAAAAGGACTGCGGCAGCTTAACTTCTCTCGATAAACCGCACCTGCGATGCCTTCTCCTGGAGGGGTGCATACAGGATTTTCTGCAAATCGCTTTGATAAAGTTACTAAATCGCTTCATCGTATATCCAAGGTTAAACGATCATAAATAATAGCAGAAATAACAGATTTCCAAAGTATTTTCGGATCAATCCTGATTTCATGCTTTCTCTTAACTTCTTCATTTTCAATAAGTAATGAAAAATTAATTTTTTTACTCTTGAGTCTAAAAAATCAATAATAATTAACTAATTACTAAATTAAATAATAAATACATTATAACAAAACGAGAATCAGTTGTTATAAGGACTGTAGCAAATTAGGCAAGGTTGCATGTCCAATCGAAATAAACCCTCACAGACAGTCAGAAAAGCGCTTCTCCCGATCGTCCTGATCCTGAACACCGCATTCGCCGCCGCATCGCCTCTCCCGCTCGCTGGGACGCGGACGGTAGAAGAGCCAGCCATCGGCGAAATGACCTTTGTTCCAAACGGCGTGAATCTCACTCCGGACTGGGGTCTGAATAAGGTGGGCGAACGCTGGGACGACGGCCCCGTATATACTTACGCGAATACGACCAAGCCTGTTCGCCTTTACCTCATTGATACCGCAGTGGCAAATCCGGGCAACTGGATCGGACAGAACCCGAATATCACCTTCGAGGGCACGATCCTGGTTCGCTCTACCCTCGACCCCCTCACTTCGTCACAATTCGCTCACGGGACAAGAATGCTTTCCTTGATCTGCGACCTCAAGGCCGGTGTCTCCCCCGGCACACCCATCAAGGTCAAAAACTACGATGTTTATACTTCGGGTCCCACCACAACTGCCACGAAGCTCGCTTCTGCGATCTACGATGCCGTCGCTGATTACCAGGATTCGAATCCACGGATCCCCTCGGTGATTTGTATCGCCAGTTCATCGAGTCTCGCGGGAACAAGCTCCGGCCTGAAATCCGCCGTCTCATTCGCTGTCGCCCAAGGACTCACCGTCATCGTCTCGGCCGGAAATAGTAGCGCGGACGCGTCTGGCTACATCCCTTCGTCCTACGGAACCATCCAGGGAGTGATCAGCGTCGGTGCCTCGGATGCTGCAGACAAGAGAATTGCCATGTCGAACTTTGGTACCCCGGTGACCATGCTCGCTCCTGGCAACTATGTATTGGTCAAGGATGACGATACGACATCTTACGTCACGATGCGGGGCACCAGTCCGGCGGCAGGGATGGTGGCCGGTGCTGCGCTCGCCGAGCTTTCCATGAACGGTTTGCTTACTCCTGCCGGGGTCGAGGCTAAGCTGATCTCCGCGGGAGCCCCTTCCAATACCGCCGGTGCCCCTCCGGTTCTACGCACCACCCCGGTTCCTTAGCAAAATAACCACCCGGTAAGGCACCTTCCTACTTCCTGCGAAGCGAGGTGTCGGATGCCCCCGCACACTGATTCGGTACGCAAGAAGGTCGGAACACACTGAGCGCACCCCCCGGTTAGCTCTGCGGTTCCGACCTATTCGTGCAGGGATATGCGACGAATTCAATTCCTTTGAAAGGAGATGCCCCCCGGCAAACTCCTTCTCGGGAATGAAACTTCATTCTGATTTCTGTCAGGAAAATTTCGGAAGGAGCGGCCAGCCCCCCGGCCGGACGCGCTCACTCCGATTGGCCACGATGGAATCCCGCTTGCGGAGGAACGCAAGGCAGTCCCCCCGGACCGCACAAGCGCCTCAACTCCGCAAGATTTTCCGGCGAACCGGTTGGATTCATACGCAGCGGTTGATGATAACTTCTCCGCAACCGTCACCAGCAAGAATCCCCCCGGATTCAGCGCATGGTTTGTTTCGAGTTTGTTAGTGAAGCTTGTCATCTTACTTCCAATCGCAGTTGAAATTAACCATTTCCAAAATAGTTGAAAAAATTTACCTTTCGCTGAATCCGAAGCCGCAACGGCTCCTCTTCATGCGCGCTCTAACCTCACGGTTCCTTTGCAAACTCATACTCCTGCTGGTCTCCGCAGGCATCTCGGACGCATTGGATTTGTCGGATTTACCGGCTGCGGAACAGGAAATGCGCGCTCTTACCTCCGATTGGGAAGCCCAGTTCGCCAATGACCGGAAGCCCGCCAGCGAGCTACAGCTCGCCTTGAGTCTCCAGGCCTTGGGAATCATCCAGCGACAGGCGGGGAAGCCTGCGGAAGCCCTGAAGCAGATCGACCGATCCTGCGAAATGATCCGCCGTCTCGCCCCGCAATCCCTCGCCGATCCTGCGGAAGCGAAGGCGCTTGTGCTGCAGGATCTCGGGAATCTTGCCGAATCGGAACAGCTCCTGCGGGAAATCATCACCCTGCGGCGAGGAACCGCGGGCACCCCGGGACTTGCCGCATCGCTGGATCATCTTGCCCTGAACCTGCTGCAACAGGGGCGCTATCCCGAAGTCGGCCATCTCCTCGATGAAGCTTTCGATAAAACCCCGAAAAACAACACCGCCTTCCGCGCAACCCTGCTGACCCATCGCGCAAGGCTCCATCACACGCTCGGCAGCTATGCCAAATCGGTTGACTTGCTGGGACAGGCGCTCGCAATGGATTTCGAAAATCCCGAACTCCGTCTCGTCATCCGCAGCCAGATGGGTCTGAGTCAGCTGAGGCTCGGGAAATTCGAGGAAGGCTACTCCGTCACCTTGGCCGCCGCCGAGGAAGCGAAACGGCTCTATCCTTCCAGGCCTTTCCTCGCCGTCCCCTACATGAATAATCTCGGGGCGATCGCCCTTTCCCATGGCGATGCCGAAACGGCCGATCAGGTCTTCTCTGAGGCGGTCGGCACCATCCAGTCTTCACTCGGAACAGATCACCCCTCCCTCGTGGGTCCCCTGAATAACCTTGGCGTGACGAAACAGGCTCTCGGCGACTACCTCTCCGCCTCCACGTATCTGCAACGCGCCGCAGATCTGCAGAAAGCACACCTGCCCCCCGTCCATCTCCGTGTCGCGGAAACCCAGCGGAACCTCGCCCGCAACGCCTTGCTCTCCAAGTCGACCGGTTCCGATGACGCCATCGCGCAAGCCACCGCCACAGGCATCAAGCTTCTGGAGCTACTCATCCGTGAAGGAACCGAGCGGGAGCGCCTCAATTTCCTCGGTCGCTTCGATCTGATCTCCCTTCCATGTGCCACTGGAGATGCCGGGTTCATCGCAAACGTTCTTATTGCCAGCAAAGCCAGGCTCTTTGATGCCCTGCTCAAAGACGGTGGGGAGGAGCAAATCCCACAATGGCAGGATATTCGTGCGTCGTTGGTCAAAGACACGGTATTCGTCGATGTCTGTCGCTATACCACCGTATCCGAAACTCCCGAGAGACGCTACGGTGCGATTGTAATCTCCCCCACAGGGCCTCCGCAATGGATCCCTTTGGGTACTGATGCCGAGCTCGAATCCTGGCTCGGGGGCTTCCACGCCCGCATGCTCTGGCGCTCCGCAAAAATCAGCGGCGAGACCCTACCCCCGCCCGCCCTGAAGCTCCGTCCCATCCTCCGCGCCTTTCACAAAAAGTTCTGGGCTCCCATTTCATCAGCCTTCCCTGCGGGCACCTCCAGCGTCGCCTTCTCGCCGGACGCCCGCGTCCATTACCTCCCGCTCGCCGCCTTGCTCGATGAAAAGGATATCCCCCTCTGCAAAACCTATTCCCAAATCACAACCATCACCAGTGCCCGCGATCTCCTCAACCCTGCTCCCGAAACATCCCTCTCCGGTTCTCCTTGGGCCGTCTTCACGGTTTCCGATTTCCCCGCACCAGAAACAAAAACAAAAACAACCACGGATCCACTGCTATCCCTGCTTTCGGAGCTCCAACCCATCCGGGGAACCGAACGGGAGGCCGAGGCCATCCAACGAATCGCCCCAACCGGATCGAAATTCTTTCACGGAAAAAATGCCACCGAACAAGCCGTCACCGGGCTCGGCAAGGCTCCCGGAGTGATCCACATGGGCTGCCACGCCTTTTTCCTGAGTTCAGACGAATCCATCGATAACCTGCCCGTGGACTTCGACGACCAATCCGGACTCCTCTCCTCAGGCGGCTTGGTGCTCTACAACGGCGCTAACCGCGATGCCGGGGATCCGCTGGATTCCGATACCGATGACCTGCTTTTCCCTTCGGAAATTGCGAAGCTCCCCCTAGGAGGAACCCGCCTTGTCACCCTCTCCGCCTGCGATTCGGGGGTCGGAACTTCCGTCAGCGGCGAAAGCCTGCTCGGCATCCGGCGCAGCTTTTCCATCGCAGGGGCGCGGGAAGTCCTGGTCGCCCTCTGGCCTGTCTCCGACGCGGCGACCCCCGACTTCATGGACAGATTCTACCGCCTCGCCCTCGCCTCGGATCGCCCCGCACAGGCGCTATGGCAGGCCCAGGGGGAATTCATTCCAGGCGCTAAAAACGACGATGAAAGCTTCGAGATTGCCGTCCTCAAATACGCACCCTTCATTCTGAGCCAGAACGCACCTCTGGAAACGGGTGGAAAAATCGCCGTTTCCCAGTCCGGCCACTTGCGTGGCTGGATTCTGGCTGTAGCCTCACTACCCTTTCTTTGCTTCTTGCTCGCAAGGTTCACATCCGGCAAACAACGCGGGACTACGTGATTACGCAGTGTCAAAATTCTAGGCTCGCCTTATATTTAAATTTTTTTTACTTAAACGGAATGAGGATTGAGATGCAAAAAGACCATCTGGAACGGTGCTGGAATTCCTGCTGGCAACGGGCACGGCGCCCCGTTGAGGGCGTGATCCTCTCGGAGGAACAAGCCGCCATCTTCGCGGAGCAATCTATCCGCAACCTCTCGATCGATTTCGACGAGTTCCCCGGAGAGGCGGAGTTTTCGGCGAAAGCCCTTCTTGATACGGTATCCGCCACCCTGCAATCCGTCGCAAAAGAACGCCGCGAAACATCAAACCACCAGCTTCATCATGATCCTGAGGACAAGCGGTACGAGCGGAACCTGAACCTCGACCGTCTCCAGCGCCATGATGCCGAAAAGGGATTCCACGACAGGGAATGGAACGACCTCCCACCCGTCCTAAAGCCCCTCGCCTTGGCCACCCTGAACCGCAAGGGCATCAAAGGCGCCG
>JAYTOE010000045.1:0-8879 GCA_043747935.1 Akkermansiaceae bacterium
CTTTCATCAACTTTTCGAAGTAGTCCTTGCCGCCCGTCTCGCGCAAATAGGCGGTGGAGAAGTTGGCGTGCATGCCGGAGCCGTTCCAGTCGGTGTTGCCGAGGGGTTTGCAGTGGTATTCCACGTCCACGCCGTATTTCTCACAGACCCGTTGGAGGAGGTAACGGGCGACCCACATTTCATCGGCGGCTTTCTTGGAGCCCTTGCCGAAGATCTGGAATTCCCACTGGCCTTTCGCCACCTCGGCGTTGATGCCTTCGTGGTTGATGCCGGCGTCGAGGCAGAGGTCGAGGTGCTCCTCGACGATCTGACGGGCGATGTCACCCATGAATTTGTAACCCACGCCGCAGTAGTATGGGCCTTGGCCGACTTTCGGGAAACCGTCAACCGGGAAGCCGAGCGGGCGTCCGTCCTGGTAGAGGAAGTATTCCTGCTCGAAGCCGAACCATGCGCCCGGATCGTCGAGGATGGTTGCACGTCCGTTCGAAGGGTGCGGAGTGCCGTCCGGCATCATGACTTCGCACATGACGATGGCTCCGTTCTTGCGAGTGGAGTCCGGAAAGATCGCCACGGGCTTGAGCACGCAATCGGAGCTGCCGCCGGGTGCCTGCTGGGTGGAGGAGCCGTCGAAGCCCCACAGCGGGAGTTCTTCAAGGGCGGGAAAGCTCGCGAATTCCTTGACTTGGGTTTTGCCGCGAAGGTTCGGGACGGGGGTGTATCCGTCGAGCCAGATGTATTCCAGTTTGTATTTGGCCATTTTGGTTCTGTTTGTTTTTGTGGTTAGCGATGGTTGTGTCTGAGATCCAGCGACAGGTATCCAGCCGCCGGCTTAACCGACAGCTGACTAAATAGCATGATTCGTGCCATATTCCAGTCTCTGAAAATCAATATTTACTCCCACATCGGATTCAGTCGATGCGGATGACGACGAGCGTTGTATCGTCGGTTCCCGAGTTGTCGATGGCGCGTTTCAGAAGATTTACGCAGGCCACTGTTGGCGGGGAATCCGCAGCCAATTCTTCGGAAAGATGGCGCTCCCAGACGCCGTCGATGAGGCCGTCGGAGCAGATGAGGAAACGGTCGCCCGCCTGGTAAGGAACCGCCGCAAAATAAGGACTAATCTGAGGGTGCCCGCCACCGACCACTTCGTAGAGCACGGAACGGCGGGGATGCGTGCGATATTGAATCTCCTGAATTTCGCCCCGTTTCCACTGCCCCCATGCGGAGTTGTGATCTTTGCTGATCTGCTCCAGTTTCCCGTCGCGGCTCCGGTAAATGCGCGAATCGCCGACATTCGCCAGATACATGTTCTCCGGCGTGAACCACGCGAATGCGAGCGTCGCGGCCATTCCTTTCCTGTCATCCATTCCCGACCCCACCGCATTGATGTGCTCGTGGACGTCCCTCAGCGCCAGCTGGAGGTGGGCAATGGAGTCCGGGAAAAAGCCCGATGCCGCGGCGCGAAACGTTTCCGGAATGATCGCCGCCATGCGCTCAAGGATCAACGAGGAGGCGAGATCACCAGCGTTCCCGCCGCCCATACCATCGGATACCGCGAAAACGAGATCACAGGTGGCAACGGAGGACTCGCCGGATTCGCCGAGTTTCGTAGCCCCGCTGATGTCGGAGGAAAAAACGATCCACGAATCATCGTTGCGGGGCTTGCGGGTGCCGCTCACGGTGGCACCCGCCCATCGGAAATTCGGTTGCTGCGGCACGGTTCAGGGGGCTTGTGAGGGATGGGGATCGGGCAAGATTTCCGCAAGTTCGAAATCGATGATGCAGAACTGCCCGAGCTTGTCGGAGTAAGTGATGTTGCGCGGCTCGGCATCGAGGTGACGCACGCCGTAATCCCTCTCCAACGCAGCAAACAGCTTATCGGCCTTTTCCTTCGTGATCTGCGGGGCGGGCCGGCCACAGTTCGTGGAGACGAAATAATACTCCTCGGGATGTTCCTCCAAAACCCTTGGAACGTAAGGACAACCCCGCTGCTCGAGGATTTTCAGCACTTTCACCTCTTTCGCGTAGCGACTCTCCACATCGCTGCCACGCATCCGCTTGTGGACATTTCCATAAAAGTCGATCCGCACCTGGGATCTCAGTCCGTCTTTGATCGGTTCAATCGACATCGCCGAAAAGCCTAAACCTCTTCCGCCGCCCCGCACAACCGTTCTTCCTTGAAGTTTGAAGTTTGAAATTTGAGATTTCCCCCACATGCGGATCATCTCAGGAAAAGCCGGGCGCACCGCCATCAAGGTTCCCTCGGCGGTCGCGAGGCCGACCACGGACTTCGTGCGCCAGGCGATCTTCTCGATCCTCGCGGAAACGGTGGTGGGTGCGCGCACGCTCGATCTTTTCTGCGGCTCCGGTGCGCTGGGGCTTGAGGCGCTGAGCCGGGGCGCGGCCTCATGCGTTTTCGTGGACGAGCATCGGCAAGCCGTCGCCGTGACCGATGAGAACCTGAAAAAATCCCGCCTCGAAGGCGGCCGCTGCGTGAAGGCCGAGGTATTCTCCTTCCTCAGCCGCGACGCCGCCACCTACGACCTCATCCTCGCCGATCCGCCCTATTGGAAAGGCTACGGCAATACCGACCTCGCCGCGAAGCTGCTCGCGTTGGAAAATTTTCCCCAAAGGCTGGCCACCGACGGATACCTCGTGATCGAAATTTCCTCCACTCAGCCCACCCCGCCGTCGAGCCATTTCTGCCTGCTCGACCGGCGCGAATACGGCTCCAGCGCGATCTTGATCCTCGCCCATCCGGAGACATGACAGGCCATCTCGCACTCCTGCTCTACCGGGCGCTGCTGCCGGTGCTTTTCCTCGTCGCGTTTCCCGGATGGGTGGTGAAAATGCTGCGGCGTGGCGGTTTCGGCACAGCGCTCAACGAGCGGATCGGCCTTCATTTCGGTGCAGCCGAGTTCGAGCCGTCCGGCGCGATCCATCTCCACTCGGTCAGCGTCGGTGAAACGATGCTCGCGCTCAAATTGCTGCGAGCGTGGTCTGCGGAAAAGCCCGGTGCCCGCTTCGTGCTCGCAACCGGCACCGCCACCGGCCACCACCTCGCCACCAGTGCCGCCATCCCCGGCTTGCGGGTCACATACTCGCCGCTCGATTTCCCGTGGATGATACGCCGCTACCTAAACCGCTTCGAGCCGGAGCGCATCATCCATATCGAGGGCGATGTCTGGCCGAACCTGCTGCGCATCGCCGAAAAGCGCGGCATCCGCGTCGATCTCGCCAACGCCCGCAACTCCCCGCGCTCCGCCCGCAGGCTCACGAAATTCGCGCCCGCACTGCGCCCGTTTTTCTCGAAACTCTCCACCGTCTGCATCCAGGAAGAGGATCATCGCGCTCTGTGGCAGGCGCTCGGAATCGCATCGGAGAACATCCACCTAACAGGCAGCATCAAGTTCGATCCCGAGTCCGCGCCCGTGCCCGCACAGAAACCCGAGTTCGCGGAAATGCTCGCCGCGTTCGGAAATAACCGCCCCGTCGTCCTCGCCGCCAGCACCTTTCCTGGCGAGGAGGAAATGCTCGCCCGCGCCATCCACGAAGCCGATCCCGCCGCGCTGCCCGTCATCGTGCCGCGACATGCCGAGAGACGGGGCGAGGTTTCCCTAGCGCTCTCCAAAGCCGGTTTCTCCGTGATATTGCGGAGCACGTTTTCACCACCGTCAGCAGAAACCCCGCAGGTCTTCGTCATCGACACCACCGGCGAGCTCGCCACCTGGATCAGCCACGCGGACGCGGTCATCATCGGAAAATCCTTTCTCTCCACCGGCGGCCAGAACCCCGCCGAGGCCATCCTCGCCCGCAAGCCCCTCATCCTCGGCCCGCACATGGATAACTTCCAGCCGCTTGCCCGCCATCTCTTGGAAACCGGCGGCGCGCTACCTGCCCACGACGAAGCCTCTATCTCTCTCGCCATCCGTGCCGCGCTCGACCCGCAGTGCGCCGACGATCTCACCGAGAAGGCGTTGCGCGTTTTATCCGTCCACAACGGCGCGACACGACGCCATCTCTCGGTCTTGCAACAAGCTCGCTCATCTGCCTGAATCCACCGCAAAGCAAGTTTGTCTTTCTGAAACCAAGTCCCTACCCTCCCCGCACGTGAGCGAAAATCCTCCCAACCCCCTCGATAGCCTTTTGACCGAATTCGCGCTCGGCCCCTCGTGGGCTCGTGCAAAATCCGAGCCATCCGCAACAAAGCACACCCACGAGTCCCCCGAGCGCGAGCACCCGCAGCGCCGCCGGGATGACCGGGGCGATAACCGCAGTGGCCGTGATGGCGGTGACCGCCGCGGACAACGTGATGACCGCGACATTCGCGGACGCCGTGACGGAGGCGACCGCCGCGATTTCCAAAAAGGCCGTGGCCGCCAACCCGAAATCCGCCGCGAGGAATTCATCCCGCCCGCCGAAGGCGTCAACGTCTCCATCGTCCCGGACAAGGCCGCGATCCAGCTCGTCTGCAAGGAAATCCACCAGGTCGCCCGCGTCTATCCACTTTTCGACATTGCGGAAATCATCCTCGCCGAGCGCGTCCGTTGCCGCGCGATTTTTGAGATCTCCGAGAAACACGAACCGTTCTACCGCTGCAAACTCGACGACGCCATTTTTCTAACCAAAGAGGAAGCGCTGCGCCACCTACTGGAGTCACCGTGGAAAAACCGCTACATCGAGGAAACCACCGTAGAGATCGACCCACCGAAGGGAAATTTCCAATCCGTCGCCCGCTGCGGCATCTCCGGAAAGCTCCTCGGCCCACCGAATTACCACGGCTACCAGACCGAGATCCGTCGCGTCCACCGCGAGTTTTTCCCGGAAATGCCCTTCGAATCCTACATCGCAAAAGTCCGCAGCGACCGCTCCGAGGATGCCGTCAACGCATGGATGGACTCCATGAAAACCCAAATCCGCTGGCGCATCCTCTCCAAGGAGGAATCTGCAGCCATGGCGGCGGCAATGGCCAAACAAGCCGAAGAACCCAAAACCAAACCGGCGATCGAAGAACCCGCCGCGCCCGCCGCCGAACCCGCCGCTGATGCAGCCTCCCCCGAACCCGCGCTTCCGCCGGAACCGGAGAATACGACAGATGAGTCCCATGAGCCCTCTCCCGAGACCGCTGAGGAAGCCCCCCCCGAACCCGCGCTTCCGCCGGAACCGGAGAATACGACAGATGAGTCCTCTCCCGAGACCTCTGAAGAAACCGCACCCGCTCCGACCGAGCCCGCCGCTCCAGAAATCAAATGGTTCACCGATCGCGCCGAGTTCGAGCGCTCCCTCGTCGCCGAAGTTCTCGGCAAGGCCTACCAGATGACCCGCAAGGTCAAGGTTTCCGCAGCCATACCCGCGCGAAACCTTTCTCCCGGCCTGCTTGTCCGCCTGAAAGCCACCGGCTCCCATCACCGCAAGCACGCCGCGATCCTCATCCCGGAGATCTGCAAGATCCTCGAGTCCGAGCACATGCCCGTCTTCAAGCGCAAGGGCAAGCTCTTCACCGGCCCCGCCCGCCCCAGCGCCCTCGCTCTGGACGCCGTGCTCGCTGATCGCCCCGGACAGATGGTGAAATGGATCCGCGAAAACCCGCCCGCGAAGCTCGAAGGTCTCTGGCTTGCCATGCTTCCCGAAGGCTCCACCGCCCCGCCCCAAGGCTACGCCGCCGATCTCTTCTGGCTCCTCCAGCAAGGCCACATTCTCCTCTACACCGACGATACCCTCGTCGTTCAGGATCCACCCCCACCCCAAGGGATTAAAAAGCCCAAGCAGCCCAAGAAGAAGGCCGTGGCGGCCGAAACCACTCAGGGAGCAGGGGACAGGGCTCAGGGAGCAGAAGTGGCGGCGGATTGCATCCGCCCAGCCGAACCCACCCCTTCCTCGGAAGAAAATTCATCGGAAGCCCAAGAGTCTCCAGCCGTAGCAGAAAATCCTTCCACTCCCCCAGCCGAACCCGAAGCGACCCCGGACGAGCAATCCGCCAGCGAAGAGCCATCTCCCGAAACCATCGAAGCCTCGCCCGAAGTTGCCGAAGCAATCTCAAAACCGGAGGAAGCTTCGACTGTAATGCAAGAAGTCACATCCGAAACCACGGAAGAGTCCATCGAGTCCCCAGAACCCTCGCCCGAACCCAGCGAACCCGCTACCGGGGAAGGCTCCGCCAAAGACCCTCTTCCTTGAAGGTTGAAATTTGAATTTTGAAATTTATGTCTCAACAGCAAACCCTCGCCAAACCCGCCACCCTCGAAGGCACTTCGCTCCACACCGGGGAAAAGGTTGCCCTCACACTCAAGCCCGCACCGGAAAACTACGGCTTCAAATTCCGCCGCATCGACCTCTCCGACCAGCCCTTCATCAACGCCGATGCCGACAAGGTGCAGACCGTCGAGCGCGCCACCACGCTCGCCGAGGGTTCCGTGAAAGTTCACACCATCGAGCACGTGCTTTCCGCCCTCACCGGGATGGGCATCGACAACGCGATCATCGAGATGGATGCCAACGAACCGCCCATCGGCGACGGTTCCTCGCGGCCTTTCGTGGAGCTCATCAAGCAAGCCGGGATCGTCGCGCAGAACGCCGTCCGCAAGGTTTGGGAAATCCGCGAACCCATTCATCAGGAAATGGGTGATGGCACTCTGATCACCATCGTCCCTTCCAAAACTTTCCGCGTCTCCGTCACCAACGTCGGCCCAGAGGGACGCTTCACCCAATACTTTTCCTCGGAGGTCACCCCCGAACTCTACGAGAAGGAAATCGCTCCCGCCCGCACCTTCGTCCACTACGAGGATGTAAAACCGCTTCTCGACAAAGGTCTGATCAAAGGCGGTTCGTTGGAAAGCGCCGTCGTGATCCGCGGCAACGAAGTGATGTCCAAGGAGCCGATGCGCTTCACCAACGAGTTCGCCCGCCACAAGGCGCTCGACCTGATCGGTGATCTCATGCTCTCCGGCAAACGCATCCTCGGCCATGTCATCGCCGTGAAACCGGGTCACAGCCCGAACACAAAAATGGCCGCCACGCTCAAGAAGGAATACGAGCGCATGCGCGCTATGGTTCCCGCGCCCATTACGATCCCCGACGGCGAAAGCGTTCTCGATGTGAACGAGGTCATGCGCATCCTCCCGCACCGCTATCCGTTCCTGATGGTAGATCGCGTGATCGACTTCGGCGAAAAATCCTGCACCGGACTCAAGAACGTCTCGATCAACGAGCCGTATTTCGCAGGCCATTTCCCCGGCCACCCCATCATGCCCGGTGTGCTCCAGCTCGAAGGCATGGCCCAGGTCTCCTCCATCCTCATGCTCCGCAAGCCGGAGAACCTCGGCAAGATCGGCTATTTCCTCAGCGCCAACAACGTGAAGTGGCGCAAGCCCGTCATGCCCGGCGACACCCTCATCACCGAGGCCACCATCACCAAGGTGCGCGGCAACATCGGCCAGACATCCTGCCGCTGCCTCGTCAACGGAGAGGTCGTCTCCGAAGCGGATCTCAAGTTCGCGCTGTTTGATAGGTAAACGGTTCACCCCACATTCACCGGCACCAAAGTCATGGTGTCATTGCCGAAGATGTCGATGACTTTGATGGCCACGGTGTAGCGACCCGGCTTGGCGTAGGTGTGGGTGACGGTGGTCATTTCCAGCTCGCGGTCGCGGCGGGTGCGGAAGCTCTGCCACTCGTTCTCGAAGATGTAGGCTCCCGTCCAGCGTTCCTCGAATTCGAGGAACTCGCCGGAGGCGGCGTCCGCGATTCCGGGGATCTCCCCCTCCACTCCCATGGTCTTGGCCATCCTGATGATTTCCTTGCGGCTCTCGTAGTTAAAATCCACGGCCCAGTAGTCCACCCAGTCGGTCCATTTCTTGGTGAGCACCTCGCGCTTGACGATGCCGTCCTTGTCCTTGGTGAATTTCGCGAGCTGCCCGGCATCGCAGACCACCTCGCTCTTTCCGGCCTTGAGTTCGGCGGTGATGGAGTCCACGAGGCCTTGCGAGTAGTGGACGGAAAAATCCGTGAGCTCGATGCTGAGGGTGAGCTTGTCCTTCTTGTCGTAGCGCGGGGTGGCCTCGACGTAGGCGATGTCGGCGAAGCGGACCTGGCCTTTCTCCACGGCGCGCTTGTCGAAGACTTCCGGCGGGATCGTCTTGGGCGCGATGTCGATGCCCTTCTGCTTGGACTCCTCCAGCACGGCGGGAAACAGGCCCATCTCGAACTCGAAGGCCAGCACGTCCACCCGCGTGGCGCCGCGCTTGCGGCATTCCATGATCACCTCCTCCACGAACAGGCGGCCGACCGGCAGATTGATCGGGCCGACGACGACCAAGCGCCCGCCGGTTTTTCCGTGGAAGAATGAATCGGAAGAAGGAACCACGGATGAACGCGGATGAACACGGATGTCAGATGAAGAACTGGATTTTTGATTTCTTAATCCGTGTTCATCCGTGTCCATCCGTGGTTCTACAAAACTCCCCCCGCCCAATGGCTCGGCGCGGTAGGCCTTGAGGATCAACTCCCGGAATTCCTGTTCCTTGCGGGCGAGTGCTTGTTCCTTCTTTTTCCCGCTGAGCCGCCCGCCGACGTTGAGGTAGGCTTGGCGCTCGTAGCGGCCGAGGTTGAGAACCTCGAAGGCGCGGAACGGCTTGCCCGCCGTCTTCAAATCCCGCTGCACCTGGATCAAGCGCTTGCGCGTGGTGTGGATGCCGAACTTGCCGAGATCGCTGGTGATCCACTTGCGCCCGAGTTTTTCGGCCACCGCGGCGGTGGTGCCGGAACCGCCAAAGAAATCGGCCACGAGGTCGCCTTCGTTGCTACCAGAAAGAATAATTCTTTCGGCAAGTTTCTCTGGCTTTTGCGTTGGGTATTCTAGCCGCTCGGACGCAACTGGATTG
>JAYTOE010000046.1:0-7484 GCA_043747935.1 Akkermansiaceae bacterium
GTGCGGGCGCGGAAGTATTCGTTGAAATCGCAAGCGGCGGGCGTGAACAGCAGGCCGTCCTCCGGAAGGTAGCGGGCGAGCGTCCCTTTCTCCTCGGCAATCGCCTCGCGTGTTCCGAGGAACTCGATGTGGGCGGTGCCGATGTTGGTGATGATCCCGTATTTCGGGCGGGCGATCTCGCAAAGGGGCGAGAGCTCGCCGCTGTGGTTCATGCCGATCTCGTAAACCGCGGCGGTGTGCTCCTTTTCCGTGGCCAGCACGGTGAGCGGTAGGCCGATGTGGTTGTTCAGGTTGCCCTTCGTTGCGTTGACGTTGAACGCTTGCGAAAGCACGGCGGTGGTAAAATCCTTGGTCGATGTCTTGCCATTCGATCCGGTGATGCAGACCACCGGGATGTCGAGCTGGCTGCGCCACCAATGCGCGATGCGCTGGAGGGCGAATAGTGTGTCCGGCACCTCGATGACGGCCTTGCCCTCGGGTACCTCGCCGCCTTTCCACTCATGCACGACAGCTACGGACGCGCCACCCTTCAGCGCCGCTTCCGCGAAGAGATCGCCGTCAAAGTTCTCGCCCCTGAGCGCGAAGAACAGGCCGCCTTCGATAGGCTTGCGCGTATCCGTGAAAGCACCGCCGACGCGCACATCACCGACTGCCCCGAGGAGCGGGGCGCCGAGGATTTCGCTGATCTGTCGAGCGGTGGATTGCATGATGTTCGCGAGGGATTGGACGGAAAGGATGCGAAAAGGATTCGGATGATCAGAAGCGGGGTTGGGGATTGGCGCGCATTTCGGTGATCTCGGCGGCGCGGTTGCGCAGCGCGAGGTCGGCCTTCTTGCGGTCGTCGAAGTCGATGGTGTGGTCGGCGAACTGCTGGTAGGTCTCGTGGCCTTTCCCGGCGATGAGGATGATGTCGCCGGAGCGGGAGTTCGCGACGGCGGCGTTGATCGCCTCGGCGCGGTCGATGATGGAAAGGTGATTGCACTTCGCGGGCAGGCCTCTCTCGATTTCGCGAATGATCGCTGCAGGGTCTTCCGAACGGGGGTTGTCCGAGGTGATGACGACCACTTCGCTATATCTCGCGGCGGCGGCGGCCATGAGGGGGCGCTTCGCGCTATCGCGGTCTCCGCCGCAACCGAAGACGGTGATGAGGCGGCGCGGATCGAGTTCCTTCAGGGTGCGGCAGGCGTTCTCAACCGCATCCGGCGTGTGGGCGTAATCGACGAAAACCGTGGCACCGCCGGCGCTGCCGACGTTTTCCATGCGACCCGGCACCTGCGGCGAATCGGCGAGCGCGGCGATCGCTTCGCGCGGCTTGATGCCGCATGCGGAGGCGGCGGTGATGGCGGCAAGGACATTGTAGGCGTTAAAACGGCCGATGAGCGGCGCGCGGACGAGGAAGGTTTTGCCTTTCGCAGCGAGTTCGAAGGTCATGCCGCCGGGCTTCTGCTGGAAACCGTTCGCGCGGAAATCGCAATGCACGCCGAAGCCGTAGCGAAGCACTGGCATCTTGCCTTCGAGCGCCATGGCGAGATCGTTGCCACAGGCATCATCGGTGTTGATCACGGCGACGGGCTTTTTACCGAGTGGATTCGCGGCGAGATCGTGGAACCAGGAAGCCTTCGCTTCCATGTATTTCGCCATAGTGCCATGGTAATCGAGATGATCCTGGGTGAGATTGGTGAAAACGGCCGCGTCGAAGGCGATGTGATGGACTCGCTTCTGGTGTATGCCGTGCGAGGAAACCTCCATCGCCGCGCCGCGGCAGGCGTTGTCGCGGAAGGTGGCGAGGATGGCGTTGAGTTCGATGGAACCGGGCGTGGTGTGCTTCGCAGGAGTGCGGGTCTCACCGTCATCCACGAAAATCGTGCCGAGCAAACCGGCGCGGTGCCAGGCGGCACGCATGATATGATTTACTATAAATGCCGTAGTCGTTTTCCCGTTCGTGCCGGTAATGCCCGCCAGCTTGAGCTCTCCGGCGGGTTCGCCATAAAAAGTGGCGGCCAGCACGGCCAGCGCGGCGCGGCTGTCGGGGACATGGAGCCATGCAACGCTTTGCGGAAAATCGGCAGGCGGCGCGGTCTCGGCTAGGATCGCAGTGACACCTTTCTCGATCACTTCCCGAATGAACTTGTGCCCGTCCATGCTCGTGCCGCGTATCGCCGCAAAAAGCTTGCCCGGCTCCGCCGCGCGGGAATCCGCCGTGAGGGCATCAATTTCAAGATCAAGCGTGCCGGATACGGTGACCTTTTCGAGCGGGGAAATGAGGGTGCGGAGAAGCATTTCAATTAGTGAGTCTTGGCGATCGGCTCTTCGGCGTCCGGGATCGGTTCGGTGGGTGTCAGATTCATGTGGGCGGCGAGGCGTGTCGCGATCTTCGAGAAAATCGGTGCGGCGACTGTTCCGCCGTAGAGGGGCACCTCGGTTGTTTTCGGCTCGTCGATGATGACGTAGCAGACGAACGCCGGATCATCGGCGGGCATGAAACCGGCAAAGGAAACGACATAGGCGCCCGCGACGTAGCCGCCCCGCTCCGAATCGTACTTGATCGCCGTTCCTGTTTTTCCGCCGACCTTGTGTCCGGCTACGCAGGCCTGCTGGGCGGTGCCACCGAGCAGGGTCACCTTGTGCAGCGCGGTGCGCATTTTCTGCGCAGTGCCGGGAGAGATCACCTGTCTGCGCGATACCGTGGGGAATTCTTCGACCACCGTGCCGTCGTTCGCGATCAGCGCCTTGACAATATTCGGCTTGAGAAGGCGCCCGTCGCCGGCGATGACGCAATAGGCTGCGGCCATCTGGATCGGCGTGACGCCGATGTAGTATCCGTAGGAGGATCGCGAGAAATCGACGGGCAGCTTCGCCTCCGTCGCTATGCCGGAATTCTCGCCGCTGAGTTGAATTCCCGTGCGTTCGCCGAAACCGAAACCATGCACGTAGCTATAGTAGCGTTTCACGCCGAGCTGTTTGGCGAGCTTCCAGCATCCAGTGTTGTTCGATTTCTGGATGATCTGTTCGAAAGTCAGCATGCCGCCGGAGTGCGAATCCGTGACGGTGAACTTGTTCTCCTGGAGAAACCTCGGGCAGTAGATAACGGTGGTGGGCGTGACGAGTTTTTCCTCCAACGCCGCTGACGTGGGGATGATCTTGATCGTGGAGCCCGCCTCATTTCTCGCCTGGATCGCGTAGTTGAAGGAGTTTTTCTCCAGATCCTGCTTGTCGTTGAGGTTGAAGTGCGGGCGCGATGCCATGGCAAGGACTTCGCCGGTCTTCGGATCCATCACGATCACCGCGCCGCGCTTCGATTTGTACTTGGCGAGCCCCGCATCCAGCTCCTCCTCGACGATCGCCTGCATACTGAGATCGATGGTCAGCTTCACATTGAGACCGGCACGGGGCGGCAGCAGGCTGCTCGCCTTGCCGGGAACGATCATGCCGCGCGAATCCCTGCGGTGCTCACGGCGTCCATCGCGTCCGGCGAGAAACTCTTCCTGGGTCGATTCGACACCGAAACGCCCCACCATCCGGTAGGACGCTTTTCCATCCTCCGTTTTCTCCTCCACTTCGCCGGTGAAGCCGGTCAGGTGAGTGGCGAGGTTCGGATTCGTATACCAGCGCTTGATCGAGTTCTCGAAGGCGATGCCCTGCAGGTAGTTCACATCGACGATCTCACGCAGGTGTTCCGCAATGTCGTCCGGGATATCTTTTTCGATCGGAAACCACTTACCCTTATTCGTCTCTATCGCCGCACGTATCTGGTCGCGATCCATTTTGAGAAACGGGTCGAGCAGGGAAATGACGCGAGCAAGGTGCTTCTGCACGATCACATCTGCGGGTTCCCTTGCGAGGATCTCGCCACGCAGCGAATAGATTCGGCGGACTCGCTCTTCGGCGGAAAGCTTTTTCCAAGAGCTGTCCTCGGCAGCCTCCATGTAGGCGAGGCCGAAGGAAGCGAGCTTGGGATCGTAAAGGTGGTTCTTGTCGACGAAGACGGAGGCCACCGGGATGCTCTTCGCGATGGGTTCGCCGTTGCGGTCGACGGTCATGCCGCGAATTGCAGGGAGCCGCTCGATGCGGTGGAAAGCCTTGGACGACGAGGCCGCGTAGCGTTGCCTGTCCACGAGCTGAATCTGGACGAGGCGCGCGGACAAGGCGCTGAGCAAGGACACGAGGACCAGGCAAAGGACGATGCAGCGGTTTTGGAAAGCGCGGTTCACAGGCTGGCTGATGAGGAGGCGGATTCGGGAACCTCGTCCGGCGTAAGAACATCCTCCGAGACACCAAGGGGGATGGGAACAAGGTCGGTGCCGACCTGCTCGAGGGTTTTCCGGATGGCGAAAAGGTTCAGGATCTGGTCGGCGCGCATCTGCACGGTGCGTATGTCGAGCTGGTGCTGCTCGATACGGCGCTCCACGGCATCGATCTCGCGGACGGTCTTGATCTGGCAATTACGATAAACCACGTAGGTCACTCCGCCGACGGCACCGAACGCGCCCGCAAGGATGACGGAGAGGATCATGACGGGAGAGATCCTGTGATGGGTTTCTTGGCGACGGCGGTTCATGGCTTAGGCGGTACGGGTATCGGGAAAAAATCAGGCGTTGCGGGGCTAATCCCCCAAAAGCTGAGCGACCCGCAGTTTCGCACTGCGGGCTCTTGGGTTCGTGGTGGTTTCCTGGGCGCTGGGCGCTATGGCTTTTTTGGAAAGCAGCCGGAAGATGCGATCGGGGTTTGGCCGAGCCTCGGGCCATGTCGGATCATCAATGTAGGGTTGCGAATGTTGCCGGAGGTATTTTTTCACCTCCCTGTCCTCGAGGCTGTGGAAAGTGATGACGAGCAAGCGACCTCCGGGTTTCAGGATCTTGGTGACGGAGGAAAGGACGGCGGCCAGCGATTCGAGCTCCTCGTTGATCGCCATGCGGATCGCCTGGAAGCTGCGTGTGGCGGGATGTGTTTTTCCACTGCGTCCGACTGCTTTCTCGATGCAGGCGGCGAGTTCCGTGGTGGTGGAGAAAGGTTTCACCGAACGTCTTTCGGCGATGGCTGCGGCGATGCGGCGGGCGCGGGGCTCCTCGCCATACATGCGGAGGATGTGGACGATCTCCTCCACCGGGAAAGTGTTGACGAGATCGGCGGCGGTCATTTTCGCGTTCGGCCCCATGCGCATGTCGAGCGGCCCCTCGCGCATGAATGAAAACCCGCGCGGCGCCGAATCGAGCTGGCGCGAGGAAACGCCCAGATCGAGCAACAGGCCGTCGGCGAGTTCACCGGCAACGATCGCGGGATGGTTGGCGATTTCCGAGAAATTCGCCTGGTAGGTGGAAAAGCTAGAAGCATAGCCAGAAAGACGCGCACCGGCATGGGCGAGCGCCTCGGGATCGCGATCGACACCGAGAACATTCGCGCCGGCTTTGAGCAGCAGCTCCGTGTGGCCTCCGCCGCCCAGCGTGCCGTCGATGATGAATTTACCGGGGCCGGCCGCCATCATTTCGAGCACCTCATCGGAGAGGACGGGAAGGTGGTAGCCTTCCGGGGAAAGAGATTCGGACGCCGAAGCCGACAACCAGCCAGGAGCGGCTCCGGCGTCCGATAAAGCAAAACCGCGCCCTGTCCCGAGCGCGCGGTTTTGTGATTCTTTGGAAAAATTTACCGGTGGCCGCGCTGACAACCAGCCAGGAGCAGCGCGACACACCGGATTAAATAGCGAATGAAGCTCTGTCCCGAGAGACTTCATACGCCCAGCCAGAAAACTGTTGGAAAAGGGAAACGGACGCTGCGCCGACAACCAGCCAGGAGCGGCGGCAGCATCCGTATTTTCAAAACCGCGCCCTGTCCCGAGCGCGCGATCTTGTGATCTTTTGGAAAGGAAAACCCGTGCGCGCGCCGACAACCAGCCAGGAGCGGCGCAGCGCACGGGTTCAAAAAGCGAATGAAGCTCTGTCCCGAGAGACTTCATCCGCCCAGCCAGAAAGGCGTTAGAAAAGGGAAACGGACGCCGCGCCGACAACCAGCCAGGAGCGGCGGCGGCGTCCGTGTATTCAAAGCCGCGCCCTGTCCCGAGCGCGCGGCCTTGTGTGAACTTGGAAAATGAACCCAACCTCCGCGAACGGACGAACACGCCGGAAGCCGCCGTGAGGTGGACCGTTTCGTTCGCGAGGGTTGGTGGGTTGAACAGCATGCTGTCAGCGGGGTGTGGGATTGGTGAGTGGTGAAAGTGTTTAGAAGATGCCGAGCGTGTCCTCTTCCGGCGGGACGGCGGCGACTCCGAAGATCGATTCGAACTTCTCGCGGTTCCAGATTTCGAAATGGCTGTCTCCGGCGGAAAGGGTGACATCCGAATCGGTGGCGATGCCGGCGTGCTGCGCGAGATCGCGGGGAATGAGCATCTTGCCCTGCTCGTTGACGCTCGATTCGCGGAGAAGGCGTTTCAGGCGGGTCTTGAGTTCCGCTCTCTTCTTAGGTTCGCTCTCGTTCTCGTCGATCACCTGCAGGCGGTAAACCACGGCCTCGTCGGTAAGCACCTTGATGATGTTCACCCCTTCGGAAACGGAGGCCATCAGGTAGAGCCCCGCGCCTTCCGGCGGCCGCCAAGACGTCACGACATTGACCCGATTCTTCGAGTCTGTCTTGTAAGGGAACGAACCCTTGTAGCCTTGGAATTGAGCGATCATTAGGAGGCAGCTTTCGCGCCGACCCCCACACAATACACTTTCGTACACCTAGCTCACAAGAAGAAACTGAAGAAATTTTGAGGAAACTTTTAACTCTATGATTTTGAATGAGTTACGATCCATACTTCAGGTGAAAATTGTAGAATTTTGAATGTTTTCGAGTGATTTTTCTAAAAAATGAAGGCCTCGATGGGCTGTTTTCTGCGGTTTTTTTAGGGTTGTGTACCCAGTTTCATGAAATCGTAAGCTCAGTGTACGATTGTGAATCCTCGCTCAACATCCAACAAACGTTCGAAATATCGCTCCCCGAGAGCGAATAATCAAGGCATGTTAGAGAATTCCCCGCATCAATCCCCTGCCGCCGAGGACGGTGACGTGGCACATAACCCTGGCGCCCTTTCGCGCACCTTGCGTTTTGCGCGGTTGAGGCTCTTCCTATTCCCGCGTCCCGCTAAACCATCCCTCATATCTTGCACCTTGTGTCTCCGAGTCTTCTGCTTCAACGGGGAACTTCACACATTCACCCGCAAATCTCGCATGCTCCACAGCTTCCCCGCCGCCGGAGCGCCGCTGCCCCGCATCCGCCGCGCCCCGTCCTTCCTCCTTTTCGTGAACCTTTCCCGTGCACCTGCGAACGCCTCGTTCACGAACTCCTTGCTGCCGATCACCGCGCCGTCCGTGAAATACCTCACCCGACACCGCAGCATCTTCGCCATCGAAAGCTCCGGGAGGGGCTGACGCCTGTCTGCCCCACCCTCCAAATACTCCGCATCATTCATCCCCGCCGACCTACCTTCTTTTCTTGTGTCTTGTGTCTCC
>JAYTOE010000047.1:0-4483 GCA_043747935.1 Akkermansiaceae bacterium
GGAATATCTCAACAGCTCCAACCCTCGCAATGCAAACAGCGACGGCGACGGAAAAAGCGATGCCCAAGAAATCGCCCAAGGGAGCGATCCCGGCAATGCAGCAGACAGCGGCAAAGCGCCCACAGACCCACCCGAGCCGGTTCCTTTTCGTATCAATGGAGACTACACCGCTTGGGAAGCCACCCTCAAAGGCAAAGGTCCTAACGACACCCGCACACGACGGCTCCGCATGACTTCTCACAACGTCGCCGCCGATCAAGTATTGCCACTCCTACGCGGCAACGCCTACGAATTGAGCCTCCGCTACATCCGCACTAGGCCCGGAGAAAAAGTGCCATGGTATTGTTGGGAAGCAAGCATAGCAGGAAAAAACGCGCCTTCCTTCACCATCGCCGACCATTGGATAGTTGATAACAGCAGCGCAGTGCTAGCCCCGCACACCCACTCCCACGGCACCAATCGCGTAGTGAATAAGAAGGTGAACCTCCTGCCGGTGGAGTTTGAGGTTAAACACACCGAAATTGACCCTGCGACAGGCCAAGTGGTGAACCCAGGAGCCAACACGATGCTTCGTGATGAGATCGTGGACATCCGCATCAAAATTCCGCCGCTTGGCACCACGGATTGGACAGTTGATTTGACAGTTGAGCCAGAGGCTATGCGCACCCAAAACCTGCCAAACCGGGGCGACGTGAAGATGCACGACTTCGGCCAGGTCGAAACCAACGGAACAGTCACCCCGGACAAGACACAGTTCGTTCTTCAAGCTTCTGCCGGAGGTGAGCAGACAATCAAGGCTGTGTTCAACAAGGAAGGAATCCTTAAGATCAAGATGAAGTCCACCGATGGCAAAATCGACTTTACATCACCGGATTACACAATCCAGAAGCGAATGAGGAAGTATGCGAGCTTGCCCTCTAGTGAGAATCATGATCTCAACCAGCATGACAAGGCGTTCGTTGATGCCGCCAACCATTGGGGCGGCGTGTATCAGCACCAAGTTGATGACGTGGAGCGATTAAAGGCAATGGGCATGGCGGAGAGCGAGCTTGGCCTCACTGATGCAACCGACATTCTAACGGTTGGAAATGCAGGAGATCATGTGCTCGATACGTTCCGCAACGTTCCACCCTACGACAGGCTTCCTGGTGTGGCACCGGCAGGCGGTTTGGCACTTCGCGAAGTCGATATTGCTAACAATTCAACAAGGATGCTGTCTTACCCGGCAGCCAACGAAACTCCCGCAGCAACAGCGATCCATTGGGGCGTGTGCTGGCTTTATCAGAAAGCATCATCAATCCAGAATAACCCCAATCCTCCGCAGCCACCCGATCCGCCCAATCCTTACATTCCAGGACCTTGGAGATCTTGGGACACAGCAACAGAGCGATACAACGGCGGCGGAGTGCCCAACTACCTCCAGCGAATCAATCGCTCAATGAAGGAGGGGCGGCATCCATCAAATGCGAATCTCTACATCTGGCCGATGAAGAGCAACAAGAAGGCGAGGGGGAACTAGTATTTATGAAATTCTTCACCGCGCTATTGCTGATTATTTCCGCCACAGTTTGCACTGCAGGAGAAGCATTGAATGCCACTCTCCACAAACTTGCAGCAATCCAAGACATAAAGGATCACCCCACTGATACCGAATACCTCCAAGTATCAAGCCAAGCACTACAGATGTGGAGTGCCGCTTCTCCCGAAGAGAAAGACGCGGTGGCTCATAGGATGGCTTTGATACACTTTGAGCGGGCTACACGTTTAGCGGCTTCGGGCAACTTTAAGGCTGCAGCTTCTGAGCTATCTGAAGAAGCGACTATGCAGAAAGTCTTTGGTGGACGGATTGAATTTGCCACCAAATCACCCGACGCATTCTTCCGCGATCTTATTGAACTACAAGCGCAAGTGACCGCCGAAACTGGCAGTGACCCACTGGCGGACAAAGTGGGCTACTCGTTCCAGAAGGAAGGCGATGGCTTCACAGCAGCGAGATTGGAGCTTGGCGACGATGTTGCAGGTATCACCGTGCCAGAAATAGAAAGCGAGGAGGCACTGGCACTCGTTCACCGTATCAGTAGGCAAGGTGGTCGGTTCGTGGCATCAGCACCTAAATGGTTCGTAGTTCCGAAAGGCAGGCTTCCCGATGTGTTGAAGCAAGCAAAGCGGGAAGTGGGGTTCGACTCGACTGGCAAAATGACGGTTCAGACCTTGCAGGCCGGAAGCGGCACAAAATCGACAACAACAAACTTAGATAGTCCGACAGCCACATCTCAACCTCTGCCAGTAGTGCGGCCACCAACACCGACGAAGGCACACGAAGTGAAACCCCCAATACTGAGCGAAAAGCCGACATCATCAACTCCGTGGAGTATCGTCGCTGTATTGGTCGTGGTAGCGTTTGGCCTGCTATGGTTGTTATTGAAAAAGCGAAAGTGATCGGCCTGTAAAATTTTTCTCAACTCCCTCTCGAAGATCGACGCTCCGCACCGCCAAACATCCCGCTGGCGGCTGTCACGTGAGCCGCTAGTCCTGCGGGAACATGTGACGTGCGCGGGGTAATGCTGCATCCAGTCCGGGTCCCTCCCGCAAGCGGGTCCCTCCCTCTGATGTCACCTCGGGGAATACCCTCGGCAGCATTACACGCGTAGTCACAGGTGCCCTCCGGCCTGTGCAGCTCCCGCGCCAGCCGCATGTTAGGCTCGTTGTCCCTCGCATCGTCCGGCCACCTCACCCCGCACGGCCAGCCGGTAGGCGGAACCCGCCCCACGGTTCCGCTTCACTACCTCCCTCTCTGGGGGCAGGTCGCGCATTCCTACAAAATGGATTGAACCCGTTGCGGAAATGGTCGAAACACAAGTATAATAAAGTGATTAAGTTTAATATCCGGGATTGATGTGTCATGTCATAGCGCGTGGTAATGGCGGAAAAATGCTGGAAGATAAAAAGCGCAAGATTTAAGAATGATTGCCGGCTCGTCATGGATTTTTCAGTTATTTTCAAAGTCGTAACTGACAAAATATCCGGGTCGGTAGACATTAGACCTTCAAGCAGCTATGAGCAAGGTGTCCGTGCTGGCAGATGTGAAACTGCGAGAGAATGATTTCGGCATACGTCCCAAACGTCATGGCACTCAAGAGTCAGAAACAACCACATCAAAATTCCAAGCAGACAAATCCGGCACCTCCATTGAGCAAAGCGCTTTTGTCCAGCGTTCCTTGTGGGGAGCGTTGGTAGCATTGGTTATTTGCTTTCTGTGGTTATTCATAAGAAAATGTGGTATTTTCCGATAAATCTAGCGAGATTCGGCGTGGCCACGCTTCTTTTATGGACTTCTCTAAATCTCTCAAAATGGATCCCCATCTTCTGGTTGGTTTGCTCAACACTGAGCTGAGAAATCACTGCGATTCTCTGGATGACTTGGTGAAAACCCACAACCTAGATCTGGAGTTGCTCATAGTGAAAATGACAGCGGCAGAATATATCTACCAGCCGGAACAAAATCAGTTTCGCTGACGTCGGTCCGCTGATCACCTCGCCCGCAACGAAGGTTATCGCTTCCAGAATCCGGTCACCAAGGCCGAGTGATAGTCACTCATGATAACATCGCAGCACCCGCGGTGTGATTCCGGTGAAAATCTCCCAGACGATGGTGTTAGCCTTAGTTGCGATCTCGGCCACCGGGATGTGAGGACCGAAGATTTCGACCTCGTCCCCTTCAACCACATCCTCTGCTGAGGTGACATCGACCATCAGTTGATCCATCGTGACTCGGCCTAGAATCGGTAGGCGGCGGCCTCGAATCCAGACATCAGCGCCGTTTCCTGAAACTTGGCGCGGGTATCCATCGCCGTAGCCTATGCCGATGGTGGCGACGCGCGTAGGTCGCGTGGTCACAAATTGGCGGCCGTAAGAAATGCCATGTCCGGGCGGCAAGGTGCGGACAAGGGTGATCCGCGATTTTAAAGTCATCACGGTGGCCAATTTCGCCTGAAACTCGGGCAGAGGTGAGACCCCGTAAAGCATCAGGCCGGGACGAGAAAGATTGCACGAGCCTTGGCGAAACCCTAACAATCCTGCACTGTTTGAAAGGTGCATCCATTGGAACCGCCGTGCGCCGCCGAGCTCTTGGATGATCGCGTGAAAGTGGGCAAATTGCCGCATGGTGAACTCCACGTCTTCATCTGCCGAGGGTAAATGCGAGCCGATCCCTTCGATTTCCAAATTTTCCATGCATTCGAGCTGCACGAGCTTTTGTGGCAGGTGATCTGCCACAAAACCGCCGCGCCCCATGCCGGTGTCCACCGCGAGATGGACTTTGAGGCGCTTGCCGTGGCGGGCGGCGATGTTATTAAAATCCTGCGCTTCCTCGATTGAGGAAATACACGGTGTCCACTCGCGGGCGACGATTTCCTCGCGCTCCTCCGCCCATGTAGCCCCGAGTAGATAGATGCGAGTGGTCACGCCCGCGTTGCGAATCCGG
>JAYTOE010000048.1:0-2631 GCA_043747935.1 Akkermansiaceae bacterium
TCAGGTTCTTGCGGTGTGGCCATCCGCGAATCGTCGGGATGTAATTACAAAGTACAAGTTTATTATCAGGAAATAAGAAATTTAGATGCGTTTGCCCTGCGTGGGCAAAGGAGGGATACGTTTGGCTGTCTGTTGTCCGGTTCGTTCGGGAAGCTCCGGCGATACGTTTTCTTTCTTCGCGCCGTAGTCCTTGGACTGCGGCTAAATGAAAAAGCCGTCCCTCGCGCGGTGGCGGGCGGTGGGGACTCTAAAAATCACAAAACAACGCGGTTATTTCTCATATCAAGTTGCAAAACAACGCGTTGTTTTCTATATTAATCGCGTGAAACGGCTCCTTTTCCCGAAATTGCAGGCTTGGCTGGAGGATGAACGGCGCAAGCCATTGATCCTGCGGGGTGCGCGGCAGGTGGGGAAGACCTGGCTGGTGCGGGCATTGGCGCGGGAAAGCGGGCTTGCCCTGCTGGAGGTGAATTTCGAACGCGATCCCACGATGGCGGACGCCTTCCGGGCAGCCGATCCCAAGCGGATTTTCAACGATCTGGCGCTGTTGCGGGATCACCGCTCCGCCCCCGCCGGTTCGCTTCTGTTTCTCGACGAGATCCAGTCCGCTCCCGAGGTGCTGGCACGGTTGCGGTGGTTCGCCGAGGAGCTTCCCGAGCTACCGGTGGTGGCGGCGGGGTCGCTGCTGGAGTTCGCGTTGGAGGACTTCACGCACAGCATGCCGGTGGGTCGTATCGGCTATGCCTATGTTGAGCCGCTAGGGTTTCCCGAATATCTGGAAGCCCATGGGCAGCAGCCGCTGCTCGAACGCCTGGGTGTCTGGCGACCCGGCGAAGAGCTATCCGCCGCAGTCCACGAAAAGGCCGCCGAATGGTTCGACCGATACATGATGACAGGTGGTATGCCGGCCGTGGTGGCCGCCGATTCTGAGGAAGCTAATGCCAGAACCTGCCGCGACATCCAGCGCGACCTGCTGCACACCTATCAGGATGATTTCTCGAAATACGCAGGACGCACCGATCCGCGTGTGCTGCGTCAGGTTTTGCTCACGGTTGTGGCCTCATTGGGGACGAAATTCGTCTATAGCTCGGTGGGAGAAGGCGTGAAAGCGCCAGCAGCCCGACGCTCGCTGGAAATGCTCACCGACGCCCGTCTTTGCCGCCTGATCCCGCACACCTCCGCCAACGGGCTGCCGCTCGCCGCGCAACAGAACGAGCGCATGCGCAAGGCGGCGCTGCTCGACGCCGGCATTGCCCATGCCTTGTGGAACACCCCGGCTCTCGGACAATTTCCGCAATGGAAATCACTCGCCCCGGAGATCCGGGGCGGACTCGCCGAGCAGATGGCGGCGCAACAACTCCAACTCATTTCCGGCGGCTTCAACCATGAGGGGTGCGTCTTCCACTGGCGGCGCGAGGGCGGACGCACCGGGGAAATCGACTACCTGCTCGAACTCGACGGGCGCATTCTCCCGGTTGAGGTGAAAAGCGGTGCCGCCGGCTCGATGAAAAGCCTTCACCAATTCATGCAGGAAAAACGGCTGCCTCTCGCCATACGTCTCGACCGCAACCCTCCCTCCCTCCAGACGATCGACGTGTCCACCACCCTCGGCCAGCCCGTGCGATACCAGCTTCTCAACCTGCCGCATTACCTATGCGGTTTCATGCGGGAAATTTTGCGCGATCTTGCCGATTGATGGAAAATGGATAGGCAAGCCGCTGTCCTTCAGCGGTCGGCGGCGTGGATGTCGAGGATCTTCACGTGGCGATCCGCGTCATCAATCCAATACATGAGGGCGAAATCACCTACGATGGCGATATGCAATACCCTGCCAGTGCCGTCATAGTCTGTGGCCTCGGAGCAGCCGAGGGGATCATCTCCAATGGCGGCGATGGCCGAGCGGATGGGTCTGCGAAGACGGGAAGGAAGGCGCTCCACGAACTCAACCACATCAATGGATATCAGGAGCCTGTAGTCCATTCTCAGGAGGCAATGCGGGTATCGTATTCTTCGAGCGAGAGCCAGTTCTCCGGATTCCGGTCATCGATTTTCCCGGCCATGGCCGAGCGGTATTCGGCCAGATCCTTGTGCCTCAGCGCGATGAGATATGCGGCAAGCTGGCGGCGATCCTCCATGGGGAGGCTTTCGATTTCGGATTTGATTTCCTCAACGCTCATACTAGCAGGCTAACGAATCAGGTGTTTTTGGCAATTTGATTTAGCCATTCGGGAAAGAGTGCCTCGGATCCCTACGAAAAAGCCGCCCCTCGCGCGGTGGCGTGGGGCGGCTTGTGATGGTTTCAGGGGCTTATCAGCACCCTATTAGTTTCAGCCCTTCTTGGACTTCGCTTTTTTCTTCGCGGCCTTTTTGACTGCCTTTTTGGCGGCGGGTTTCGGCGAGGAGCCGTCGAGGATCGCGGCCTGGGCGGCGGCGAGGCGGGCGACGGGCACGCGGTAGGGCGAGCAGCTCACGTAGCTGAGGCCGATCTTGTGGCAGAACTTCACGGAATCGGGTTCGCCACCGTGTTCGCCGCAGATGCCGAGCTTGATGTTCGGACGGGTCTTGCGGCCCTTCTCGATGGCGATCTGCATGAGCTGGCCGACGCCGGTCTGGTCAATCGTGGCGAAGGGA
>JAYTOE010000049.1:0-13130 GCA_043747935.1 Akkermansiaceae bacterium
CCTGCACGTGCCATCACACATCACCCGTAGGCCTAGTTGAGTTTCAGCGGCAGATCTCTGCACACCATCACTCACCGCAAATCAAACACATTTTATAGCTGCAAACTAAAAATGATGAAGATGCGATGCCGCGCCGAAACAGTTATCAATAAATATATATATACTTCAATATAATTGTAATACACGTTTGATGTAATTTGCTGTGAGGACAAGGCTCAGGACGAGTGGCACGGCGAGGCCGGAAAAGGCTTCTCGCACGATGTCGCGGAGGCATGGGAAAACGCGTTCTTCGGCGCGAAGGTGCCTGCGGAGACACGCAAGGTGGCACTTCGCATCGGCATGGTGCTCGCGAATGAGCCGGATACCGTTTACGACGTGCTCACCGGCCTTACGAACCGCGCGCTCGGTGGTGCGATGGGCGGCGGCAACCAGAGGGTGAGCTGGATACACATGGACGATTTCCTGCGCGCCGTGGAGTTCATCGCCCGCGATCCTTTCATGGACGGGATCGTGAACATCACCGCACCCGACTTCCCAACGAACCGCGAGCTGATGCGCCAATTCCGCGAAACCGTCGGGATGCCAATCGGAGTTCCCGCCGCGAAGTGGATGATGGAGATCGGTGCGGCGTTCATGGAGACCGAGACGGAACTCGTCACCAAAAGCCGCTGGGCGGATCCCCTCAGGCTGCGCGAGGCGGGCTTCCGCTGGCGCCATCCCAAGGCAGCGGATGCCATCGAAGATCTTGAAAGAAGGCGCGGTCTCTCCGGTTTTTTCCGCGAAACGGAACGCCGCAGCGCAGGCGCAAGGGCATGGCTGCCCGCTGCCACGCGGTGAAGTAAAACATCAATTAAGAAAAAAATTAAACCGCGCCAAGCAAGGCCATCAGCTCCTGCTTCGGATCCTCGCCCCGATCCAAGGTCATGCGCACCTGTTCCAGCAGGATTTTCCGGTATTCCTGCCGCAGCCGGTGCACCCTTGATTTGATCGCCACTTCACTGATACCGAGCCTCTCCGAAAGCTCCGCGTAGGACGCTTCTTCGTCGCCTCGGAACTCAAGGTATGGCCGGAGCTCGCGGAACACATCCGCCTTGCCATCTGCTTCCATCGTCTCCTTCAGCAAGCCAATGGCATAATGCAGGAGCGCGTGCGCCCACCGGCGGTCATACATGGCATCGGGTGAAACACCGCTGTCCGCATGTTTGGAAAACTGGTTATCCGCCCATTCGAAGTCGAGCGATACGGTCTTGCGGACATCCCTTTTGCCAGCGCGGTCGCGCTCACGGACATCCCCCGCATGTCGCTTCAGGCATACGATGAGAAAGCTCCGTAAACTTCCTTTTTCTTTCTCTGCGGCAGCTAAGAAATCCTTCTCGATGAGCCGCTCGAAGAAGCCCTGGATGAGATCCTCCGCATCCTCCGCATCCTCCGCTTTCATGCCGCCCTGCCTCGCCCAAGCGTAAAGCGGATACCAATAGCTCACGCAGAACGACCGCAGCGCGTCGAGATCCGCGTCCTTGCCGCCCTTGCCGGAGGCATCGCCTATCAGACTCCAGCAGGTTTCCGGGAAAGCATGCGAGGGAGCCTTGTAGCGTGTCGGGGCATCGTCCATCGGCGGGAGTGTCGGGAAATCCATAACCGAACACAATTCAGGACTTCACAAACGAAATCCCACCCGCTTTTCTGATTAGAAGGAGATTGAAGCAATTTCATCCCCCCAGAAAGATTCATGATTTTTCCCGCAACCTTGCCGGGGAAATTCCCAAGTAACAGTTAGACCAAGCTTCGCCCTATGAAAGTCCAGTGCCCGAAATGCGCCCAAAGGATCGAAATCTCCCCGGAGGTCGCTGTCGCGCTTGCCGGGAAAGCGACCTTCGATTGCCCCTCGTGTGGAGGCGCTGTTCCCACACCCAGCCAAGACGAGGAAAGCCTGCACCCCATGGCGGCTGAGCAACTGCTGATGCGCGCGCTCAACTCGACCAACCCGGGCGGCGAGGATTGGATCCCGCCGGAAGCCTCCGAACTCGATGAGGTGATCGGAGACCGCTACCGCATCATTGCCATGCTCGGACATGGTGGTATGGGAGCCGTTTACAAGGCGCGAGACACCCGCCTCGACCGCACCGTGGCCATCAAGATCCTGCCGGAGGAACTCGCGCGGAATCCCGTCATCCTCAGCCGCTTCGAGCGCGAGGCGAAATCGCTGGCCGCGCTCGACCACCCGAACATCGTGAAAATCCACGACTACGGATTCACCACCGGCGGCAGCCCATTTTTCGTGATGGAGTTCGTCAAGGGCGACGACATCCAGAGCCTCCGCAACCGGGGCACGCTCGATCTCCGCACCGCCCTGACCATGGTTTCCCAGGTCTGCGATGCCATCGCCTATGCCCACGAGCGGAAAATCATCCACCGCGACATCAAGCCCGCCAATGTCATAGTCGATGAACGCGGGAGGACGAAGGTCGCGGATTTCGGCTTGGCGAAACTCCTGGAAACCGACACGCGCCCCCATCACCAGCCAGATCTCACCATCACCGGACAAGTCATGGGCACCCCTGTTTACATGGCTCCCGAGCAGGAATCCGGCGCGCCCGTGGATCACCGCACGGACATCTACGCCCTCGGCGTCATGCTCTACAACCTCCTTACCGGAACACCGCCGCGCGGCGCGTGGAGCCTGCCGAGCGAACTCGCTCCGGTGGACGCCCGACTCGATCAGATCGTGCTCCGCGCGCTCCAGGAAAAACCCGAGGCACGTTACCAGTCAGCGGCAGAGTTCAGGGAGGATATCGACAGCGTGATCAGCGACTCCGGCGGCTCCGCCCTGCCACCGGGGATCGAACCCGCCCCCCTCCCCTCCACGGCGGGCGGCGGCCATGCCACCACCTCCCGGCGTTTCGCCAACCAGGCGCGCACCACCATCTCGCTCCCCCCGCCACCCGCCGAGCACATCGAGGCGGAGTTCCTCTCCACCGCGCGCAGCCTCAACAACACCATGCTCATCCTCGGCCTGCTCGCGATGACCGTCATCGGCGGCCTCGCCCTCTACCTCGCCAACCGCAAGACCGGCGATGTCAGCAACATCAGCCAGACCATCACCACCTCGGAAACCACCAACACCTTCTTCAGCCAACTCATCGCCACCGGCATCACCTCCGGAGCCGACCTCGCCGATATCAGTACGATCCGACCCTACGGCGAGGGCTTCGTCGGTCTCAGCAAGGATACCCTGACGGAAGCCGGGGCGATGGCGCTTGCGGAAAAAACCGGAGCGAAGATCCTGGAACTCCCCAGCCAGCCGGTGTTGGAAATGAATCCCCCCATCTCCTGGCTCCAGCAGAACTTCGTTTCCGGCGAGATCCTGCGAGTCGTGCGGGACGGGAAACCCCATCTGCTCGTCGGCGAAACCATCCTGCCCGCCTCCGACCCCGCTTCCCCCCACCGCACCCTTCTGCATTGGATCCCGCAAAAGCCCGCGTCGGAACAAGACACACCGCAACCCGGACCCGGCATCAAGGAATCCGAGCCGGAGACCACCCCTCCGGCCGCAGAAGAACCTGACAACGCCACCAATCCAACAACGCCCGAAGTCGTAACGCCGCCTCAGCCCGAACCTGTTCCCACAGTCGACACCTGGACTGATATACAAGGCCGCGCGATCCAAGCGACCTTCCTCCGCCTAGATGGCGAAACCCTTGTCGTCAACTTCAAGGAAAAGGAAACCCGTATTCCCCTACCGCGCCTCTCCCCCGAAAGCAGGGCTTTGGCTCTAAAGCGCCAAAACGAATCCAACCCCTAAACATCGAAAGCCATGATCACTATAACCTGCCGCCACTGCTCCACGAACATCGAGGTCAACCCCGCCACCCGGGCTGCGCTGAAAAAATCGCTCCAGTTCCAATGCCCTAGTTGCTCAGGGTTCCTATCGACCGATCTATTGAGTGCCGCTCGTCCGATGGAAAGCACACTCATAGTGGCGTCAACCGCAATCTCCTCATCCATGGCGCCACCACCCTTCTTGTGCTCGGTGGCCTCGGCTTTTTCCTCGCCTCCAAAAAATCCGGCGACACAAACACGACTACGCAGAACATCCGCAACGAGATATTCAACAACTCTTACTTCACGCAGTTGATCGCGACCGGAGTTACGACGAGACAGGATCTGGAAGCCATCTCTGACATCCGCCCATACGGTGACGGGTTCATTGGCATCAGCGCGGCGCGACTCGAATGGAAACAAGCGAACGATTTGGCCGTGCGCACAGGCTCAACTGTTGTTGCCGCAGGTTCGGACGGTGAAATGGACGCGTGGTTGGCGAAAGAATTCGTTTCCTCAAATTCTTCGGCTTGGGTTGCAACCCGAGGAGATGTGGGCGCACTGACAACTGAAGGTGTAGCCGGATTGAAGGATGCGAATGGACAGCGAGAGGTCTTGCTTCATTGGCGGCCGTCCGGGCAAACGAAAGCCGACATGGATCTTCTTCCCATGGTTTCTCCGCCAATAGATCCTCCTCCCATAGAGCCTGCCCCCATACATGATGACGGGCTTGTTGCTTACTATCCTTTTAGTGGAAATGCAAAAGACGCAAGCGGTAACCAATACCATGCAGAGGTTCATGGAGCAACACTTACTGAAGACAAGGCAGGTAACGCAGATTCCGCTTATCAATTTGATGGGAGCGCTTCATTCATCCTCGCACCTGTGGACATCAGCCCCGACGTAATGCCAAATATGACGATGGTCGCATGGGCCCGAGCTGACAATGATCGACCGATCCAGCAGTTGATCTCCCACGATCTCCCTGGCTTTTGTCGCTCTATCGGAATTGATAATAGGGGTGGTGGGATCGGCTGGTCAGCCTTTTGCGGATCAAGCCAAGTCTTGGGCTATGAGCCTGTCAAGGTGAAGAAATGGAATTTCGTTGCAGCGGTTTACGAAGATGACCGGGAAATGGTGACCCTGTATGCGAACGGCCATAAAATGATGAAACAGGGTGCCCCGCCCAATGGCATGAAGAATCTCACTATCGGCACCAATCCAGTTCACCCGGAATTCTTAAAAGGTGTGATCGACGAGGTGAGGATTTATAATCGTGCACTCGACGAAAGCGAAATTCAGCACCTTTATAAGTCGTTCGCTGAGCAATCCGAACCTGCTCCTGCGGTCGATGCATGGATCGATATCCAAGGCCGCGCGATCCAAGCGACCTTTCTCCGCCTCGAAGGCGAAACCCTCGTCGTCAACTTCAAGGAAAAGGAAACCCGCATTCCCCTATCCCGCCTGTCCCCGGAGAGTCGCGCGCTAGCCATGAAACGCAAGGCGGAAATGAATCCCTGACCATCAGCACACACCATGATCACCGTAACCTGCCGCCATTGCTCCGTGAACATCGAGGTTGATTCCGCAACCCGCGTCGCGTTGAGAAAATCACTCCAATTCCAATGTCCAAATTGTTCGGGATTTTTACCGACCAGCCTACTCAAAGGCGGAGAACGTCCAGTCCCGCGCATCGCCATCAACCGCAACCTCATCATCCTCGGCTCTGCCGCACTCCTGGTGCTCGGTGGTATCAGCTATTTCGCGGCCTCTAGGAAAACAGGCGACAACAACACAACCACCCAACACATCCGCAACGAGATCATCAACAATTCCTATTTCCAAAACCTGATCACCTCCGGCGTGACAACGATGAAGGACTTGGACGAGATAGCGGCGATTCGCCCATTCGCCGACGGCTACATCGGAATTAGTGCCGTGCCGCTCAATTGGGAACAGAGTATCGGCCTCGCGGGGCGAACAGGAGCACAAATTCTATCCACGGAGAGTGCCGCTAAGTTGCCAATCCAGGAATCCATATCCTCGCTTTCCGTCACACTCCAGGCCGAACCAGTCAGTTCGATGTGGATTCGCAAAGGAGATGCACCCGCCGTTCTCGTTGGTAACGAAGTATTTTCCGCAATCGAAAATGATGAAGCAAGGCGAACACTTCTCCACTGGCACATCCAAAACTCATCGGAAGCCAAGCGTA
This sequence comes from Akkermansiaceae bacterium, assembly GCA_043747935.1. GTDB lineage: Bacteria > Verrucomicrobiota > Verrucomicrobiia > Verrucomicrobiales > Akkermansiaceae > Luteolibacter. Next base: position 6,032 of record JAYTOE010000049.1, read on the forward strand.
TCGAAGAGGACAAAGTGAAGATGGAAATCGAGAATACGAAAATCGCCACAAATACACCGAGAGATCGCTTTATCGAAACCTTCACGATGTCATTGGAGGAGTGGACGCGCATCCCCGCTGCGATTCGTGATGACCATGCCCAGCTCCACAAGATATGCCTCGATGCGCTTGGCTCCGGAAAAATCGAGCGAATCGACCGCATCGGTGGCCCGTCTCAAAACGAAATGTTCCAATTCGCAGCCGAACAGAATGTCGAGATGGCTACCACCTTTGTCGTTAAGGAGGGCAAGCTTGTCCCCAGCGAGATCACGAACAAAACCGTAGGCTCCACTTTTGAAGGCCATAATAGAAAAGATTCCTTTCCAATGAATTACGATCTCATCCAACCCTCCACCGCAGCCGTTGCGACGCTAGGTCAGGGTTCGCGAGATGAAATCAAGAGTTCGGAGATTCCTGTTTTCGAACCGATCCGGCTGAATGCCGCCATGCCCGCTGGCTTCCATGGGACGCGCCTGTTGGGACTTGCTCCATTACCGGCGCTCGGAGGGAAAGCCACAAAGATCGCTCTCCTTTTCCACACCGGAGGAACCGCCGCTCCTGCGCCCGCCGCTCCCGGCGGTATGATTGAGTTTCTGCTTTTCAGAGCCACGACCGGCGCAGGTCAGGGTGAAGCACCGGAAAGGATCAAAAACCTCCTTGTTCAACGGGATGCCTTTGAGGCGGCCATCGCCCTGCGCTCGATACCGGACTCCAAAGGAAGGATTGACGCAGAAACAGAGTGGGTTTTTCCCACCTCGGCGGTCAGGAGTGACCGGATGATTGTCCCACAGAATCTTACAGATCAAACGCAGGGAACCTCCCTGGAAATGCAATGTCTCGCGTTCAATGCGGAAGGCGCAGAGATTCGGTTCATTCTTGAACATGATCTCGCCAAACCCGAACTGCCACTTGCAACCGGCAGGGGAAATTCCCTATTAAGCCGCGATGATATCAAATTATACAAGATCACGCATCAGGGGAAGCTGACACTCATACCGAATACATGGACTTCCCTCGGAGAAATCCCCATCTCCAATATCCTTCCATCCGCCAAGAACCAATCCAGCTATCTCTTCGCAAGAGCAATACCGGACAAGCTATGACCTGGTCGTCTTTAACTTCAGATCCAGAAAATCAATACACTCACGCACCTTTCCTTAGAAAGTCGCGCTTTGGCCATCAAACGCCAAGCGGAAATGAATCCCTGAAAATTAACGCTATGAACACTCCTTGCCCCCACTGCCAGTCGCAGATCAAAATTTATCAGGAAACCCTCGCCACCGGCACCTCACCCCTCCGTTCCATAGCCCTAGCCTTGGTCACGTTGGCATTCGTGTCTCCAGTGTTGTTCGCTACAGAAACCGTTGTGAGCGATGTCCTCAACCGCTCCAAGCCGGTATCCGCGCTCACCTTCCACCCTGCGGCCACAACCTTCCTGTCCGGAAAAGGACGCGGCATCCCCACTGCTGGCGAGAAAGCAGGACGGCTCGGGATCGCGTTGATCTTTGCCCAGAATAACTACTGGACGGACAACCGCTGGAGTGCCCCGGGTTACAACGTCAAATCCGGCACGCTTAGGGACGCGGAGGGTCGCTTGCCGTCCGTCGATGCCTACGAGGTCTCGCCGCCAAGCCTCGCGTCGGATTTCAGCTTCTTCGCGTCCGGCAGCGACTTGTTCTTCGAGTTTCCCACTGTGGACGACTGGACAGTGTACTCGGTGATCGGAAAAAGCGATACCCCGCCCGCTGGCAAGACGGCGATTCGCTTCAAGGAGCACCTGGTGATCGAAGAAGCACGGATTCCCCGGTCGGGCGTGACTGTTGGCGGATTCACCAAGGTTCCCGGGACGAACCTGCATGCCCTCACCCGTCCGAAAATCTATTTCTTCCTGCCGAGTTCGGTTGTCGTCCGTCCGGATTCCCTCGTCGCCGCCGGCGTCACCGCCGCGCGGATCGCGGAAACCGAGCTCGGCCGGATCACCGCGCTCAGGATCGTCGTGAGTCCGGTCGGCACACCGGAAAATTCAGGCACCACCGGCAGGAACCCGGGCGATACCTATGGGGCAAAGCCGGGTCTGACGTGCTTTCCGGAAGCGGACGGCGGGATATCGGTCGTCTGGCAGTCGACCGCCGATAATCAGCTTCTCCTGACCCGCGTGGATGCCAGCCTGCTGCATTCGACAGTCCCGCTCCCCCGTTCGCTAGGCCGAAGCAGCAACGCGGCGAGGGATTCCCAAGGCAACCTCTTCTACGTCACCTACGCCGCCGGAACCAACCCGCAGGTGATGCTGGTCAAAGTCGCGCCGGACGGCCGTGAGCTTGCCGCCCGGGCGCAGGATACAGCCCCCGCTGCCCTGAACATTGCCGGTATGTCGGACTACTGGGACAGCGTCCGCCTGAGCTGCGCCGGGGATCGGCTGTGCGTCACATATGGCCGCGGCATGGACAACGGGCACCAGGGATCGATCATCGTCACCTATGCCACGTCCGACATCTCGTTGGTGCGCAACCATGGCCAGAACTCCAGTCATTCCTTCGACAGCCGCGTCGTTCCTGATGGCGGCGATTTCATCAACCTGTCCCTCGGCGACAATTATCCGCGCGGCCTGGCTCTTAACAAGGTTCGCCCGGCCAGCAGCACGGGCAAGGTGATCTTCACCTACAAAACCCGCCACTACCCGGATGGCCTTGCCTCGAACGACAACCGGACTTACACCGAGATCGGCGATCTCGCCGCAGCACCCGAGGGCTACGGCGCGATCTTCGCCTCCGAGGCAGGCACCGACAACACCCTGGCCACCGGGGCCATCAACGAGGCGCGGAACGTCGGCTACCTGCTGGTTGCGCGGAACTTCGACTCGATCCCGCAATCCGAGTACATCGTCCCCCCCTCCATGATCCTCACCACCGGCGCGGACTCGCCCTTGTTCGGCTTCTACAACTTCGGCGGAGGCTATGTGCGCCAACATTACCGGGGCGTCCGCTGGCTGACCCAATACACCGACCTTCAGACGGAAAACGCAACCCGCCCGAAGATGCTGGCCATGCCGGACGGGAAACGCCTGATCCTGTGGGAAAAGTGGACGCCAAGCAGCCATGTCAGCACTCATGGAATGCGGATCGATGCCCTTGGCAATCCGCAGACCGCTGCCATCGACCTCGGAGGCCTTAGGCTTAGCGACGGCGACAGCGCGGTGCTTGCCGGCCATCGTGTCCATCTGGTTACAGGCAACGGCAAGGAACTCGAATGGGGCATCATTGAAACCGACAAGCCGCTCCCTCGTAACATCCCCGTACTCATTCAAACGATCGACCGCGCGGCGGGCATGGTGGCAGTCACCATCGCCTCGATACCGGGAAAGAGATACCGGCTCGAAACCTCCACCACCCTCGCACCGGACGATTGGCATGAGGTTCCCGGCACGCTTGTCCATGCCGACAGCGAATCCCTTTTGCTTTCCAGCCCCTTCAATCCCGCCGAACCCCGGCAATTCTGGCGGGTGGCGGAGACGGAGTGAGCGGACACGCGGGGACGATGTTTGAAAAATTTCCTCAAAAAACCACAACCCCTTACTTAGTACGAATCAATACCAATCAAACATTTTCCATTCATTATCCACCATGAACGCCCATTGCCCCCACTGCCAAATCCAGATCGAAATCGATCCCGAAACCTTGGCCACCCTTCAAGGCCACGCGCATTTCCAATGCCCGTCCTGCGACGGCCTCGTCCCGCTGCCACCGGTCACGCGAGCACCCGTGAAAGTCACCGCCTCTGCGGTCGTTCACCCAAGCCCATCACTCGCATCCGCAAGGCCTCCAACAAATGCGATTCGCGGCTTGAACCGCAACCTGCTCATCCTCGGTTCCGTCGCCCTGCTTGTGCTCGGCGGCCTCGGCTTCTTCCTCGCCTCGCAAAAGTCCGGTGACACAAACACGGTAAACCAGAACATCCGCAACGAGATCATCAACAACTCCTACTTCCAGAGCCTGATCGCTACAGGCGTGACGACTATGAAGGATTTGGATGCGGTGTCCGCAATCCGCCCCTACGGAGATGGCTTTATCGGGATCAGCTCGGAACCATTGGATTGGCAACAGGCGAATGACTTGGCGAAGCGCACGGGTTCCGTTGTCTTGTCAGCGGACATCGCTGGAGCCGCAGGAAATAGGGAACTGGTTTCATGGCTCACCTCGACATTCCCGCAGGAAACGGGAAGCCCACTCTGGATGACGACGGAGGGATCTCCATCTGTACTCGCATCTGCGGAGGTTCTTGCCGTCTCCGGAACGGATGGAGTCAGAAGGGTTTTGCTCCGTTGGCATCCATCCATACAATCACAGACCGATATTCCCGCCAGCGCTACCAAAGGAAAGCCTTTCGTGAACTCACTTGGAATGAGGTTCGTGCCTATTCCGGACACAAATGTACTTTTTTGCATCCATGAAACAAGGCGGCAGGATTATGCAGAATATGCCAAATCTGTGATCGGGGCCGACACATATTGGCAGGTTGTGGAAAGGGACGGTATTCCCTCCGGCCATGAGGATGATCACCCTGTCGCCGGAGTTAGTTGGGGAGATGCTGGAGAATTTTGCAAGTGGTTGAGTGAAAAAGAAGGTCGCACATACCGTGTGCCTACCGATCGCGAATGGAGCATCGCAGTGGGCATCGGAGAGCTTGAACCTCCTACTTATTCCGGCACAGACAAGATACCCCAAGTTCCGGGTCACTTCCCCTGGGAGAGTCAGCTTCCTGTTCGCGTCGATCAAAAGATAGGGAACTACGCTGACTCTACCTGGAGAGAAACATACCCCGCCGCAGGTTTTATCGAGAACTACAGGGACGGATACGCCACGACCGCTCCAGTGATGTCATTTAGTCCGAACCGCCTGGGCATATACGATCTCGGAGGAAATGTTCAGGAATGGGTGGAAGACTGGGCATACAGAGGCAATGTTTACAAGATCTTGAGGGGAGGAGCATTCTCCTCGAACAGATTCGATCTTGATCTTCTTTCCAGCGAACGAAACGGACAGGTGCCATATATCCGTTGGAATGACATTGGTTTCCGGTTGGTTCTAGAAGCAAACGTTGGCGTATCCCCCTTGCCCCAAGCTCCGAATATCCTAGGAGACCCTCCGAATGTATCCAAACGCGTGGTGGATCTGATGCCTCTCGTGGATTTGCCTCGCGACGCGTCTCACGGATCTTGGAGCAAAACGGAGGAAGGACTCAGCATGGCTTATCAAGAAAATATCCAGCCGAGAATCGAGTTCCCGCATCCAATCGCCACCGATGAATACGACTATGAAATCGAGATTTCGTATCCCATCACTGGCATGGAGCACCGAATTGGATTTCCTGTCCCCGGGCACCGGATCGAATGGGCTATGAATGTATTTTCCTACACGGAAACACCCACTTACTTTTTCGTCGATCTGGATGGCGTTCCCGCAGCCAACGCGAAGGAGGCATTCGTCCGTTTGCCGCAACTGAAACAAGGCAGCCGCCACCGAACTGTCGTGAAAGTGAGGAAAGGTGAGGTAGCCGCTTTCTTCGATGGCACACAGGTCGTTCGATGGAAGGGCGACACCAGGCGATTTAATCGGCCAGCCCGCGCAGTGCGCGACGAACGATTTCCGGATTTCTTCATCTGGAACGGTGGAGTCGTCATCCATGAAGCCAAGATCATCGAGTTCGTGCCCAAGTGAACCGCCTATCATGGTGCAGGCGGCGGTTTTTTCGTGGCGGGAAGGCGACCGAAGATCGCCTCCACAAAAAAGCCCGGCCACCTTTCGATGGACGGGCGCTTTGTGAAGGTCTATCCGCTTACTTCGAGGAGGAAACGTAGCTCGCCTGGGTCGCGCCCTTCTTGAGCTTCTTGTGCTTGATCCAGCTCATCGTGGAGCGGAGCTTCTCACCGGTTTTCTCGATCTGGTGTGCGGCCTCGGCCTTGCGGATCGCGTCGAACTTCTTGTAGCCGCCGGTGGTGGCTTCGGCGATCCACTCCTTGGCGAACTTGCCGGATTCGATCTCCTTGAGCTGCTTCTGCATGCGCTTCTTGACGCCGGCGTCGATGATTTTCGGTCCGACGGAAACGTCACCCCATTCGGCGGTTTCGGAGATGGAGAAACGCATGCCGGCGATGCCCGCCTCGTTCATGAGGTCGACGATCAGCTTGAGTTCGTGGAGGCACTCGAAGTAGGCCATTTCGGGCTGATAACCGGCCTCGACCAGGGTTTCAAAGCCGGCTTTGACGAGGGCGGAAGCACCGCCGCAAAGCACGCACTGCTCGCCGAAGAGGTCGGTGACGGTTTCCTCGCGGAAGTTGGTTTCGAACACACCGGCACGGGTGCAGCCGACGCCGCGCGCCCATGCGAGGGCGATTTCCTTGGCCTTGCCGTCGGCATCGTTGTGCACGGCGATCAGGCCGGGAACGCCTTTGCCATCGACAAACTGGCTGCGGACGGTGTGGCCGGGGCCTTTCGGGGCGACCATGATGACGTTGACGTCCTTGGGAGCCTCGATGGTCTTGAAGTGGACAGCGAAGCCGTGGGAGAACAGCAGGGTCTTGCCCTTGGTGAGGTTCGCGGCGATGTCCGTGTTGTAAACGGATGCGATCTTGGTATCGGGCACGGCGACGAAGATCACGTCGGCGGCTTTCACGGCGTCGGCGGTATCCATTACCTCGAAGCCGAGTTTCTTGGCGACCTCGCGGGACTTGGATTTCTTATAAAGGCCGATGACGACCTTGAGGCCGCTGTCCTTGAGGTTCAGCGCGTGGGCATGGCCCTGTGAGCCGAAGCCGATCACGGCGAGGGTCTTTTTCTTTAGCGTAGCGAGGTTCGCGTCCTTGTTGGTGTAGATCTTTGCGGCCATACCTTGTCGATTTCTTAGTTCGTTTGTGCCGGTAAACCGCCTCCGTGGCAGCGACCGGGCGGACAAGCTGCCTATCCGCCTGCGACCGGTCAAGCCTCCTCTTGCCAAACCTTGGCGGGATGGCGAGAGTCCTTTTCCCCATGAAATCGGAACTTCTGGAACTCATCCGCGCGGAGCT
>JAYTOE010000050.1:0-19656 GCA_043747935.1 Akkermansiaceae bacterium
GCTGCCGGTGCTTATCCCGTTTGACAAAGATGCGAAGCAGCTACTTAAGGAATTGGAACATACTGATTGCATCGGCGACATCGCGCGCAAACTCAACCGCTATGCCGTGAATGTCCCGCGAAGGGCGTTCATTGGGCTGGCGCAAGCCGGGTCAATCCAGGCAATCAATCCCGTGCGGTTTGGTGAACAGTTCTGGCTTCTGAAGAACTCAGATCTTTATGATTCAGAGTACGGCCTCGATTGGAGCGATTCGTCGTTTCGCAATAGCGAATCTCTGATGTTGTGATTAGCGGGCACAAAACGGGATGATTTTAATTCGGTTAGTGCAAAGACGGTTGCCGTTTGCAATCGTCGTGGACGAGCGGTCATATTCGCTACCATGACGCTCAAGATCAAATGCGAGGTGCTATGCACTACGGCATAAAGCTGTGGGTGGGGGGCAGCTATGCCTGCTTCACTCGCCCAGAAATGAAGGTCGAGCGCGTCTCCTACGACGTCATCACCCCCTCCGCCGCCCGTGGCATCCTCGAAGCCATCTACTGGAAACCCCAGATCCGCTGGGTCATCGACCGCATCCACATCCTCAAACCCATCCGATTCACCAACATCCGCCGCAACGAGGTCGGCTCCAAAGCAACCGCCCCCACCGCCGCCGCCATGAAAGGTGAATTCGTCTCCCCCATCGGCATCCTCATCGAAGACGAACGCCAACAACGCGCCGCCACCCTGCTCCGCGACGTCGCCTACGTGATCGAGGCTCATTTCGAAATTCTACCGCCCTACATTCTCGACAAAGGCGGGTCGGAAGTGAGCCGGCGCGCCTGCGAAAACAAACACCTAGACATCTTCACCCGCCGCGACCGCACCGGCCAATGCTTCCACCAACCCTGCCTCGGCAACCGCGAATTCCCCGCCCGCTTCGAACTCCTCGAACCCGGTGCCTCCATCCCTTCCACCGAACGCCCCCCCGAGCAACTCCACAAAGACCTCGGCTGGATGCTCCACGACATCGCCTACCTCCCCGCCGACAAAAAAACGAAGGACTACTTCCTCACCGGCCAAGGCAAACGCGTCCGCGCCGAGCCACGATTCTTCAAAGCCGAAATCCAAAACGGAATCATCGAAGTCCCGCCCTTTGACCACGCAACAGCATGATCCTCCAGTCGCTCTACAGCCTCTACACCCGCCTCGGCGAAAACCCGACCAACGGGCTACCCACTCCCGGCTACAGCCTGCAAAACATCAGTTTTTGCGTCGTGATACGTCCAGACGGCACCTTGGTGGACATCCGACCGCTCCAAGTGGAAACCATCGAGATTGGCAAAAACGGCAAGGAAAAGAAAACCTCCCGCCCGCTCTCACTCCTTGCACCTGGACAAGCCAAGCCATCTGGCCAAGGCCTCAACCCCTGTTTCCTTTGGGACAATACCGGCTATCTGCTCGGCTATAAACCGGTCGACCCAAAAAAATCTCAAGCAGAGCAAGACAAAGACCGAAAGCGCAACCTCGCCACCTTCGAAGCTTTCAAAACACGGCACTTGGAAACCGAACGCACCATCGCTTCGGAATCCTTTTCTAGCGTCTGCCGCTTTCTCGAACAATGGAAACCCGAACACGCAGCCGACCATCCGATTCTTGAATCCATCACCTCCGGCTTCGGCGTCTTTCAAATCTCAGGGAAAATCGGCTTCGTCCATCAGTAGTCTGCGATTGCAAATTGGTGGAATAGTCAACAAACCGAATCCGCCGAAGGCGAAAAATCAATCTGCCTCGTCACAGGTAAAATCAGCCCTATCGCCCTCACCCATGAGCCTGCGATCAAGGGAGTTAAGGATGCTCAATCGAGCGGCGCAAAACTCGTCTCATTCAACGAGAAAGCCTACGAATCCTTCGGCAAGGAAGATGGTCGCAAGGTAGGGCAAGGCCGCAATGCCCCGGTTTCCGAAGAAGCCGCTTTCGCCTACTGCAACGCTCTCAACTGGCTCCTCGCCAACCGCCGGTTCAGGATCGGTGACACCACCGCCGTCTTCTGGACAGCCGCCCCAACACCCGCCGAAACCCTCTTCCCATGGATGATCTCCGGCGTATCCGATGCCGAAGATACTGAAACCAAACAACGCCTCCAAGCTATCCTCGAACGTATCTCCCGTGGCACGCTAGCCAGCGACGACCTCGGCGATCCCACTGTCCTCTACTTCATCCTCGGCCTTTCTCCCAACGCTTCCCGCCTTTCCGTCCGCTTCTGGCATACCGGCACACTCGGCGAACTCACTGCCAACCTAAAACTTCACCTCAACCATCTCGAAATCATCCGCCAGTGGGACGAATTCAACTCGAAGAATCCAGAATCTCTCCACCCTTCATCCTACCAACTCCTACGCCAGACAGCCCGCGATGCAGACGGCATCCCTCCCCAGCTCGCAGGATCGCTCATGCGTTCCACCCTGCTCGGCACCCGCTACCCCGACGCGCTAATCAACGGCGTGATGAACCGTATCCGCGTCGTCGAAAAGAAACCCAAGGGCGAAGGCTCGCTCGACAACGTCACCTACTTCCGTGCCGCCATCCTCAAGGCTTGGCTCATCCGCAACCATCACCACCACATCACCACCATGTTAGACGAAACCAGCACCAACCCCGGCTACCTCCTCGGCAGGTTATTCGCCGTCCTCGAAAAAACGCAGCAGGACGCCCTCCCCGGCATCAACGCCACCATCCGCGACCGATTCTATTCCAGCGCGTCCGCCACTCCTCGCGCCGTGTTCGGGCGTCTCCTCCGCCCACCTCAACCTCCAGAACCAAGCCCAGTTCGCACTCGGCTACTATCACCAGCGCAAGGCGTTGTATCCCAGCAAACCGAAGGAACAAACCACAGACATCGAACCAACCGACGAACCCAATCTCTGATCAAACCAGCAACTTAAACCAACCAACACCATGAACCACCGCTACGACTTCATCTATCTCTTCGACACAACCGATGCCAACCCCAACGGCGATCCCGATGCCGGCAATCTTCCCCGCGTCGATTCCGAATCCGGCCAGGGACTTATCACCGACGTCTGCATCAAACGCAAAGTCCGAAATTTCGTGGAACTCACCCGGCAAGGAGTCCCGAACTACGACATTTACATCAAGTAAAAGGCAGTGCTCATGCGCGCCCATGAAAAGGCTTACGAGGCCATCAAGAAAGAAGGCAAAGAACAAAGCGAAACCAAAGCTGGAAAGCGCAAAGGCAGCGGTGAGGAAGTCGAGGAAGCGCGTAAATGGATGTGCCAGAACTTCTACGACATCCGTGGCTTCGGTGCTGTCATGAGCCTCGCCGTCAATTGCGGCCAGGTGCGCGGCCCCATCCAGATCAGCTTCTCGCGTTCCATCGATCCCATTGTCATCAGTGAACACGCCATCACCCGCATGGCTGTTGCCACCGAAAAAGAAGCCGAAGCCCAACAGGGCGACAACCGCACCATGGGTCGCAAATTCACCGTCCCCTACGTTCTCTACCGCTGCCACGGCTTCATCAACCCCTTCCTCGCCGACCAGACCGGATTCAGCGAAGAAGAAGACCTTGAACTTTTCTTCCAAGCGCTCGAAAACGCCTTCCAGTTCGACCAATCCGCCGCCCGCCCCGCAGGCAGCATGGCACCCCGCGCCCTGCTGATTTTCCGCCACGACGGCACCGACACGGATGAAGACCAGCGCGCCAAACAGGCCAAGCTCGGCTGCGCCCCCAGCCACTCCCTGTTCGACCGCCTCAAGATCGAATCCTTCGAGGAACGACCCTCCGCAGACGGCAAGCCACCCCGCAAATTCACCGACTACGCCAGCCGCATCACCTTCGACGACAAGCCTCTCGATGAGGTCGTGAAGTCCGGCGAAACAAAAGACCTCGGCAACGGCATCACAATCATCCGCCGCATCTAACCATGAACCCCGTCCCCGATCCCGCCGACGGCCTGCCGACCCGCGCCGCGCTGGCTCGCGAGTTGCTCCGTTACAAGATGGAAGACTACTCCGAGAACGGCTTTTGCGCGAGTTGGCAGGTGAACCTGGAGTTCGAACTATGGGAAGCGGCGGATCGGGATTCCCCGTCCGGGCGCGACATGTTCACGGTCAACACCAGCCGCGAGTGCCGTCTTTTGGCAACGGGGAGCACACGCGCCCCCGCGTGTTGTCTTTGGCTCCCTCGCCGAAGACCGGCCGTCCCCGCCTTTCCACGCGGTTTCCGACGGGGGCGTCGGAAACAACACGCGAGGGCGCGTGTGCTCCCCAAGATTCTTGCATCCGCTAACCACCACTGCGCACCCGATTAAGTTGCGGCAGGAAATCGAAATGAACGTCGTCACTGAGGAGCGTAGCGCCGCAAATGTGCACGGTGGCGGCGATCCAAACGTCATTCGTAGGCATCTTGGTTCCTTTCCGCTGGAGATAACTCATCCGGGCAGGAACCAGCAAAACGCTCCAATCCGTTGGTTTTTTTCTTCTCCACGATACCCAGCCCCTTCTTCACCGCCTCTTTGAGCACCGTGTTCATCGACACCCCGCGTTCCGCCGCTTTCGCCTTCGCGGCGGAAACCCACTCATCTTCGATTTGCCTAATCGTCACCTGAGTCATGTATGCACTTTCATATCTCAGTGCATGCATGTCAAAATCATTCTGAAATCCCGCCACCTTGACTCCCCGCGTCCGCACAGTTACTGTGCAGCACAGAAAAGAAAAAAATGAAAAACATCACTTTGAAGATCGACGATGAAACGTATTCGAAAGCGCGTGTGCTCGCCGCCAAGCGCGGCACATCCATCAGCGCGATGGTGCGCGATTTCCTGAAAAAAGAGTCCTCCCGGGCACAATCCGAGGAGGATCGGATCGCGGCACTCGAAGCCCTGTTTGCGCGCTCCGATGCGCGGGCGAAAGCCAGCGGCAAAAAGCGTTCCACTCCTCTAATCCCCATGACACGCGAGGAGATTTATGCAGAACGCCTTCATTGACACCAACGTTCTCGTTTACGCGGCGGATGAATCCTTGGGCGCGAGCCGTAAGCGCATGATCGCCCGCGAACTTTTACGCACGCCGGCTCTTCAGATTTCCGTCCAGGTTCTGAACGAATTTATCTCCTCGGCACGAAACCCGAAGAAGCTCGGCCTCACATGCGAGGCGGAGAGCGATTGGTTGCAAGGGTGGCTCGCGATGTCGGTGGCGGCGCTCACCCCGGGACTTTTCATGGAGGCGGTGAGAATCCATCGTAAATTTCAGCTTTCACACTGGGATAGCTTGATCGTGGCAACGGCACTCTTTCTGAACTCTCCCGTCCTCTACACGGAGGACATGCAACACGGCCAGATCATCGAGGGACTGGAAATCATCAATCCATTCCGTGAGGGATAAAACGCCCCATGCAGCATCCCCCCATGGACACCATCCCCCTCTCCGCGCTCCAGCACTGGCTCTACTGCCCGCGACAGTGCGCCCTCATCCACAACGAGCAGGTGTGGGCGGAAAACCGCTTCACCGCAGAGGGACAGCTCCTCCACAAGAAAGCCAACGAGGGCCCCGACGAGCACCGCGCCGCCGGCTCCATCCTCCGCCATCTCCATGTTTCCTCGGAAAAACTCGGGATCACCGGCATCTGCGACATCGTGGAGATTCAAAATTCCAAATCAGAAACCATATGAAATACGAACGATTCGAAGACCTCCCTGTCTGGCAGGATGCGATCCTTCTCGCGGAGGGCTGCGAGGATTTCCTCATTGCGGCCAAGAAACACATCACCTACTCGAAGCGCGACCAGCTCGACCGCTGCTCCCTTTCGGTTTCCAACAATATCGCGGAGGGTTTCGAGCGCGGCTCCACCAACGAACTCCTCGCATACCTCTACATCGCCAGAGGCTCCGCCGGAGAAGTCCGCTCCATGCTCTGCTACTTCGAGCGCCGCCCGGCACTGCGCGATTTCAAATCTCAGATCTCAAATTTGAAATCCCTCGCCGAATCCTGCTCCCGCCAGATCCGTGGCTGGGCGGATTCCTTGCAGAACTCCGACATAAAAGGCCAACGCCACCTGAACGAAAAATCCCGCGCCGACTGGGATAAAAAGCAGGAGACTGAAAAATCCCGCCAATCTTTCGACAACAAGATGCGCGAGGGAATGAGAAATTTCCCACCCGACCATCCGGCGCGGATCGAATACGAGCGCAAGCACGGCCCGCTGGATTGATCTCAAATCTCAGATCTCAGATCTCAGATCTCAGATCTCAAATCTCAAATCTCAAATCTCAAATCTCAAATCTCAAATCTCAAATCTCAAATCTCAAATCTCAAATCTCAAATCTCAAATCTCAGATCTCAGATCTCAGATCTCAGATCTCAAATCTCAAATCTCAGATCTCAAATCTCAAATCTCAAATCTCAAATCTCAAATCTCAGATCTCAAATTTGAAATTTCGATGAAGCAGCACCTAAACACCCTCTACATCACCCTCGAAGGCCTTACCTCCGCAAGGACGGAGCCGCCGTCGAGATCCGCCACGAAGGCGAAACCAAACTCCGCGTCCCGCTGCACAATCTGGAAGGCATCGTCACCTTCGGCTGGGACACCACCGTTTCCGCAAGCCTGATGGCGGGCTGCCACGAGCATGGCGTTTCCGTCACTTTCCTCACCCCGCACGGGAAATTCATCTCCAGCTCCTACGGCGGCGTTTCGGGAAACATCCTGCTGCGCCGCGAGCAATACCGCCGCTGCGACAACGAAGCCGCCGCCTTGCCTATCGCGCAGAACATGATCGCCGCCAAGCTCCACAACACCCGCACCATCCTCCAGCGCGCGGCTCGCGATCACGGCGAGAAATCCCCCGAACGCGCCCACGCCCTCACCCGCACCGCCGATTTTCTCGCCACCCGCATCTCCGCCGCCATGCGCACCACAAACCTCGACTCCCTGCGCGGAGTCGAGGGCGAGGCCGCCGCCGCTTACTTTGCCGTCTTCAACCACCTCATCACCTGCGATGACCCGGCCTTCCAACTCAACGGCCGCACCAAGCGCCCGCCGCTCGATCGCACCAACGCGCTCCTCTCCTTTCTCTACGTCCTCCTCGCGCACGATTGCCGCTCCGCCTGCGAAACCGTCGGCCTCGATCCCCAGTCCGGCTTCCTCCACCAACCCCGCCCCGGCCGCCATTCCCTCGCACTCGATCTCATGGAAGAGTTCCGCCCCCTTTTCGCCGACCGCCTCGCCCTCTCCCTCATCAACCGCCAGCAGATCCGTGCGGATGACTTCGATGTCCAAGAAAGCGGCGCGGTTTTTCTGAAACCCGATAGCCGCAAAAAAATCCTCACCGCCTGGCAGGAGCGCAAGCAGGACACCTTCGTCCATCCCTTCATCGACGAGAAAATCACCTTCGGCCTCCTCCCCCAGATCCAGGTCCGCCTCCTAGCCCGCCACCTCCGAGGCGACCACGATGCCTACCCGGCATTTCTTACGAAATGATCTCAGATTTCAGATGTACATTCTCCTCACCTACGACGTCTCCACCGTAACCAAAGCCGGCCAAAAGCGCCTGCGCCAGGTCGCCAAAACCTGCCTCGACTACGGCCAACGCGTCCAGAACTCCGTCTTCGAGTGCAAGATGGCTCTCGCGCAGTTCGTGCAATTCCGGGGAAAACTGCTTTCCATTATCGATCCTAAAACCGACAGTATTCGCATCTATCACCTTGGGAAAAACTGGGAGCAAAAGGTTGAGCACCACGGCAAGAACGATGACTACAACATCGAAGGTCCGCTCATCCTCTGAGTTACCCCGCGAACCCCAAGCGGTCACGCCCTTTTCCAACGCAACCATCAGCTCTTTGACATCACCAGAAACGACCGAAAACAAGGTTCGCGGAAACAAGGCTGGAAACCCTTGTGGAATCTTGCGTAGAATCCCCCGCGATCGCCCCCCCACGCGGGGGGGCGCGGATTGAAACCTCATCTGCCACCAACGCCAAAGGCAAGGAACCCGCCTTCGAGCTCTACGGCGAAGGCACTCCGGAAAAGGAGACGAAAAACCCCGCCGCCGCTCACCCCGACCTCGGGAAATAGGGAAGCATGGAGCGGCGGATCAGAATCCGTCGATGCCCATGGGAAGCCGATGATCCGTGCGTCCGCCCATCCATCGTCACTCATGGGCGAGGGGGGATTCTGATCCGCCCCTATATGCTTCCATCGCACTCCCTCCTCACAACCCTTGCGCGACCGCCCGGGGCTGGGTTAGCTTTCCGCCCCGCGGTTTCCCCCGCTTCACCGACATGAATCCGAAGTCCCTCACGAAATACCGGCCGTTCCCGGCCGTTGCCCTGCCCGACCGCACCTGGCCGGACCAGACGATCACCCACGCGCCGATCTGGTGCTCGGTGGATCTCCGCGACGGCAACCAGGCGCTGCCGCAGCCGATGTCGGTGGAGGAGAAGCTGGAGTTCTTCGACCTGCTGGTGGCGATCGGGTTCAAGGAGATCGAGATCGGTTTCCCCTCCGCCGCCGACACCGAGTTCCATTTCTGCCGCAGGCTGATCGAGGAGAACCGCATCCCGGAGGATGTGACGATCCAGATCCTGGTGCAGACGCGCGAGCAGCTCATCCGCCGCAGCTTCGAGGCCATCGCCGGGGCGCGGCGTGCCATCGTCCACATCTACAACTCCACCTCGCCGCTGCAGCGCCGCGTGACTTTCAGCGACGCCACACGGGAAACGATCAAGCAGATCGCGATCGACGGCACGAAGTTGGTAAAGGAGCTTGTCCCGACCATTCCCGAGACGGAGGTGGTGCTGCAATACTCGCCCGAGTCCTTCTCGGACACGGAGCTGGATTACGCGTTGGAGATTTGCTCGGCGGTGATCGATGTGTGGCAGCCGACTCCGCAGAAAAAGATGATCCTGAACCTGCCGGACACCGTCCAGTGGGCGAGTCCGAACGTCCATGCGGACATGATCGAATGGATGTGCCGCCATCTGCCGAAGCGCGATTCGGTGATCGTTTCCCTGCACACGCACAACGACCGCGGCACCGGTGTGGCGGCCACGGAGCTGGGTCTGATGGCGGGCGCGGATCGGGTGGAAGGCACTCTTTTCGGAAACGGCGAGCGCACGGGGAACCTCGACATCGTCACCGTCGCGCTGAACATGAACAGCCACGGCATCGCCACCGGTCTCGATTTCTCCGGTCTCACCGACATCCGGCTGAAGTATGAGAAATTCACGCGCCTGATCGTGCCGGAGCGCCAGCCCTACGCCGGCGAGCTGGTCTTCACGGCCTTTTCCGGCTCCCACCAGGACGCGATCAAGAAAGGCCTCGACCGCCGTGAAAAGGAAGCCGCCGCGAACCCGGATCTGCTGTGGGGCGTGCCTTACCTGACCATCGATCCGCAGGACATCGGGCGCTCCTACGAGGCGATCATCCGCATCAACTCGCAGTCCGGGAAGGGCGGCGTGGCCTACGTGCTGGACCGCGAGCACGGCTTCGACCTGCCGAAGTCGATGCATCCTATTGTCGGGAAATACGTGTATGACCTCGCCGACAGCCTCGGCCGCGAGCTTACGCCGGACGAGATACGCGAGGCATTCTTCGGGCACTTCGTGAACGTGGAATCGCCCCTCGGCCTCACGCAATACGAGCTTTTCCACCAGCCCGGCGGCGGCCAGGTGCACTGCAAGGCCACGGTCTCGGTGGACGGGAAAGCGCTCGAAATCGAAGGCGACGGCAACGGCCCGATCAATGCGTTCGTGCATGCCCTGGAAAAGGCGGGCTTCAAGGATTTCAAGGTGACCGACTACCGCTCCCACGCCGTTCGCGGTGGATCGGACGCCAGCGCGGCGGCCTACGTGCAGCTCCAGCACGACGACGGATGCCTGCTCTGGGGCACCGGCGTCGATCCGTCCATCGAGATGGCGGGTCTGAAGGCGCTGGTGACGGGGTGGAATCTGCTCAGGGCACGATGATCACCTGCCCGGCTTCCAGACCTGCTGTGATCTCGGTATTCTCGGCATCGCTGAGGCCGCGGGTGACCGGGCGGTTCTCGGTTTTCCCGTCGGCTAGCTTCACCTCGACCGTCCAGCCTTTCGGGCCGTAAGCGAGGGCTTTGGTGGGCACCGTGATCGCCTTGTCGTTGTTGTGGGAAACGACGCGGATCTGCAGCGATTGGCCGGGCAGGGCGTTGAGTTTTTCCGGCCATTCGGCGGTGAAGGTCGCGGGATGCGTGAGATCGGGAGCTGGGGCGGCGGCGATGGATTTCAGGGAGACCGGAATCGCGATGTCCTCGCGGCCGGGAACGATGGCGACGCCCTCCGCGCCGACGGCGAGCACCTGTGCGGTGGCTTGGTCGGGGAAGGCCTGGATGATCGGTTTGGCGGCGGAGGGGATGAAGGTGGCGAAAGTCACCCCCACCGGAGCGGCACCGCCGGGCATGAGGGTTTTGATGAGATCGCCGGTCGTCCATTTCCCGTCCTCGATGGCTCCGTGGTAAAAGAGGCCGTCGGCGGGCGCTTTGATCTCGAAGAGGGCGCGGTCTTTCTCCAGGTCGGCGAGGGTTTTCCCATCGCGCTCCAGCCCGGTTTTCAGCGCGGCGATCTCCAGTTTTTTCAGCTCCACGGAGCGGGGGAGATCCTTCGTGCCTTTATCGAGGGAAAGCGCAGTGTCATCGCGGTTTTGGGTGAGCGCGGTGAGTTGGCGGGGCAGGTTGACCTCGACGGTGCGCTTGTGGTTGAGAATCTCCATGCGCAGTGCGAATTCCGCCGCCTCCACCGAGTCGAGCTGGTTCTGGAGAATGATTTCCTCCGTCTCTTCGGTGGCATCATCCGCTTCATACATTTTGGTGAGCTGTTTGAGCTCCTCCTTGTAGGAAGCGAGGATCTGCTCGCTGCGCTTCAGCTCGAAGCCCGCGGTTTCCTCGGCGCTCTTGCGGGAGGTCTTGGTGAAATGCTCGAGCTCCTCCGCGGCCTCGGCGGCGGCGCGCGTGAGTCGTGCCAGTTGCTCGGGGACGGATTTTTCCAAGGTCGCGAGATCGAGCTCCGCCTGCGCGAGGTTCAGGGTGGCGGTCGCGATGGCCTGCTTGGTATCGGCGAGTTTCCTGTCGATCTGATCCGTTTCGAAAACAATCAGAGCGTCGCCCTTTTTCACCACGCTGCCGTGATCGGCGATGGAGACGATCTCAAACGCAGTCCAAGCCTCCGCGTCGAGGCGGATGGGGGAGGTGGCGTCGGGCAGAGCCGTGGCGTCGAGGCTGTGGGCGATGAAGAACGGTTTCATTTCCAGGGTGAGTTCGCCGGCGTGGGCGGTGGCTGCGAGGAGCGCAGGGATGAGGTGGTGGATGCGGGGCATGACGAACGTGTGTTAGGAAAGCATAGATGGCTCAGCGGCTCAAGCGACACCTCGGGATTTCCGCGCGAGCCAGATCGGCACGAGGCGCGTTTTCTTCGCCATCGGCACGGCGGGCACCTGGTGCTCGACGACTTCGTAGCCCTCACGCTCCAAGTTGCGGGTGAGGTTGGGGATGTTTCGCGTGGAGGCGATGGCGAGCAGGCCGCCGGGCTGGAGCGCCTCGTAGGTGGCGGAAAGCCAGCGCTTGTCATTGACCCAAAGCCGTTGCTTCGCGGCGAGCGGTGCGGAATCGAGGTGGATCATGATCGCATGCAGGCAGCCGGATTGCTTGTTGAGTGCGTCCGGGCCGGAGTCCTTTTCGATGACCACCCGGGGATCGGAGAGGGGACTATCGGGGAAAAACTCGCGGTTCCAATCCACGAGGTCGGCGCGGCTTTCCGCGACGTGGTAGCTGGCGCGTTTCTGGGGCAGCTCGCGGATGATGGAGGAAAGCATGTGCCCGAGCCCGAGGCCGACCAGCCAGATGTTCGGCTGGCGCGCGGGGCGGAAGGGCGCGGCGGCAAGTTTCGCGAGCTCCTCCTCCGTCGCCCGCGTGGCCGGGCCGCAGATCTGCTGGCCCTGGACGAGGAGGTAGCGCCGCCCGTCGTGCTCCTGGAGTTCGAGGGGCGTGCCGTCATTCATGTCGGCGGCGGCTAGTGTGATTCGAGGTTTCATGTTGGCTTGAAGCTTGCTAGGTAGAGGTAATCCTGCTAATCCACAACCACCATGTCAGAAGAATCAAACCAAAGCCCCGCGCCCGAAGCAACCCCGCCCCCTGAGCCGCCGAGCATACAGCCTACGGCCTACTCCAAGGAGCAGACCGACAAGAAACTCATTTCCGGCATCCTCGGGATACTTCTCGGTGCCCTCGGTATCCACAAGTTCTACCTCGGCTATACCAAGGAAGGGATCATCATGCTGGCGGTCAGCATCGGCGGAACCGTCGCCCTCAGCGGCATTCCGTTCGCGGCTTTTGCGGTGAGTGTGATTGGCCTGATCGAGGGCATTCTCTATCTGACCAAGACCGACGAAGAATTCGTGAAGACCTACGTCGTCGGCCGCAAGCCGTGGTTCTGACAGCTATCCTCGCATATTTAGAAATGGAAAACCCCGACCGTTGGACGGTCGGGGTTTTTTTAAGGTTCGAAGTTCTGTTGCAGGGCGGTTTCCCGCCGAGCGATCAGAGACTTGCTTTGAGTGCGGCGGAGGCCTTGAAGCCGACCGATTTCGAAGCGGCGATCTTGAGCGCTGCGCCTGTCTTAGGGTTGCGACCCATACGTGCTGCGCGCTTCTTCACTTCGAAGGTTCCGAATCCGATGATTTGGACTTTCTTATCTTTCTTCACACCGGTGGCGATGGAGGAAAGGACGGCGTCGAGAGCTTCTTCGGAGGAACGCTTGGTGGCGTCGGCTCCGAGGGCTTTCTGGATGGATTCAATGAGTTCTGCTTTGTTCATGGCGAGAGCGTTTGTGCGAATCACCGGAACGCTTTGCAAGATAAAAGGTTTATGCGCTCAACGCTTTTTTTCGGGGAGGTCGCTTGACTTCCCGCGCGTTTCCCGCTTGCGCCGCGCGCTTCTTCCCTGCGTGCCAATGTTTGGGTCACGCTGCCGGAACCACGGAAGAGGGGCTTGTGAATTTTTTCACAAAAATCTCTTGCGGCGTGTTGGGGCTGTCGATATCACGCGGTGCCCTGTCCTCCAAAGGCTCTTTCAAAGGTCATCCTATCATGCGATTTCTCGCTACAACCCTGTCCGTCTGGTCCCTGTGTCTTGCCTCCGCGCTTGGCGCCGGGGGAGGTAATCACGTCCTGCCGCTCGACGCGCAGCCGCTGCACGATTGGCTGCCCGTGACAAACTCCATGGTGATGGTTTGGATCGCCGTCGGCCTGATCGTCCTCTTCTGCCGCGCCGCGACGGGAAAAATGACCCTCATTCCGGTCGGTTTCCAGAACTTCGCCGAGTGGGCGGTGGAATCGCTCTATAACTTCCTTGAGAATCTGATGGGGCCGCATCTCACCAAGCGCACCTTCTGGTTCTTCGGAACGATCTTCTTCTTCATCCTTGTCACCAACTATCTCGGACTGATCCCCGGTGTGGGCACTATAACCTTTAACACGGGCGATGCGCAACACCCTCACTTTGTCCCCATCCTGCGCGGCGGCAACGCCGACATCAACATGACCGCCGCGATGGGTTTCACGTTCGCCCTCCTCTGGATCTACTGGGCGGTCACCGAAAACGGATTCGGTGGATTGGTTAAGCACATCTTCGCTCCGAAAGGCAGTTTCAACGGGATTATGCTCGCGATGATGGTTCCGATCTTTCTTTTTGTCGGGCTTCTCGAGATTGTCTCCATAGCAGTACGTCCGGTAGCTCTCACATTCCGTCTATTTGGAAACATCTACGGCGGCGAGCAGACACTAGAGAAGCTGATGGCTCTCGCTCCCCCGATGCTCGCCTTCCTGCCCGCGCTTCCCTTCTACTTCATGGAGCTGCTCGTCGGTTTCGTCCAGGCGCTCGTCTTCACCCTCCTTTGCGCGATTTTCCTCAAGCTCATCTGCGACCACGGCGACGAGCACCATTGAAACATTTCCGCAGCCTGACCATGGCATGACCGTGGGGGTTGTAGAAAACCACAACAACAAACAAACAAAGAAACCAACCAATTATGTTCACAAAAACATTCGCAGTAGCAATGGCCGCCCTCGGCGGTGGACTCGGCATCGGAATCCTTGGTTCGAAGGCAGCAGAAGCCACCGGTCGTAACCCCGGTGCAGCTACCCCGATCCTCGTGATCTCTATCATCCTTGCGGCTCTCATCGAGGGTCTCTTCATTATCTCGGTCTTCGTACTTTGATTCCCCGCCGTGCGCACCTTCCGGGTGCGCACGGCAACCCCATTTTTCCCAACCTCATTCACTTGCCATGATGACCTTCCTCGCAGTAGCAGCCGAAACGGGCGCATTTGAAAAAATTAAAGACACCTTCGGTCTCCATGGTGCTTTCTTCGCCGCGCAGGTGGTCAACTTCTTCTTAGTGGCGTTCGTTCTCAAGAAATTCGCCTTCGGCCCCATCCAGGAAATCCTCGGCCAGCGCCGCACCCGCATTGTTGAGGGTGAGGAGAAACTCAAGCGCATCGAGAAACAGCTCGCCGATTCCGAGGCTACCACCGCCGCCGCGATCGCCAAGGCGAACGAAGAGGCGCTCCGCCTCATCGCCGAGGCCAAGGAAGGCGCCGCCGCTTTCGCCGAACAGAAATCGCAGGAGGCCATCGCCCAAGCACAGAATATCTTGGCCAAGGCCGAGGCCGCCGGCAACGCCGACCGCGAGCGCATCTCCACCGAGCTCAAGCGCGAGTTCGGACGCCTCGTCGCCGCCACCACCTCGCAGGTCACCGGCAAAGTGCTCACCGCAGACGACCAGCACCGCATCAACGAAGAGGCGCTTTCCAAGGTCGGCAACTGATTTCACTAACGTTTCACCCCGATGAAAATTTCCAAAGTCGCCGCCGCCACCGCCCGCCGTCTCTACGGCCTGTGCCAAGTGAACGGACAGCTTGATGACGACAAGCTGCGCGACCTCGTCTCGAAACTCATCGCCGCCCAGCCGCGCGATTACCGCGCCATCCTCGCCGCGATCCAGCGCCTGACCCGCCTGGAAACCGCCCGCCGCGAGGTGCTTGTCGAGAGCGCCACGGTGCTCTCCGCCTCAGAGGGTCAGCGCGTCTCCGCAGGCCTCGTCAAGGATTACGGCGACAAACTCACCATCCGTTTCATCACCAATCCCGCCCTCCTCGGCGGCCTCCGCATCAAGGTCGGCGACGATGTCTTCGACGGATCCGTCCAAGGCCGCCTCGACCGCCTTTCCAAAGCTTTCTGACCCGCCCGCCACCCACCTTCTGAATTTTCTCAGCCTGAAAACTGAACCCTTCCAACCAGCAAACTTAAAATGAGCAGCATCCTCCAGGACATCGAAGCACAAATCGCCGGCATCAGCTCGGGCGTTGAGAAAACCAACACCGGCACGGTCCGCAAGGTCGGTGACGGCGTCGCCATCGTCGAAGGCCTTTCCGACGTCATGCTCAATGAGATGATCGAGTTCGACGGCGGCGTAACCGGCATGGCGCTCAACCTTGAGGAAAGCGAAGTCGGCGTCGTCCTTCTCGGCAATTACGCAGCGGTGACCCAGGGCGCATCCTGCCGCACCTCCGGCAAACTCCTCTCCGTCCCCGTCGGCGAAGCCCTCCTCGGCCGCGTCGTCAACGCCCTCGGCACCCCCATCGACGGCAAAGGCGAAATCGCCGCCGCCGCCCGCTACCCGATGGAGAAAATCGCCCCCGGCATCATCAAGCGGAAATCCGTTTCCGTCCCCGTGCAGACCGGGATCATGGCCATCGATGCGATGGTGCCGATCGGCCGCGGCCAGCGCGAGCTGATCATCGGCGACCGCGCCACCGGCAAATCCACCATCGCCGTGGACACCATCATTTCCCAAGCGCAGCAGAACAAGGCCGCTGAACAGGGCAAGCTGCAGAACCACAAGCCGATGTATTGCATCTACGTCGCCATCGGCCAGAAGCTCTCCAACGTCGCCCGGATCCAGAAGACCCTCGAGGACGCCGGCGCGATGGAATACACCACCATCGTCTCCGCCTCCGCTTCGGACGCCGCCGCGATGCAATACCTCGCTCCATACGCAGGTTGCTCCATCGCCGAGTACCTCATGGACAAGGGTCAGGACTGCCTGATCGTGTTCGACGACCTTTCCAAGCACGCCGTCGCCTACCGCCAGGTGTCCCTGATCCTCCGCCGCCCCTCCGGCCGCGAAGCATATCCCGGCGACGTTTTCTACCTCCACTCCCGTCTCCTCGAGCGTTCCGCACGCCTCACGGAAGCGGCCGGCGGCGGTTCGCTCACCGCGCTTCCGATCATCGAAACGCAGGCCGGCGACGTTTCCGCCTACATCCCGACCAACGTGATCTCCATCACCGACGGCCAGATCTACCTGGAAACCGACCTTTTCTACCAAGGCATCCGCCCCGCGATCTCGGTCGGCCTCTCCGTCTCCCGCGTCGGCTCCGCCGCCCAGACGAAGACGATCAAATCCGTCGCCGGAACCACCAAGCTCGACCTCGCCCAATACCGCGAGCTGCAGGCCTTCGCGCAGTTCGGTTCCGACCTCGACGCGCAAACCAAGAAGAAACTCGACCGCGGCGCCCGCATCGTTGAGCTCTTCAAGCAGAACCAATACTCCCCGCTCGCGATGGAGATGGAGTCGATCTACCTCTTCGCGATGCAGAACGGCTTCTTCGACGACGTCGCCGTGAAAGATGTCCGCCGCTGCCAGGCCGCGATGGGCGAGTTCTTCAACACCCGCAAGGGCGAGCTCCTCGACCGCATCCGCAACGAGAAACCCGACCTCAAGAAGGACGCCGCCATGGTGGACGCCGTGAAGCAGGGTCTGGATGATTTCAAGAAATCATGGAAATAAGTTATTAGTTAGAAGTTATTAGGCTCCGATTCAGGCTCTTCCCAAATAACCATTAACCAATAACGTATAACCTTTTTACAAAGTAAAAAATGGCCAACCTCCGAGACATCCGCCGCCGCATTAAGTCGGTGAAGAACACCGCCCAGATCACCCGGGCGATGCAGCTTGTCGCGGCCGCGAAAATGAAGAAAGCGCAGGATCAGGCGATGGCGGGACGGGATTATTCCTCCCAGCTCAACGCCGTCCTCAGCGATATCAGCGCGGGCGAATCCGAGGATGCCTCCCATCCGCTGCTCGAAGTCCGCGAAGGCAACCGCGAGCTTGTCCTGGTCATCTCCACCGACAAAGGCCTCTGCGGCCCGCTCAACACGAACCTTGCCAAGAAACTGCGCGCCGCCACCTCCGCTCAGGCGGATTACGTGACCGTGGGCCGCAAGCTCCGCATCATGCTCGAGAGGCTTCAGAAAAACATCCTCGCGGATTTCACCGTGAAAGACCCGGTGCCCTTCGCCGAGGCGCGCGCCATCGCCTCCTTCCTCACCAAGCAGTTCACGGAAGGAAATTACGACAAGGTTTCCATCCTCCACATGCGCTTCGTGAACACGCTCACGCAAGTGCCTGAAGTGATCACCCTCCTTCCCGTGCAGCCTCCCGCCGCCTCGGATGATGCCGGTGCGATCCCGGGCAGCAGCACGGATCACCTCTTCGAGCCCTCCGCCGCCGAGGTGCTGGCCTCCATCCTGCCGCTTTACATCAATTTCCAAGTCTATCAGGCGCTCCTCGAAGCCCGCGCCACCGAGCACTCCGCGCGCATGGTCGCCATGAAAGCCGCGACCGACAACGCCAAGAAATTCATCAAGGAACTCACCCTCGAATACAACAAGGTCCGCCAAGGTGCGATCACCGCCGAGCTCCTCGAAATCACCACCGCCATGAAGGCGATGGAGTAACTCAAAGATGTCAGTTTTCAGGTTTCAGTTTTCAGAAAGAAGACTGCCACCTGAAAACGGCACCTCACAAACCTCTTCCCTGAACACTGAAAACTTCAAACTAGCAACCTCCTCATGAGCAACCAAGGAACCATCGTCCAAATCATCGGCGCCGTCATCGACGCCGATTTCTCGAAAGCCAGCAAACTGCCGGAAATCTTCAACGCCCTTGAGATCCACTACGTGCTCAACGACGTGCAGACCAAGCTCGTGCTGGAGGTTCAGCAGCATCTCGGCGACGGCTGGGTGCGTGCGGTTGCCATGTCCACCACGGACGGCCTCAAGCGCGGAATGACCCTCATCGATACCGGCAAGGCCATCGCCGTTCCCGTCGGCAAACAGGTTCTCGGACGCATCTTCAACGTCACCGGCGACCTCGTGGATGAGAACGTGCCCCTCGCCGATCCCAACCACCGCTCGCCGATCCACCGCCCGGCTCCATTGCTTACCGACCAATCGGCTAGTGAGGAAATTCTCCCGACAGGCATCAAGGTCATCGACCTGATCTGCCCTCTCGTCAAAGGCGGCAAGGGCGGTCTCTTCGGTGGCGCCGGTGTCGGCAAGACCGTGGTGATCATGGAGCTCATCAACAACATCGCCCTTGCGCACGGCGGTTTCTCCGTCTTCGCCGGTGTGGGTGAGCGGACCCGTGAAGGAAACGACCTCTACTGGGAAATGATCGAGTCCGGCGTTATTGCCACCGAAAAGGACGACAAGGGACATCCGAAGCTCGACAGCAACGGCAACCCTGTCCTCTCCGCCGAAGGCTCGAAAGTCGCTCTTTGCTACGGCCAGATGAACGAGCCTCCGGGCGCGCGTCTCCGCGTCGCCCTTTCCGCGCTCACCATGGCGGAATACTTCCGCGATGAAGAAGGCCAGGACGTTCTCCTCTTCGTCGATAACATCTTCCGTTTCTCCCAAGCGGGTTCCGAGGTTTCCGCGCTGCTTGGCCGGACGCCTTCCGCCGTGGGTTACCAGCCCACGCTTTCCGAGGAAATGGCCTCCCTCCAGGAGCGCATCACCTCCACAAACAAGGGCTCCATCACCTCGATCCAGGCCGTTTATGTTCCTGCGGACGACCTTACCGACCCGGCTCCCGCGAACACCTTCGCTCACCTTGATGCCACCGTGGTTCTCGAGCGCTCGCTCGCCGAGCAGGCGCTTTTCCCGGCGGTCGATCCACTCGCATCCACCTCCAAGGCACTCGCCCCGGAAGTCGTCGGCGAAGAGCACTACCGTGTTGCCCGTGGCGTCCAGCTCGTGCTCCAACGCTACAAGGATCTTCAGGACATCATCGCCATCCTCGGCATGGAGGAGCTGTCGGAAGATGACAAGCAGGCCGTGTCCCGCGCGCGCAAGATCCAGCGCTTCCTCTCCCAGCCTTTCAACGTCGCCCAGCGCTTCACGGGGCGTGAGGGCAAGTCGGTGCCCATCGCCGAGACGGTGCGCGGATTCAAGGAGATCCTCGATGGGAAACACGACGACCTGCCGGAGCAGGCGTTCTACATGGTCGGCACCATCGATGAGGCCCGTGCGCAAGGCGAAGAGATGAAAAAGCGTCAGGCTTCGTAGGCGAACTGAAATGAAGTACCCGCTGCGCGTGGTGAGCGTCGAGCGAAGCCTCTTCGAGGGCGACGTCGAGTTCATCATCGCCAACGGCGTGGACGGAGAGCTTGGAGTCCTCGCCAGGCACGCGCCGCTGATGACGATCCTCAAGCCCGGGCCGCTGAGAATCCAGGAAACGATTGGAGGAACCGAGCAGCTCATCTTCGTGGGCGGCGGCTTCCTCGAGG
>JAYTOE010000051.1:0-17253 GCA_043747935.1 Akkermansiaceae bacterium
ACTATCTCGGTTTGCTCAAGGCCGCCGTGATCGCCGCGGGCCTCGTGCCGCCGGGCATCGAACGCTCCGGCGCGAGCCTCGCCGACCTGCTCGCCACGATCTTCGGGGCCGGCCGTGGGTTCGAGCTGGTGAGCAACGTCAACCGCATCCCCAAGGGTTCGCGTCTCGCCGTCTCCACTAATCTGCTCGGCGCGCTGATCGGCGTGTGCATGCGCGCGACCGGCCAGATTCAATCGCTCACGGGCGCGATGCAGGAAAGCGAACGCCGCATCGTCGCCGCCCGCGCTATCCTCGGCGAATGGATCGGCGGATCGGGCGGCGGCTGGCAGGACTCGGGCGGCCTCTGGCCCGGCATCAAGTTGATCGAGGGCGCACCAGCGCAGCCAGGCGATCCGGAGCATGGCGTGAGTCGCGGCCGCCTGCTGCCGCGGCACACGCTGCTCGGCGTCGACCGCATCCCGGCCGCAGCGCGGAAAAAACTTCAGGATTCGCTCGTGCTCGTCCACGGCGGCATGGCCCAAAACGTCGGCCCGATTCTGGAAATGGCCACGGAGAAATACCTGCTCCGCAGCGAGCCCGAGTGGACCGCGCGCCGTCAGGCCGTCGCCACCCTCGACGACATCCTCGCGAAACTCGCCGCCGGTGACATCCGCGGACTTGGCCGCGCGCTCACGGAAAATTTCTTCGGCCCGCTCCAGACGATCATCCCGTGGGTGAGCAACCGCTACACCGAGCTGCTCATCGCGCGCACACGCGCGGCGTTCGGCGAGGATTTCTGGGGCTTCTGGATGCTCGGCGGCATGTCGGGCGGCGGCATGGGTTTCATCTTCGACCCCACCCGCAAAGCCGAGGCGCAGGCGCGCATGCTCGCCATCATGGCGGAAACGAAGGCTCTGCTCCGCAACGCGCTGCCCTTCGCGATGGAGCCGGTGGTCTATGATTTCTCGATCAATCCCCACGGCACCTTCTCGACTATTCTCGATGGCGCGGACTCCGCCCTGCCGGCCGATTACTACCTGCTCCACCTCGCGCCGCTGCTGCGCGCCGAGCCCGGCGATCTCTCGCCCGCCCAACGCGCCGAGCTCGCCCGCTTCGCCTCGCTTTCCCGCAGCGATCCGGACTTCCGAGGCTCGCTTTCCGATCTTCTGGAAACCCTCGTCCCCTCAGGAGGCGGCAGTTCCCCCCAGTCCGGTGCGCTCGCGGAGCTGCTGGAGAAGTGGGGCTTCGATCACGATCAGCACGAGACGATCCGCCGCGACCTGCTGGCCGACCGCATCGGCCTCGCCCGCAACCGCCTGCCCGCCATCACGGAAATCACCGATGTGCTGCCCGAGGACTACGCGGATCTCACCCGCACGCCGCCCTCGGCGGAAACCGTCGCCATCGGGAAAGCCGCGCTCGCGGCGGGTTCGGTCGCTGTGGTGACCCTCGCCGCCGGTGCCGGCTCGCGCTGGACGCAAGGTGCGGGCGTTTGCAAAGCGCTCAATCCCTACGCGAAGCTCGGCGGAAAGCACCGCACCTTCATCGAAACCCACCTCGCGAAATCCCGCCAGCGCGGCGCGGAGGCGGGCGCGACCATCCCGCACGTTTTCACCACCTCCTATCTCACCGATGGGCCGACCCGTGAGTTCCTCGATAGCCACGAAAACTACGGCTACCCCGGATCGCTGCATCTCTCACCCGGACGCGCCGTGGGCCTGCGGATGATCCCGACCGAGCGAGACCTACGTTTCGCCTGGGAGGAAATGCCGCAGCAGGCGCTCGACGAGCAACAGCAGAAAATGCGCGATTCCCTCCGCACCGCGCTCATCGGCTGGGCGCGCGGGGCGGGGGAGGCGGGCGATTACACCGGAAACCTCCCTCTTCAGTGCCTGCACCCCATCGGGCATTTCTACGAGTTTCCCAACCTCCTCCTCAACGGCACCCTCGCCCGTCTCCTCACCGAGCGCCCCGGCCTGAAAACCCTCATGCTCCACAACATCGACACCCTCGGCGCCGATGTGGATCCCGCCCTCCTCGGCCACCACCTCGCGGGCGGAGCCGCGCTCACCTTCGAGGTCATCCCGCGCCGCCTCGACGATCGGGGCGGCGGTCTCGCCCGCGTCAACGGCCGCCCGCGTCTCCTCGAAGGCCTCTCCATGCCCCGCGAGGAGGACGAGTTCCATCTCTCCTTCTACAACTCCATGACCACATGGATCGACATCGACCGCTTCCTCGCTCTCCTGAAGCTCGACCGCGCCGCCATCCTTTCGGGAAACACTCCGGCCATCGCCGCCGCGATCCGCGCCCTAGCCGCCCGCCTCCCCACCTACCTTACGCTCAAGGACGTGAAAAAACGCTGGGGCAACGGCCAGGAAGATGTCTTCCCCGTCACCCAGTTCGAGAAGCTCTGGGGCGACCTCACCCTCCTCCCCGACATCGAAACCGCGTATGTGGTCGTCGATCGCCTCCGCGGCCAGCAGCTCAAAGACCCCGCCCAACTCGACGCCTGGTTCCGGGACGGCTCGGCGGATCATATCGCCAAGCTCTGCGGGTGGGGTGGGAGAGGGTGAGATGGCACCGTCCCCAACAGGGACAACGGCGAGAAACGCCCTCTCGCCAACACGATGCCACCGATTCCTCTCACCTTTCGATTAGAGAAATCCTCCTCTCCCGGCAACGCCTGGAACAACTCGCCCAAGAATTGAAAACCATCCTCCGAAAGCCCCGCAAGCTTGATCCTTGCGACTTTCGTGGATACCGCAGGGTGCTGGTGCAGGACAGCACGATCATCAAACTGCCCGCCGGAGAAATGCGAAGACACTGCGCCGCGGGCGCGCATTTCATCTATCGCCACAAGACCGGCATGATCTAGTGTATCGAAACGTCAGCTTCACATCCTTCTTCCACTCTCCGTGGAACGGGCGTTGGTGAAATATTGCTGCCACGACAAACGCAAAAGCCGACGGAACTTCGACGAAATATGGGAGTTATGGGCTTAACTTGACGCGTATGCCCAACGGGGCAAAGAAAACTAATGCTCGCACGCCGCGCAATAGGCAGGATCTGTCGAGGCTTGGGTAAGCGGCGAATTCCCCTCACGCTTCGACTGCGCGCCCTTCGGGTCGAGATTTTCCAGGAGTTCCTTCGGCGTCACTTTACTCGGCACGCCCTCGGCGGGAACCTCGGCCTTGGCCGTCCAGAGGATGGCGTTGAGGACGGTCTTGCGCTGGTTGTCATCACCCCAGTTCTTGTGGAAATGACCGCCGGTGAAGCCGAAGCCGCGCCCACCGTCCGGACGGTCAAAAGCCCATGCGACGGTTTGTGGCAGACCCTCGGCCACCGCCTTGCGGACATGTGGATTACCGGAGTGGGGGCCGTCCGGGCGCTCCATCGTATCCTCCGGCGCGGTAGCGGCGAGAACGTGTGTGAGCTTGCCTTCCTCGGTGAAGCGCATGTGGAAATACCATTCGTCGAGCATGGCAAACGGATTCAATCCATTGCTGACGGGATGTTTAGGGAACTCTTTGAAATCCGCCGTCCAGTGCGGATTCACGCTCAAGTGGGTTTCGAAATAGCCGCCCATCCAGCCGAGCAGTTCCGGGCCGCCGTTTTCCTTGGGGATTTCCACCGCGTAATGGATGCAGACCAGGCCGCAACCGCGCTTCATCTCCTTGGCAATCTGTTGCATCCGGTCGCCCTGCAGCAGTAAGTGGTTGGGGCCGCCGTCGCAGTAGATGAGGACGGTGTCGGCGGCAGCGAGTTGCTCCGGGCTGGGCCAGGCGGCGTTGTTGAACACCGTGCTCTTTACCGGCAGGCCGCTTTCATCGAGGCATTTCTTGAACAGCAACGCGCCCGCGTTGTGCTCGTGGGCTCCGGGGCCGTGGGAAGGTTTGCCCGCGATCAGCAGGATGTTTTTAGCCTCCTCTGCGGCGCAGAGTGTGGAGAGCGCGAGCGCGGCGAGGAGTGTCAGTTTATTCGTAATGCTTTTCATCGGGGGATAACTACACGCGGGACGCGGGTGGTTTGTCAGGATTCTTAAACTGGAGTTCGTACCACGGATGGACCGGATAAACACGGATGAAGAGAGGTGGTCTCAGCACGTTCGCATAGTCCAAGATAGAACTCGAATCCGATCTTATCCGTGTGCATCCGTGTCCATCCGTGGTTCTCTTTTTCACACCCCCATCACCGTGACCGCGATGTGGCGTGAGTGCGGATCGCGGCGATGCTCGAAGACGAAGATTCCCTGCCAGATGCCGAGGGTCATGCGTCCGCCGTGGACGGGGATCACCTCGCTGGATCGGGTGAGCGCCATGCGGATGTGGCTGGGCATGTCGTCCGGCCCCTCGTGGGTGTGGATGAAGTCGGGGTCGTCCTCGCGGACAAGGCGGTCGAACCACCTCTCCAAGTCGCGCCGCGCGGAGGGATCGGCGTTTTCCATGAGGATGAGGCTGGCGCTGGTGTGACGGAGGAAGACCGTAACCTGCCCATCGGTGACACCGGATTCGCGGACAAGACGCTCCACCTCGGCGGAGATCTCGTAAGTCCCCTTCCCGCGCGTGCGCACGGCCATCTCTCCGGTGAAAACCTTCATCCTTTCCCTCCCAGTTTCGCGGCGGTCTCTTTTGTCGCGGTGTTGAAGAATCTCACGGTGGTTTCCGATACCCTCACCGTACCTAGGAACCGGCCTACCTCCGCCATCGCCTCGGCGAGGTCTTTCGCAACGTTCGCGAAAGTGTCCGCCGCGGCCGTGTTTTCAAAAGTCACTTCCCACACCACCCCGCTGGACATCTCACCGTCGGCGAAAAGGGCGTAGCCGTCCTTCACCCAGGAGCGGGATACCTGCTCGGCCATGCCAAGGTCTTCAGTGTGCGAAAGCCACAGCCGCAGGCCGAGATACCCCGCGCTTTCCCTCAGATACACCTCGTCCGAAACCTCCGGCAAGGCCACCTCCCCGCCCCGTCCGGTCTCGCCCGGCAGGACGATCTCCAGCGTATTCTGCGGCGGATCGCGCAGGGCGTCGGCGAATTCTTCCGCGCCTTTCACGAAGAGCGTGTCTGCCAAACCCTTCCCCTCCACCGCCGGAAAGAGGCTCACGCCCTGCATGAAATCGGGTAGCGAGAGCAGCAATCGGGCGGCGGCGCTGTTGTCATTCATCGGCATGAAACCGATGCCCCTCGCACTGGCCGCGTAGAACCTCGCCTCCGCGCCCGAGGCAGCTCCCGCGTGTAGGGCTTCCCGCGTCCGCGCGGCGTCATCGCCCGGATACGCGGAGGGCGGCGGGAAATGCTGGTTGAGCAGGATCCTCACGAGCAGCCGTGTCATTGCCGCTTGGTCGGGGATGTTCTTCAGATCAAAGCGATCCGTCACCCACGCCTCGCCCGTCACCTCATCGAACCATCCCAGCGCGCCCACCGATTTCACCGCGACCATCTGATCCAGCAAAACATCGCCCTCCTCCAGCCAGCCGATCCAGCGGTAGGCCTCCTGCCTGTCGTCCACGCCCTGCGGGCCGAAGCGGCTCTCGATCGCGGCTTCGATCCGGTATCCCAACTCCTCGCCCGCGATGCGATGGAACACCGGGCTGGAGAGAAACGTGAGGCCGTAATCCTTCTCGATCTTCGCAATCAATTCCGGCGGCACGGCCACCTCTCCTCCTCCCTGCGCGAGCGAACGCAGCGAGGCGTTCTCGCGCTCCAATATCGCGATTTTTTCCTCCGCGGTCTCAAGCTGCCGTGCAATACCCGCAGCGCCCGCGCCGCCGCCACGCGAGGCATGTATCCAACCCGCCGCACCGATGGCGGCACCCACCAAAACCGGCAGCAATACTTTTCCCGAAATCATCCCGGAAAAAACCTCACCTTCCCGGTGGAACGTTGAACGGATCCACATCCAGTGCCGTGGGCTTGCCGTAAACTTCCTCGGCGGTCTTACCGGGGGTAAGCGTGATGGAAATCGGCGCACTGCGGATTCCGAGCGCATCGTAGGTGTAGATGAAACGCCGCACGGGCATCTCCTCTCCGGTGCTGGGGTCGATACGTTTCACCCGTGAGTCGAACATTTGCTCCTCCACGAGCTGCCCGTCCGATTTCCGGTAGCCATAGCGAGATTTGAACATCTCATTTTTCTGTCCGTCATAAATCTTGCAGTTCATCGGATTTCCCTGCGCGTCCATGCGGTAGATCGTCACGAGAAACAACGCACCGTTCCCTGTATAGGTTTTTTTGGTGAGGGTGCGGGCGTCAGGGCTGCGGGAGAAAATCGTCCGCGAGCCGTCCTCATGCCGCATCACCCGCACGTTCGGGCCGTCCACCGACTCGAAGCCCGCCGGCTCGCCGCAAGCGCAGAGCGCTGAACACAGTGAGATCAATAAAAGCAGGAATTTCATAAGGTCACTAAGGCACGCCGGTAATCTCCCCGCAAGCCGCAATTCAACCCACGAAACGTTTCACGGCATCGCGCTTGAGGCGGAGCTCGCGCCATTCGTTGACGAGGCGGCTGGCCTCGATGATGCCACAGCCTGCAGGGAGTGAAATTCTGTTTCCATGCCACCAAAGGCCGCGGATTGCCACGACGGCCTCGAAGCGCCCGTTTTCCCAGACACCGAAGGGTGCTCCGAATTCATCGGGACAACCGAGCTGCGAGCGCCAGCCGGACAGCGCCGCCATGGTCTGATCGGTGCGCGGTAAGGGGCCGAGCGCGGGCGTGGGATGGAGGCGGCGCAAGAGGGTTTGCGTGTCCTGCGGATTCGCCAGATCGACGGTGATCCCGGTATGGAAATGCACGATGGAACCGAGACGCAGCACCTCCCGCTCGCGGCGGTGGAGCGCACCGAGATCGAGAAGTTTCGAAACCAGGGTCTGCGCGACGTATTCGTGCTCGCGGATTTCCTTTTCATCCACCGCAAAGACATCCTCATCCTCGACGCGAGCCGTGCCCGCCAGTGCCATCGTCTCCAGACGGGAGCCATCGAGTGAGAACAAGAGCTCGGGCGTCGCACCCGCAAAGCCGTCCTGATCCGACACCCAGCCGTAGGACTGGAGCGGAGCCTGCTGCCGCGCCATCGCGGCCATGATCTCTGCGGCGGGCGGGCAGGAAACCACGCCGCGCTCGGTGACGACCGGCACGGTCTTCTCGATCATCCCCTGGCGGATGCGGGTCATGATTTCCTGAAACACGCAGGAGAAAGGCATCGCATCCGGAGCCTCCCATGCCACATCGAGGCGGAGGTCACCGCCCACGGCGTCGCGGAAATCCTTGGCCGTCATCGTTTCGTGGCGCGCAGGGATCTGCCATGGCTTTTCCTCGCGGGAGAAAAAATCGCGCTTGTAGAACGCGATCCCCCCGGCGGGCGGCTCGGACGATGCCACGAAAGGCCCGTGGCCGAGAATCACCGTCCCATCCCGCCTCGCCAGCCATGCCTTGCGGGCGGGAATCATGCGCTGCTCCCGTCCGCCGTCGCCTTGTTCACCTTCGGTGGCTTGGGTTTGCCATTGGGGATCACCATTTCAATGGCATCGATAAGCACCCAGCCGCGTGTCTTTGTAGCAAAGGCCACGTAAGCCCAATCTCCCGAACGACGGATCACTTCGGCAACGGATCCCGGTGGGGCATCGATCACTTCCGGGGAAGTCCGCGCGGCATCCGTATGCAGAACGATTTTTTCACCGACAACAACCGCCTGCCGGGCGATGGGAGCGAACTCCGCATCATCCGGGAAATACCTCCAACCCAGCCCACCCAGCGACATCATCAGCGGGCCGAGGACAAATCCGACCACACCCGCGACCCGCCATGGCGAACCGATCCGAGTTGCAGGGAAAACCAGCAAGCCGATCACCAGCATCCAGGCACCCGCCCAGAGAGCACCTTTCCAGCCCGAAAGCGGGATGCGGGCGATGGCGTATTGGTAAGTGGGTCGCTCGATGGTGATGGAGCCGTGTTTTCTCTCGATAAAACGCAGGTTCTGCCGAGCCTCGCCGTGGGCGGTCTCGCGAGAAAGAGCGCGGCGGTAGTATAGAGCCGCCTGGCCCGGAGCGCCCATGCGGTAGGCGGCGTTGCCGATGTTAAAGAGCGTGTCCGCACTGAGATCCTCGTAGGGGCCGGCATCAAGCCAGAGCTTCGCGGCCTCCTCGAATCGGGCGGCGTCGTATGCCTCCTTTGCTTTCAGGGAAACATCCTGCGCATTGAGCAGTGGTGCGGAAAATCCGGCGCAGGCGAAAAGGAAAACCCCCAATGCCGCCTTCCGAAGACTGCGCAGGATTTTTTCCCGCCGCCCTTTCGGCACCGGCACATCGGCCTTTGCCTCGCGGAAACAGAGCCGGTCGCGCTCGTCGAGGAGATCGCTGATTTCCGTATTCTTGTCGACGAGCTGCCAGCGTTCCGCGAAACCGCCCGCCGCGCGCAGGAACGCAAGCCCATCCCCTGATGCAGCACCCGCGAGCGTTTCCAGATCCCGCCGCAGGATACGCTTCGTCTCGTCCCTTTCGAAAAGGTGGCCGTAGCGCATCCACAGCGCACGCCCGATGAGCGCGAGCGAAAGCGCCGCCGCGATGGCATGCAGCAACCAAGGAGGGACGCGTTTCCCGGAAGAAGTGATGAGTTCACTCGTGTCAATCATGCCCAAGATATCGGACATACGCTCCACCGGAATCGCCAGCGACTGGGGCGGGCCAGAGGCCTCCGTGACTCCGCCCTTTGCAGGAGCCATCGCCAGGGGGATGATATCTGTCGTAAGCGTTTCATATTTTTCCGTATCAGGATCGAAGTAAACGAGGCGGAAAGGCGGTATGCCGGTCTTCATTTCAAGCGGGCGAATGTATTGGCTGAACACCACCGTCCCTTGCAACTCCCGGCGCTCCTCTCCGCGCTGGTTCGGCGTGGCGTCATACACTTTCCAGCCGGTCGGATCGATCATCTTCGGCGAGCGCAGGTTATCGAGGTTTCCGCTACCGCTGACGACGACATCCAGCGCCAGCGGCTCACCCTCGGTGACATCGGTTTCCTTAATGGTCGTGTTGAGGGAAAACTGACCCACCGCGTTATCGAATCCTTCCGGCGCGCCTTCCGGCAGCGGCGTGACAGTGAAGCCGAGCTTGGGAACATCGAGCGTCGTCTGCAGTTGGATGCGCTGCGTGAAGCGGTCGAACACCGTTTTGACGTAGATCAAACGCACCGTCGCGGGGCCGATCTCCACTTCACCCGAGCTTAGCGCCGTCATCGTCGTCTTGTAGGCGAGAGAAACGTAGGGTTGGCCGAGCAGGTTCACCTCGCCGGGCGGATTCGAGGGCTCATAGCGCCAGACGGCGAGCCCCTTGCGGTCAAATTCCGGGACCCCCCAATCGGCGATGCTGCGGGCGAGATCTCGCGGCACGTAGATCTTGATCTCGCTCGCGAAGGCCTGGTTCTCGAAAAATTTCCGCTGCGGGATGCGGATGATGCTCGCGTATCTCACCTTATCTCCCACTTCCGCAGGCTCTGAGGAGGACTCGCTCCACTCAAGGTCGCTGGGATCGAACACCTCGATGCTCAGCGGCTGGGTCTTCATTTTGATACCATTGACCAGCACCTCGACTTCCGGAATCACATGAGCGCCCGTCTCGTAGCTGGACACGATGTATTGGAAACTCGATTCAATGCGCCTGCCGGGATACATCTGCGGCCTGCCGAATCCGATCGGCTCGATCACCACGCCCTTCACCTCGGGGATGCGCGGCATTTCGTCGGGTTCCTGACCCTCCACGCGGATTTCGAAAATGGCCTTTTCACCACGAGCGAGAAATCCTGAGGAGACCAGGCTGCGCACATCGCCATGCCCGATTGAGATAAGGAGGAGATTAAGGAAAAAGATTCTGATGATGGGTGTGTTCATATTCTACCAATCTTTGTCTGGGTTCCTGTAATCGCGTCTGCCCGGGTTAAGCGGGCCTTTCTGGAGATCTGCATTTTCGGAAAGGATGCGGCGCGCGCGTTCCTCGGGGGTTTCGTTGGGATCGGCCTCGCCCTTGGAATCGCTGTCATCGGGTTTCTCCCCTTTGTCGCCCTCCTCCGGTTCCTTGTCGCCGCCCTCACCCTTGTCTTCGGGTTTCTCCCCCTCGGCACCTTCGCCTTTCTCCTTCGGTTCACCTTCGCCCTTGCCGTCGCCAGGCTCGCCTTCCTGCGGCGGGCCATCGCCGGGTTGCGGCTGCGCCTGCTCCATCTGTGTGATCTCCCCTTCGGTCTGCTGCTTCTCTTCCTCCAGCAGTTCCTTCAAACGGACGAGGTATCCCATCGCCAGCACCTCGTTGCGGCGTGCGGTTTCGGAGGCAGGGTTTTTCACCTGCGCCGAGCGGTAATGCCGGATGGCGTCCGCCCAGTTGAGGATGATGGAATCGATTCGGATGAACTCGTTGGTTTCGCCGGATTCGGGCAACTCCGATTCCTCCATGCGCTTCAATTGCCCACGCACAAGCTCGTCAAATTTCCCCATGTCAGGCACCGCGTCGTCAACTGGATAGCGGCTACCGGAAAGACCCATCCAGCCGAGCTGAAAAAGCGTGTTGCCCATACCCTCGTGCCCCTTGCCCACGACCTTCGCATCCTCGGCGAGGAGCGCCGCGCTGTAGGCCGCTCGTGCACCCCGGTAATCCTGCGCCTCGTAAGCTGCGAGTCCTTCGCCGAGCCGGAACCGCGAGGCTTTTTCCCCGCTCACTTTCTCATCCGCCAGCGCGCGGTAGGCATCGCGCGCCTCATCGAAGCGTTCCTCGGAAAACGCGCGACCCGCGTCCTTGGCCAGATCCGCCTCGGCGTGCGTGGAGAAAATCATCAGCGCCGCGCTTGCACTCACCAAGCCCCTCCAGCGAGTGCCCGCCACGATCGCCGCGGCGAGGAACAGGATCGCGGGAAGCAGCGCCCATTGGTAGAACTCGATCACGACCCGCGTCTTTCCGCCGTCCATTTCAAAGGCATCGAGACCCTTGGTGGCCGCGAGAACCATCCCCGGGATATCCGCTCCCCGTCCGGCGATCACGTAGCGTCCCCCGGTTTCGTTCGCGAGTTTCCGCAACACATCCGGCTGCAGGCGGCTCAGGATCCGGTTGCCGGCCGAATCCACCAAGCCTCCGACAAAATCCGGATGAGGCACAAACCCCCCATCCTCCGTGCCCACACCGATGGCGATGATCGTAACGCCCGACCTTTCCGCATCGGCGATGATCGCATCGAGCTCACCCTCGTTCTCCTCGCCGTCGCTGATAAGGACGAGCGCGTTGTTTTTCTGACCCGTCTCTTTCAGTGCCTGTGTGGCGAGCCGCACCGCTGCGGAGATGTCCGATCCGCCCGTCGGCATCCACCGCTCGTCGATCTGTTCCACCGTTTCCCTGACGGCGGCGTGGTCGATGGTGAGGGGGGCGCTAAGAAAAGGGGTCCCCGCGAAACCGATCAGGCCGACGCGGTCGTTCTTCATCGATTCGAGCAGTTCGTAGATCACGATCTTGGCCTGAGCGAGTCGATCCGGCTTCACGTCCTGCACGCGCATGCTGCGGGAAAGGTCGAGGGCGATCATGATGTTGCGCCCGGTCGTTTTTTCTGTCTTGGTTCCTGCGTCCCCCTGCGGGCGCACCATCGCGAAAACCATCGCCGAGATCGCCGCGAGGATCATGCCCAGCGCCATCCAGCGAGGCAGCGGGTGATCGCGTATGATCAGCTTCCCGCGCAGCCTTTCCGCCGCGAAAACTTCCCATGGACGTTTCCCGAATCGCCCCGCGAGCACGGCGCAGACAGCTAGTATCGGCACTGCGATCCACACCAAAAGCCATGCTGGATATTCGAGATTCATGTTAGCCGCTTGTCCTGTTCAGCGAGATATACACCGCAAAGCCGAGCCCCGCCAGCAGGGAAACTCCCACAAACCACGCGTAAAGCTCGCGGTCATCGGTCACCGTCAGGCTGCGGGATTCGGTTTTCTCCAGCTTGTCGATGGTTCGGAAATTATTCTCAAGATCCTCAAGGCTCTGCGCCCAGAAATGTTCGCCGCGCGTTTCGCTTGCGATTTTCCGCAGGGTGGGAAGATCGAATTCCTGCCTGGGATAGGACTGAATGCCCGGAGAAACCCTGCCTTCCGTCGTGCCGATCGCCACGGTGTAGGTCTTGATGCCGAGAGCCTTGATTTGCTTGGCGGCCTCAAGCGGCGAGATCTTGCCGGAGTTGCTCGCGCCGTCGGTGATAAGGACGATGATCTTGCTCTTGGCATCGCGGTTGTCGAGGCGGGTGGCCGCCGCCGAGAGCGCGGATCCGATCGCCGTGCCCTGTTCCTCCACAGTCCCCACGCCTTGGCGGTTTAACCGCAATCCGTCCAGGCCGAGGCGCAGCCAATCATGATCCAAAGTGATGGGGCTCACGGAAACCGGCCGCCCCGCGAACGCCACCAGCCCGATCCTATCGTCCGGCCTGCGCGAGATGAAGGAGTCCACCACCCGCTTCGCGGCGTCGATGCGTTTCATCGGTCTGCCGTCCATGCGGAAATCGTCGATGTCCATGGAAAGGGAAACATCGAAGGCGAGCACGATATCAATGCCGCTCGCGGAGCGGCTCTGGTATTCGTTCCGCCAAACCGGCCGTGCCATCCCGAGAATCGCGAAAACCAGCGATGTGAAGACGAGCGGCACGCCGAGATTCCAAGCGAGCCGGTTGACCCTTTTCCCGAGGCTCACCAGCACGCCGAGATTCGGGAACACCACCGCGCCAGCCGCTCCCCTGCCCCGCCTGAGCAGCAGCAGAAGCAGGCTCGGAATGAACAGCAAAAGCCAGCCCGGCTGAGCGAAGCGGAAGTGCGTGATGAAATCATCAATCATGCGCCGTGGATCCTTTCCAATAGCGCCACACCCTCGGCATTTGTATTGTCCGCTGCCATGCCGACGATGTCATCCGGTGCATATTTGACCGCGGCGAGTTTCGAGAAAAACGCACCGGCCTCGGTTCTCACATCCTCCGGCAGGCTCTGCAAGCCGTCATGGCGGGCGATGAACTCCTCGTGTGTCTCGAAGAGCGCGGGCTCGTTCATGCTCCTCGCGAGATAGCGCCGGAGGATCATGGAAACGCGGATCGCGGATTCACGCGGATCCGTGCCCTCGTCTGCGGAGAAAGCGGCCTTCGCTTCGAGATAGGCTTCGCGCTTTTCCTTCGTGGCATCGACCACCGGTTTTTTCCTCAAAAGAAGCACCACCCCAAGGACGATGGCCGCGATCACAGCTATCGCCGCGAAAATCCACCAGATGGGCGGATCCCAGGTCGGAACCAGATCGATCGCATCGCGCGGCTCCGCGAGTTCGAGGCTTTTCCCTTTCTCTTCCATCGTTTCTTATCTCCTGCGCCTGCCCCGGCGCTTGAGCAGTTCGTGCAACGCCGGCAGCGTATCCTTGTCCGTAGTCAGCGTCGCCGCGTCGATCCCGTGTTTCTTGAAAACCGCAGAGACACCCTCGATTTGCCGGGTCGTCAGTTTCCGGTAGCCCATCCTGAGGTTCGGGTTGCTGGTGTTCACGAGGGTTTCGAAACCCGTCTCGGGATCGACCATCACCACGCGTCCTGCCCTCGGAAGATCGGTCTCCAGAGGATCGTTGACCCGCATCGCGACGAGCTCGTGCTTGCGCGCCAGCTTGCCGAGCGGCTTATCGAGAACCTCCGCATGGAAATCGGATACCATGAAAACAAGCGCCTTTCGCTTGAGCGATTTTACGAGAAAATTGCAAGCTTCCTCAATGGATGTGCCTTGTTTGGCAGGCTTGGCCATCAGGATTTCCCGGATCATGCGCAGCAGATGGCGGCTGCCTTTCGCGGGGGGAATGAACATCACCGGCTCTCCCGCGAATATGAGCAGACCCACCTTATCGCCGTTCTGCAGCGCGCTGAACCCCAGCACCGCCGCAATCTCCGCAGAGAGCTCGCGTTTGCTCAGGTGCTGGCTCCCGAAATCCGCCGAACCGGAAACATCCACCGCCATGATCACGGAAAGCTCCCTCTCCTCGCGAAATTTCCTCACGAACGGCTCGTTCATGCGGGCGGTCACGTTCCAGTCGATGAAACGCACCTCATCCCCGTGCTGGTATTCACGGAAGTCATCGAAGTCGAGACCCTGCCCGCGGAACGAGGAGAGGTATTCACCGGAAAACGACTCACGCACGAGGCGCCGAGCCTTGAGCTCGAGCTTGCGAACCCGCGCCATCATTTCCTCGATCTGTTCCTCCTCGGTCATGCTGAAAGAAAATCCTAAATTCTAAGCTTTAAATCCGAAATAATCACATCCATTCGGATTCCGGTTCTTGCTTGAAATTTGAATTTTGAAAATTGAGTTTTAGGGAACCACTACCTTCGCCAAAATGCGCTGGATGATTGTATCCGTGGTGATGCCCTCGGCCTCCGCTTCGTAGGTCAGGAGGATCCGGTGGCGCAGGACATCCAGCGCCATATCCTTCACATCCTGCGGGGTCACGAACGCGCGTCCCTGCATGAAAGCGCGGGCACGTGCGGCAAGCGCAAGGTTGATCGTTCCACGCGGCGAAGCTCCGGCACGCACCCAGTTCTTGAGCGGAGCATCCACCTTCACCGGGAAACGGGTGCAGTAGATCAGTTCCACGATGTATTTGCGGATCGCTTCATCGATATAAACGGAGTTCACCAGATCGCGGGACGCGCCGACCTGTTCCGGCGTCGCCCGCTTCTGCGTTTCATACACGGGAGCCGAGGTCGCCATCCGGTTGAGGATTTCCAGTTCTTCGGATTTCGAAGGATAGCCGACGTTCACCTTCAGGAGGAAGCGGTCAAGCTGCGCCTCGGGAAGCTGGTAAGTGCCTTCCTGGTCGATGGGATTCTGCGTGGCGAGAACGAGGAAAGGCTTAGGCAGCGGATAGGAGCGGTCGCCCAGCGTGACCTGCCGCTCCTGCATCGCCTCCAGCAGTGCGGACTGCACCTTCGCCGGGGCGCGGTTGATCTCGTCGGCGAGGATCAGGTTGTTGAAAATCGGGCCCAGCTTCGGCTCGAACCGGGCGTCGTGAGGGTGGTAGATCATCGTCCCCACCAGATCGGCGGGCAAAAGATCGGGCGTGAACTGGAAGCGGGCGAAGGAAGTGGAAAGCGAGCCGGAAAGCGCCTTCACCGCCAGCGTCTTGGCTAGGCCGGGAACGCCTTCCAGCAGGATATGGCCGTTGCAGAGCAAGCCCACCAGCAGCCTGTCCACCAGATCCTCCTGACCCACGAGGACTTTCGCCATCTCGTCCTTCACTTCGCCGATCCATGCACTGCTCTCGGCGATTTTTTCCTGTAGTTCTTCCGTTGTCATTGTTCGCAGGCGAAGTTTGCCATTCCACGCGCCATGTGCAACCGGCAATCCCCTCTCACGGTAATTTTACCTTCACTCCGGTTGGCGGCGGCGCTCGCGCACCTGCATCCCTGTCGTTTCCCCGCAGTAGGGGCAACGGAACTTATCCTTGAACAGAACGCATACAGCCACTTCCATCTGGTGGCTGCCGAAAAAGGTTCCTGCGGACTTGTGCTTTATGCAGCCGAGTTTCCGCAGAGGGGCAGCCATGCAAAGCGGGCATTTCAGACGACCGCTGATGATGTAGGTCAAGGCTTTGAGAAAAACACTCCCGAGTAAAACGAGGCCTGCTATGCGCAGCAAAGCGACGTCTTTCAGCAAAAGGCCGTTGACGAAGAAACCGGCGGCCACCGGCAAACATAAAACCATCAGCAAAATGCCGAGTGAGGCAAACCTGAACCGCCTGAGTGCGTAATGAGAAGACAGGCGATGCATGATAGAATCTACTAGAAAGGAAGACACCCGGAGACACCCGAAGTCAGTTTTTGATTCTGTAAACAGACGGGCGGGCAGGCAACCAAAATAGTCATGTTCACTGAAATGATCGGATAATCTACCTCCCGTTAGAAGGCGTTGCCTAGCCGAACAAATCCTGGCC
This sequence comes from Akkermansiaceae bacterium, assembly GCA_043747935.1. GTDB lineage: Bacteria > Verrucomicrobiota > Verrucomicrobiia > Verrucomicrobiales > Akkermansiaceae > Luteolibacter. Next base: position 15,930 of record JAYTOE010000051.1, read on the forward strand.
GGGTGCAGCCGGAATGTCGCGCTTGGCCGGGCGGATTAGAATCGCGTCGATCTCGGTGAGTAGATCGAAACCCGGATCTTCCTCTCTTCCGAGGATGCGTCTCAACCTTTCCGCCCATTCGCCCATGTCGCCCCCCTTTTTCATGGAAAGGATCAGAGCCGCCTCCGAAAGCCGACCGCTTGCAGAAAGCTCACGTCCCGTGCGCCGCAGCCAAGCCTCGAGATAAGGTTTCCGGTCAGCGCTCACTTTCCCGAGAGTTTCGCGGCCATGGCGGCATCCAGATTGAAGTTCCCCGTCCCGAAAGGCTGGAAAGCTCCCTTTTCCGGAACCTGATACTCGAAGGCCTTGATGGGCTTTGTCCCCTCGACCTCGGACATGAGATAAACGCGGATGGTAAGCGCCTCCTCCCCCGTTCCACCCTCCAGCTTACGGATCGAATACTGGACTTCATTGGAACCCGGACGCGCACCGCCGACCACGATCTCCGCCTCCTTGGCGTTCGCAAAGCGGTGTCGGCTGATCTTGTTGACCTGCACCTGCACCTCGCGGCCGGGGCTGAAGACATACACCTTGGCGATGGTCGAAGCCGGATTGGCGGCGATGGGCGTCAGCGGCACGACACCCGATGGCTGGGCTTCGGGCACACCTTGGAGATAGGAAAGCTCGCCGGCAGCCAGTTCGGTTCGGACTTCGGGCAATGCGGTTAGATTCACAAAATCCGCCTTGTCATATAGCCATCCGCCGGCTCCGCGGACGAAGGAGAGCACGAGCAGATTATCGGTGGGTTCCCCGCCCACACCGAAATCGATTTTGCCGAAATAGGCCGACTTCGCGGTCGGGCCGTTCTGCTTCGCCTCGAGGAACTTCAATCCGCCGAGAGCCGGAGGCGGAGCGGGAAGTTCGAACAGCGTCGCGGGGAAAGCGCGCTTTTCGGAAACGATCCGGTTCTTAACCTCCACGCGGCGATGCTCGGCCGTAACACGTTGCCAAGTCGCCGCATCCTTATTGATGAGTGCTGCCCTCCAGATGCCGTAAGTCTTCTCCAAATTTGCCTTCAGATCTTCCTGCGCGTGACAGAATGCGGCAAAAGCGAGGGATAACGCCAAAATGTAGCGGGTCATGGACGAAACGATTGGACAAGCGGCCCAGAATCACAACAAACAAATCCATGCGAGTGCGGGTGTCCTGGACTTCGTGACGCATTCCCTGTTATGAGCCAAATTTTGCAGAAAGTCGCGCCCATCGGTGAGTCGCGCGACAAAGAGATCCTGAAAGCCGCCTCCACCTATGTTTTTTCGGACATGGATGGGATCGAGTTGTTGGC
>JAYTOE010000052.1:0-7694 GCA_043747935.1 Akkermansiaceae bacterium
TGGCTGTACACGGATCCGGAGGAATCCGGCAGGGGTCGTGGTTGTTGGAGATGGCATGCGGATGGTTACGGATTTGTCGCCGCCTCCCGCGGTTTCTCCGCTGACATATCCTGATCCGGTAAAAGGTGCGCCAGCGATGCTGGATGCGATGGTTACCCAGTCGCCGTTTAGGGTGGTTGATGATTCGATGAAGTAGTTGATATCGTTGTGGGTGGGGATATGTGGCACCATGATTTGCAGATGACCACCCGTGACTTGGGGGCTGGGCACGTAAGATGGGGTGGCTGGCTCGGATCCGAGCGCGTATTCCACTGCATTTGCAATTCCATCCCGATCGGGATCCCCATTCCAGCTGGCGTCCAGACCGATGAGTTTGTTGGCGGCCCAATCGTTGAAGGAAAGATTGCTGGTGTTATTCAGGCGGAAAATCACGCCGCCGTTACCGCTGCCGCTGCCGGATGCGAGCCCGAGCCACTGACCTGGGGAAAGCTCGCGCAGGCCGCCGGTAAATTTGATGCCCGAGCTGTTTCCCGAGAGTGCCGCGCCGGGAAAAGCGCCGCCGCTGCCGGTGAAGGTCACGGGGAAGCTGATGGAGTTGTTCGCCGGAAGAAAGCGGAAGACCGCTCCCCAACTGCTGCCGGTGGTGGTGAATCCGAGGATCGCTCCATCTGAACCCATGACGATTTCGCCTTCCGGCCCGCCATTTGTCGAGGTGAAGGATGCGAGTGTGGACCATGAGTCATTGCTGGGATTGATACGGATGACGGTGCCGGTATCGTTGGTTCCGCCACGGCTGGTGGTGCCGTAAATAAATCCGTTCGGGGCGGTGATGAGGCCGCCGCGTGGGGAATTCGCGCCGCCGCTGTCAAACTCGGCGAGGACTTGATAGTTCGATGGGGGGGTGAATTTGAAGATCACGCCAAGGTTCTGCGGGCCGCCGAGTTCGGTGACGCCATAGAGGGAGCCGTTGCTGGCACGGGCGAGTGGGCCGCGAGGTGAGCGGCCCCGATATAGGTTGGACACTCCCGTGAAGGAAAACATCGCCGTCCGCACGCCGGAGGTATCGAGTCGGAAAAGCGTTCCCCGGTCATCCGTACCGCCTTCCCTGGCCAAGCCATAGAGCAGGCCGTCTGAACCTTGCGTGAGCGGTCCTTCCGCCCGCGAGCCGGCGGCCGCAGTGTGAGCGCTTCTCAATTGGATACCGCCAGCGGGGGTGAATGAGTAGCTGGAGCCACGGTTGAAACCGCCACCCGTCGAAGTAACGCCCCACCATGATCCGTTGTATTGTAGCAAGCCGCCAGAAGCTTGTTGGCCGATGGATTCGGGAATGGGAATAGGAACTGGCGAAGCCGGGCTTGACTCCTGCCAGGTCGAGAGCGTTCCAACGCCACCCATTCCGCCGAAGGCAACCGGGAAAATCCATTTTCCATCCGGAAGTCGGGCTGGTGCTCCAGAGGGATGCCAACCCTGTGCCGGTGAAAGCACTGCGGCAGTGGAAACCCCTCCGGAACTGCTGACCTTATAAATGGTTCCGAGTTGCCCCGGACCACCCGCGCTGGTGGCTCCCCACATTTCATTGGACGCAAGGCGTACAAGCCCTGTTTGCGGCGCTGCGCCGTTCGCACCGGTGAAAGTGGAAAGAAGTTCATGGGCTCCTGATATGGAGATCCTGAAAACTCCGCCGAATCCCGCGCTGCCTCCTGCCGCACAAGCTCCGTACAATTTGCCGTCCGCTCCCTCGACCAATTGCCCGACGGGTTGCGAAGCGGTGACATCCTCGAACTGGCGAAGCAGTAAGTAACCATTTGCGGTCGTGAGCCGGAAGGCCGTGCCAAAGCCACTCGTTCCACCTCGCTCGGTAGTGCCGTAAAGATTCCCCCCGGTATGTAGAACCAGCCCGCCCGCAGGTTGTTCTCCGGGTCTGGAACCTGCGGTGCCGGTGAAAGCGAAAATCGATGAGAAAGCGAACCCGGAGTTCATGCTTATACGGAAGACCGTGCCGAGATTTCCCGCACCGCCGAATCGCGTGACACCGTAGAGATTGCTCCCGGAAGCGACCAGCCGCCCGACCGGATTCGAGCCCGGGACTGCTCCACCGCCCCCCGTGAACTGGGTCATCACCGTGTAAACCCCGCTAGGACTTAGCCGAAAAACCACCCCATGGCCGCTGCTTCCACCCGCGCGGGCGGTGCCGTAGAAATTTCCGTCCGTATGCCGGATAAGCTCGCCTGGGACAGAGCCAGGGGTGCTGCCTGATGTGCCGGTAAAGTCCTTCAACTTCGTCAAAGTGCCACCGGGCGAGACGTGGAAGATGGTTCCAAAGTTTCCTATGCCGCCGCTAGTGCAGGTGCCATAGAGATTCCCATTTGCGCCGGATACTAGCCCAGCTAAGGGTGAACTTCCTGCCGCTCCCCCCAGATTGGTGACAGTGGTGACAATACCGTTCGCTAACCGAAATACCGTTCCTCCACCCAAAACACCTCCGGCGACTGCGGTGCCGTAGAGCTGACCGTCGCTATGCACCACCAGCGGAGCGGAGGGGACGGCGCCAGGCCGCTGGTACTGGTAGAGTGCCTCGTACGTCCACTGAGCCGAAGATCCGGCCGTTGTCACCAGAAGGCAGGAAACAATCAAAAATAAGGTTTTCATAGGAGGTCGTGATTCAAGTTTTCTTGAAAAGAAACTTAGTGAGTGGCGAATATTTGGCCAATGTTTGACAGTAACCGTTTGGTTACGTTACACTGCTTGCAAAACTGGGAATCGGCTATAACTAAAACCAACATGAATCCGAATTGGCTAAGCAACGGCAGCTTTGCAGCGAATCTTTCGCTGCTTGTGGGCGGGTGTTTGCTGGGTGCAGGCGTAAGTTGGTCATTCCGGCCTGGAGGTCTATTCGGTGAGCCTTTCGACACCGTGGGTGCGGTGCTGGAAGCGCGGCCATCGGCTTCAGGCAATGCGCTCGCTAGAAGAACCGATGGCTCGCGCATTCCGGCAAAATCTGGATATACCCCAAAGGCGGGAAATGCGAGCGTTTTCGCACAGTCTGCGAGTTTTCGTGACGAGGGCGTCAGAGCTGCGATGGTAAATATTACCGCAGCGTTAGAGACTGCAGCGGGTATCGCCTCCGCAGCCGACCAGCTCGATTACCTGCGCGGAGTTTACTCCGTCTGGGCGGAAACGGATCCACAGGGTGCCTTGGATCACGCCAAGGCGAATTTCCCCGCAGGTTTAATCCAGTCCGAACTGATTGGCTTGGCGCTCAGTGAATGGAGCCAGTCCAATCCACGTGAGGCATGGCTCTGGGCGGATGCAAATCTCGAAGGCTCACTCAGGCAACGTGGCCTCAATGATTTGCTCATGGGCTGGACACGCCGCTCGCCAGCGGATGCCGCCGCTTGGTTGGCTTCCACCGGACTCGCCTCGCCCTCTCTTTTCAACGTCCTGTCCAGAACTTGGGCGGAAAGCGATCCGCTAGCCGCTCTCGCCTGGGTTTCCGGGTTGCCCGAGGGGAAAGCAAAACATCAGAGTCTGATCGCCGTGGCGGATGCCTACGCCGCCGATGATCCCAAGGCAGCTGTCAGCGAATTCCAGAGCTTGCTTGAAAAGGAGGATAACCCCGACCTCGTTGTCGCATTGACGAACCGCTGGGCGAAACTCGATCCCGCTGCGGCGGCGGAGTGGGTGAAATCCCTGCCGGACGGGGTCTCTCGCAGGGAGGCATCCGCCACGCTGGCCACCGTCTGGGCCGCCTCCGATGTCAGAGCGGCGCTGGCATGGAGCGCCACGATCTCCGATGTCTCTCTCAGAACGAGAACCAATACCTACATCGCGACCACCTGGGGCGCGATTGAACCGGAAAAAGCACTGAATTGGCTGGCAAATCAACCACCCGCGGAAGCTGCGGAAGGCATACATGGAGCCTTCCATTCGTGGGCGGCCACCGATCCTGTCGGTCTCGAAGCCTACCTGCCGGAAGCAGGAAATGGCGAATGGGGCGAACTGGCGCGGCGTTCTTTGGCCGACGTACGAAGCCAGAACGATCCGGCAGGAGCCCTCAATCTCGCACTCGGACTCACGGACGTCGGAACGCGCGACGACTCCATGGCGAAGTATTTCCGGAAATGGAACCAGCGCGAAAACGCAAATGCCGGTGATTGGCTGGACATGAATTATTCGCAGCTTCCGGCAATCACAGCAGAGCGCTTGAATGGCATCCGAAATCAAGGCGAAGCGCCGCCAACGCCTTCGGGTGTGGGCCCGGCCGGATTCTAAACCGCAAGGGGAAGCGAAACCAAAAACTCGTTCCAACCTTCCTTCGAAACCTGGAAATCGAGAGTGCCACCATGCGCTTGGATCAATCCTCGCGCAATGTTCAGTCCGAGTCCGTGTCCGGGCAGCTTTTCTCCCATTTGCTCGCCGCGGTTGAACCGCTCGAAGATGGCGCTTCTATCGGATTCCGACACAAGCGGCCCGCTATTCGTGATCGAAAGGCGCAAGTGGCGTTTCACCTCGACGCATGTTACACGGATCGATCCTCCATCAGGTGTGTATTTGGCGGCGTTTTCCGTGAGGCTCTGCAAAGCCGTTCCAAGCTGTCCCACATTCGCGAGCACCGGAAGATGCTCGGGTAAGTCCACTTTGAGCGCGATGCCACGGCCGTCAACCAGCGCTTCCATATCGTCTAGCAGGCCATCTAAGAGAATCCTCAGGTTGCACTCTTCACGCTCTCGGCCAAGTGCGCCGGCATCGGCCTGTGCGAGGAGCAGCAGATCCTCGACCAAGGTGGTCAGGCGGCGGACTTGCTTCCGCAGCGTAATGATTTCCTCAAGATCCTCGGCGCCAAGAGTGGGGGAGGTGGCGAGGTGGTCAAGCCCTGCGCGGAGAATCGTCAGTGGCGTCTTGAGTTGGTGGGAAGCGTCAGCGGAAAAGCGACTGGCGGTGTTGTAGGACGTTTCCAGCCGCTCGAAAGTGCGATTGATCACCGCGCTCAGCTCTGCGATCTCATCCTGCGTTGCAGGGATGGGGAGGCGCTCGTTCAGATTGTGGGCGCTGATCTTTTCCGCCGCCCGGGTGATCAAAGCCACAGGTGCCACGGCCCGCCGTCCAAGCCACAGCCCGCCGATGAAGACGAAAACGGCCAAGAAGGGTGTGACGTATAGGATGTCTCCGATGATGCTCTTCTCGAACCGCTCAATGAATTCGATCCCGCCAGCGAGATGGACTCGATAGGGCGCGATCTGTTGGCTCATGACCCGCCACTTTCGTCCACCGATTTCCTGCGTGGCCGAGCCGTCTTGTCCAAGGCCGAAGGTCGCCCCTTTGAGTGAGGGCGATTGATAGAGAATCTGGCCTTCGGGGCCCTCGACGATGAGATACCGCTCATCGAATGTGGTAGGTATGAAATCTTCCCTCAATGGCCGCCTTGGATCAATCGGTGCACCGCGGTAGTTTTTCAAGTCGGCCACCAAATCCCTGGCGTCATCCACAAGGTCGCGATCCAGCAATGCCAGTTGATTGAAATGAACCACAGATATGAGTGAAAAGACCCCTGCACTTAGGGCAAGCAGCGAGATGATCGTCGCGTAAAGTCCCAGTTTTCCTGAGAGAGAGGAGAAAGCCTTCACCGTGGCCGCATTACGTAACCCACACCGCGCACGGTAGCAATCAGGGATTCCTCATTAGGCCGATCCAGTTTCTTGCGCAGCCGCATGATGAAAATCTCCACCGTCCGGGTGTCATATTCGTGCTCGCGTTCCCAGATCCTCTCGCAGATTTCGTCGCGGGTAAACGTCCGCCCGGTCTCCTGCAGGAAAATCCTCAGCACATCGAACTCGCGCGGCGAGAGCTCCACACGTTCTCCGCCGCGAGTCACACGGCGGCTTGTCAGCTCGATGATAAGGTCTCCGTTGGCCAAGGTTCCGCTGGGGCTTTCCGAGGCTCCCCTGCGTCCCAACGCCTGGACTCGTGCCAGGAATTCCTCCAACGCGAATGGCTTGGTCATATAATCATCCGCTCCTGCTCGAAGCCCGGCCACACGGTCACCGATTTCCGACCGCGCCGTGAGCATCAGCACCCGCCCGGGTAGCCCTATGGCGCGGATTCGCCTCAGCACCTCGAAGCCATCGAAGCCCGGCAAATTCACATCCAGCACGATGATATCGAAGGAGTGTCGCGATACGGCATCCACCGCCGCCGGCCCGTCCTCAGCGAGCTTAACATCATGATCTTCGCGCTTCAGGGAGCGTTCGAGCTGTGCTGCAAGCTGCACATTGTCTTCGACCAACAGGATTTTCACGATTGGCTGGATTTTCGAACGTTGAACAATGTCGGCAAGGAAAAACCCGATTGAAATGTAACGATACAGTCAGAGAAACTTTTCCACACCGATCATACTCGTGCCGCCATATGCATTTTCCCGCGAGAGACAGGGGTGGAAATTCCCTTCCGTTTCCTCTTGCCGGTTCCGTCTGATTCCGTCTGTTTGAGCTTACGCGGATGGGCTGGCGGATTGAAAAATAGCCATGTCTCATTTTTCGATTACCTCTCAATTGTCATGATTCCTGAATTTCTGGTTATAGGCGCACAAAAGGCCGGGACTACCTGGTTAGATCGAAACTTGCGCAGTCATCCCGGCATTTGGTTGCCACCCGAAAAAGAGGTTCACTTCTTTAATCTCCCGCCTTTGCTCCCGTTTTTTTTCCTGCTGTTTGCTCCGATGCGGCCTGTTCGGTACTGGGCAGGGAACCGTATGTTGGGGGATTTTCGCAAGGTGATCGCACGGGAGTATAGACTGCGGTGGTATGTCCGTTGCTATTTCTTTTTGCGCACCCAGCGGTGGTATTTTTCTCTCTTCAAACCGTCAGCCGGACAGGCCGCTGGGGAAATCACGCCGCGCTATGCAATTCTGACCGAAACCGAAATCGCCAGAGTCCATGCGCTCATGCCGGATGCAAAAATCATCTATCTCCTGCGCGATCCCTTGGAGAGGCTTTGGTCTGACTTGGCGATGTTTCATCGTCCTAAATACGGCAGTCAGGGTCTGGAAAATGCTGGTGAGAAATCCATCCGGCAGTTTATCGGCAATTCCACGCATCAGGCCAGCTCGCGCTATGTCAGCAACTTGCGCCGCTGGGAGAAATACTATCCGCCCGAACAGATATTTGTCGGCTTCCAAGAACAAATCCGCGACAACCCCGAGCAATTGCTGAAGGACATCTGCCATTTCTTGGGTGTCGCTACGCCGGACGATCATGTTTTCAGTAGGGCCAGACAGCTCATTCACTCCCATGAATACCCTGCCATGCCGCCGACCTTGGCCCACACCTTGGCCAGCCTGTTCATCAATGACATCGAGCAGTTGCACCAGCGTTTCAACAACGAATACACTGCGAAATGGCTGCTCTCAGCCCGCCAGTTTATGGGTAACGGAGGATGACTTGCGGGTGCGGAGAGTCATGCTGATCGCTCCTTGGTAAACTGCCATACAAAGACCATTGCAAGATTCCCGTTGCAAGATTCCTCGTTGCAAGATTCCTGGAAAAATAACAAACGTTGCAAGATTCCTCGTTGCAAGATTCCCGGAAAAATAACAAAAACCTTTTGACTACGGGGAATGGCTGGGTAGGGTGGGGGCATGTCAGGTAAGAAAGGAACGAAGCGTTGGCTCACTCCGTGGGCGGGATCGGAGGTGAAAC
>JAYTOE010000053.1:0-6245 GCA_043747935.1 Akkermansiaceae bacterium
GCCGAGCGCACCGGGGTGATTGATACGAAATGTTTCAACAGATTTTGGGAGAATATCCATTCCCAATATGGTTTCATAATTGGCGTTGCGTGACTTCTCGAAACCCTTCGAGAAGCCGCCTGTTCCGCAGAAAAGGTCGAAAATTTTCATCCGGTGGAGACTATTGTCGCCTCGGCATCAGGAGGTCAACAGTGAACTGTCAAAAATGTGTCCACGAAAGATCTGTCCGGGAGAATCACAGCCGCAATTATCGAACTCCTTGCCGCAGAAAGAAAGCGGCAGGAACTCACCTATGAGGATCTTGCTGCAAAAGCAGGGGTGGATCGTTCAACTATTGCCTTGTGGGACAGAGGAGAGAGAACACCTCGAATTGAAGTCATTCTGAAGGTCTGCCATGCATTGGGTTTGGAGCTTTCCGCTCTGCTCATTCAGGCGGAGGCTAGTGCATCAGGTTTGCCAAAACGAGCGTTTCCGCAGCGCCCCCCACGGGTTCTTCAGAATGCGCACTTTAGAAACGAAGCAGCTCTTCAAAGAACTACCGGCCTGACATCGGCAATGCTGCGGTCAGGTATCGAGCATTGTCATCAGACGTTTGACACCATTGACTTCCAGCTGCAGCTCCATGGAGCCAAGCCAATTGGCAAACTTGTCGAGTTGGCCAATCTTTCGTCTATGATCGGCAATATCCTTGCCGAGGGGATGGCGACCAATTCTGGCGGGCTCTACGAGAGAAATACTCCTCATACCTATCCCGATCTTCTGCCAACGGCTGCTCCAGCAATCCCCCTTGAAGTCAAAATCGCACTTGAGACGAATCGCCCAAAGGGACATCTTCCGAAAGCTGGCACTTACCTCACATTTCGTTATGTGCTATGCGGCAAGGACGGTGGATTCAAACGAGGGAAAGACCATCGTGGCGACACAGCCTACATTTGGGAGGCCAAGGTGGGGCGATTAACCGAAGACGACTTCGATTTGAGCAACACCGCTGGAGACTCTGGCAAAACAGCTGTAGTTAAGACGGTTTCTTTTGATCGAATGGATCTAGTTTATTTCAACCCAGCGCTAATGGCGTATGGAAGATCCCGGAACGGCTACCCGCTGGATTGACTGTTCCCATCCTAGGTTTCCTTCTTTCGTCCGCCGCCTGGCGGGTGGCGTCCACGCGGTTGTTGTTGAAGAGCGGCTTGCGCGGCTTCGGCAGGAAGAAGGCGAGCGCCTCGGCGCGGGAGGGGAGATCGGCGAGGGCGATTTTCTCGACGGGATCGAAGAGCTGGATGTTGAAATCGTAGATCCAGAATTCGTCGAAGTTGCAGAGGATGACGTAGGGCGGGCGGTGAGGGACGATGTGGGTCCAGTAATCGAAGAGCTGGTCGTAGTGGCGATGCAGTTTTTTGCCCCGCGATTTCATCTCGATGAGGACGCGCTCGGGCCACATGAGATCGGCGAAGTTCTTGCCCTTGCCGCCGCCCTTTTTCGCGAGGCGCGTCTCGCGGGTGGCACCTGCGGCGTGGATGCCATCGTGGCCGAGGGCGCGGAAGAGGTGGTCGAGGAAGTCGGCGGACTCGCCCTTTTCATCGCCCTTTTCATCGCCCTTGAGGTGGGTCTTGACGTAGTTGACGAAGGCTTGGAGGGATTCGGAAAGGTCTGCCACACTGGGAATGGTAGATGCGGGCGCGATGGTGGGAAGGGAAACTTGGCGACGACGTTTGATTTTCGCGCTCAGCGCGCTTGTAAAACAACCCGTTCCTCCCAAACACTGTCGCCATGCAGTTTGTCGGAATCGAAATCGCGCCCAGCGGCACCCATGGTGTCGTGCTCGATCTCGATGCCGCGCGGGTGATCGCGGAGGCTTACGTTCCGCACTCGTGGATCGACGGACTGCCGCCGGGTTACCGCGAGCAGGAGCCGACTCGTTGGATCGAGGCGACGGATCGGGTGATCCGCGATTGCCTGAGTCAGCCGGGCGTGGACAGGAAACAGATCGCCGCGTTCGGCGTGGCTGGCCCTAGCCGCGGGCTGGTGGCGCTCGATGCGCAGAACCGCATCATCCGACCCACGAAGCTGGCGGGCGATGTCTCCGCGCAGCGGCAGGCGGAGGAAATCGCGCGGGCGTTCGGCGGCTCGCCCGGGCTGCTTGAGCTGATCGGACAATCGCCGGCGATGGACTCCGCCGCCGCCGAGTGCCTTTGGCTGAAACAGCACGAACCCTACCATTTCCAGCGCGCGACCACCCTGCTAACCATCCAGGATTTCATCGCCTACTGGCTCACCGGCGAGCGGGCGACGGAGCCCGGCAGCGCCTCGGGCACGGGACTTTTCGACATCCGCAACCGGCGCTGGTCCGACGAGATCATCCGTTTCATCGATCCCTCACTCGGCCAGCTCCTCCCGCCCATCGGCGCCTCCGACCAACCGCGCGGCCTGCTCCGCACGGCGCTGGCAAAGGACTGGGGCGTTTCCGAACTCACACAGGTCGGCGCGGGCAGTTCCGCTCCGCAGCTTTCCGCACTCTCCGCGGGTTGCGTGGCGAGCGGATCGGTCGCGGTAGAACTTGGGGCGAACGGCACTGTGCTCGGCGTCGGCGCGATTCCGGTGATCGATCTGCGGGATGAAATTTTCCCGCTCTGCAGCGCCACCGGCTCATGGCTCGGCATGGCCAGCAGCCCGAACACTTCCCTCGCTCCCGAGGTCTTGAGACGGCACTACGGGTGGACGCCGGAAGACTATGAAATGATGGTCGCCAGCGTCGCTCCGGGAGCGGACGGCCTGCTGATGCTGCCCTATTTCGCGGCGGAGAAAATCCCACGCCTGGTCGATGGCTGCGGCGTGCTGCACGGGATCACGCCATCGAATTTCACACCCGCCCATCTCGCCCGCTCCGTGGCGGAAGGTGTGGCTCTCGGGCTGAGCTACGCGATGAGCCGCCTCAGAGACATCGGCTTCGAACCGAACGAAATCCGGCTCTACGGCACAGGCTCTAACAGCCCGGTGATGCGGCAGTTGCTCGCCGATGCGCTCGGCACCACGGTGGTTCCCGTTTCCTCAAAACACGGCGCGGCCGTCGGCGCGGCGATGCAGGCTGCGGTCGCTTTTTTCCGGCAATGCGGCGAGTCGCTCGGCTTCGAGGAAATCGGCAGCTACCTCGTCGTGGGCGACCAGGCGGGGCGCTACGAACCGGATCCCGCGAACCTCGGGCTTTACGAGGATCTCATGGCGCGCCAGCAATACCTCGTGGACACCCTTCACCCGGCCGGATTCCTCTGAGCGATGACCCGATCGAAAAGCACGGAAATCCGCGCCAGCCGCGGCTCACGCCTCGCGGGGCTTCTCGCCGGATATCTGATGAAACTCTGGAGCCTCACGCTGCGCTATGAAGTGAACTATAAGCCGGGAGTCACGCAGCCCGCCATCGCGCCCGCGCCGGTGATCTTTGCGCTCTGGCATAACCGGATTTTCACCATGCCACCGATCTGGCTCAGGACGGGCGGAAAATCCCGCAAGTCCGTCGTTCTCACCAGCGCCAGCAAGGACGGCACCATCCTCGCCACCGCCATGTCCATGTTCGGCCTCGGCGCGATCCGCGGCTCCTCCTCCCGCCGCGCGGTCTCCGCCCTGATCGGGATGAAAAAGGCGTTGCGCGAGGGCTTCGATGTCTGCGTCACCCCCGACGGCCCGAAAGGCCCGCGCTACGAGGTGCAGCCCGGCGTCATCAAGATCGCCCAGTCCACCGGTGCGGAAATCATTCCCATTCACATCCGTTACAGCTCGGCTTGGCGGCTGAAAACCTGGGATCGCTTCGTCATTCCCAAGCCTTTCAGCCGGGTATCGGTCATTTTCGATCAACCTCACCGGATTTCTCCAGACGGAGGCGATGAAGGCTTCGAAGCAGCTCGCGCCGCATTGGAAAATTGCTTGGCCGATGGCAGCGACGACCGCTGATACTAAAAAATTCCACTGCAAAAACCTCGTGGAAACAGGGCTGAATTAGTTCATTTTTAAAAACATTAAGGAAATCTTAAGTTTTTTATTGTCGTTCGAGTAAAATTATGAAGAATCACGGCCATGAACATGAAAACGCTTCTCACCTCGCTTGTCGTTGTTCTTGCCAGCTCCGCTCCACTGATGTCCGCCACCGAATCGGATCGCCTCAAGGCGCTCTGCGAAGAGCAGGAAATGCAGATCCGCCAGCTTGAGGAAAAAATCGCGCGGCTCACCGATACGCCGCCGCCCTCGCGCCCCGCGCCATCCGCACCTGCTGAAGCTCGCGCTACCGAACCCGTTTCCATGGACGCCGCCACCTACACAGTGAAATCCGGCGACAGCATCGAGCGCATCGCCCGCAACCACGGCACCACCACCGCGGCGCTCGTGAAACTCAACGGCTTCAAAGCCGATGCGCTCATCCATCCCGGCCAGAAGCTGAAAGTTCCCGGCAAAACCGCCGTGGTGCAAAACCAACCGGAACCCGCCCCCGCGAAACAATCCTCCGCAAAACAATCCCGCGCCCACACCGTCGCCGCCGGCGAGACCTTTTACAAGATCTCCATGAAATACGGCGTCACCATCGACGAACTCACCGCCGCGAACCCCAGCGTGAATCCCAAAACGCTGCGAGTCGGGCAGAAAATAAATGTGGATCGCGCCGCCACCCCGGACATCGTGAAAGCCCCGGCTCCCGCCCCTTCCCTTGCGCCCAAAGCCTCGATGCCCATCCTCAACAACCCGGCGCCCGTTGAAAAGCCCCGCACATCGGATCGCCCGATACGGATCGAGAAAGAAATCACCTACGGCCAGTTCGCCGCGAAGCACGGCACTACCACCCGCCGCCTCGACGAACTCAACGGCCTCGAACTCGACCCTTCCACCGTTCTCGCCCAAGGCTCCGAGCTGTACATACCCGCCCAGCCATAAGCGCACAGCCCGGCACGCCCGAGGGCGATCGCCAGAAAATCCACCGGCAGCCTCCCTGCCGGTGGATTTTTCGCGCCCGCAGCGGGCGTTGAATATGATTTGGATTTCCCCGCAGACTTCCCCATCCTCCCGCCCGTGAAGTCAGGATTTCTAGAGAAACTCGTCGCCCGGCTGGATCGGGTCGAGCCCGGTGAGATCCAGCAGATTGTCACCCGCCTGATCCAGGAGAAAGGCTTCCTGGAGAACGTATTCGAGGCGCTGCAGGAAGGCCTCATCATCCTGGATCCGGATGGAAAAATCATGTTCCTGAACCGCGCCGCCTGCCGGTTCTTCGGACTGGATGCAGCGGAAAGTCTCGGCCAGCGCATCGCCGACAAGATCCGCGGCATCGACAGCATCTCCCTGAAAGACTCCACGCTGGCCGTTTCCCGGGACATCGAGGTGTTCTATCCCGAGCACCGGAAACTGAATTTCTACCTCTCCCCCATCGACGACCCGAAGAACCACGAGCTGCCGCTGGGTCACGTGATGCTGATCCGCGACCTTACCAGCAGCCACGCCGAGACGCAGGAGAACCTGGAATCCGAGCGCCTCAACGCCCTCACCCTGCTCGCCGCCGGCGTCGCCCACGAGATCGGGAACCCGCTCAACTCCCTCGACATCCACCTCCAACTCATGGAGCGAAAAATCCGCAGGCTCGCACCCGCCGACCGCAAGGGACTTTCCGAGCACATGCACACCGCCCGCCAGGAAATCCAGCGGCTCGACACGATCCTCAAACAATTTCTCCACGCCGTCCGCCCCACCACACCGTGCCGCGAACCCCGCGACCTCAACGCGATCCTCAGCCAGACCCTGACCCTGCTGGAGCCGGAAATCGTCTCACGCGGCATCACGGTGGATCTCGAACTCTCGCCAAATCTTCCCAAAGCTCTTGTCGATCCCGACCAGTTCCAGCAGGTTTTCTACAACCTCATCCGCAACGCCTACCAGGCCATCGCCGGGGAAAACGGAGTGCTTGGAATACGCACCCGCTCCTCGGAAACCGATTTCCTGATCTCGATCTCCGACAACGGCACCGGCATCCCGCCCGAGCAGATGGGCAGCCTCTTCGAGCCCTACCGCACCACGAAATCCTCCGGCACCGGCCTCGGCCTGCTCATCGTCCGCCGCATCATCCGCGAGCACGGCGGCGAGATCGAAATCCAGTCCCAGCCCGACCAAGGCACCCACATCCTCATCCACCTCCCCCACACCGCGCCGAGTCCGAGACTGCTGCCATCGCCGGTGATTGACGCGTAGCCTCAATTTCAGCGTTTCAGTTTTCAGCG
>JAYTOE010000054.1:0-16094 GCA_043747935.1 Akkermansiaceae bacterium
CTTCTCCGGAAGGCGCAGGGAAGTGAAAAAAGTTCGGTGAACCTGCCACATCGCGTTACGCCCCCACGATTGCATCTTCCCCGCCTTTCCCCCAACTTCGCCGCGTGCTGTTGCCCATCCATGAAATCGCCGGGGAGATCCGCGCCGCCGCCTCGGTGGCGGGGCGGTCGCGCGTGCTGCTGACCGCGCCGACGGGTTCGGGGAAATCGACGGAAGTGCCGGGGATGCTGGCGGATCTGCCGGAGATCGCGGGGCGCGTGGTGGTGATCGAGCCGAGGCGGATGGCGGCGCGATTGCTGGCGGGCTTCGTGGCGAAGAACCGGCGGACGGCGCTCGGGCAGGAGGTCGGCTACGCGGTGCGTTTCGATTCCAAGCAATCCGCGCAGACGAAGATCCTCTACGTCACCGATGGCGTCTTCCAGCGCATGTTGCACGATGATCCCGGGCTCGCCGGGGTTTCGGCGGTGATCTTCGATGAGTTCCACGAGCGCCGCCTCGCGGTGGACATCGCGCTGGCGCGTTGCCTGGACTTGCAGGAGGGAAAACGCCCCGACCTGCGGGTGATCGTGATGTCGGCCACGCTGGAGACCGGAGCGCTCGCGGATTACATGTCTCCCGTCGCGCAACTGAACGCCGGAGGACGGACGTTTCCCGTGGAAATCCTGCACCGCCCGCACAAGGCCGCCACGAACCATCGCCAGGCCGGCCCGCCGCGCGAGACTCCCGTCTGGGAACAGGCCGCCGCGCTCACGCGGGAGGCGCTGGCGATGCAGGATCCCGGCAACATCCTCGTCTTCCTCCCCGGCACCCACGAGATCCGCCGCACGATCGAACTGCTGGAAAACTCCGCCGCCTGCCGGGGCCACGACATTTTCCCGCTCTACTCCGCCCTCCCCCCCGCCGATCAGGAACGCGCGCTCAGCCCTTCGGAAAAGCCCCGGATCATCGTCTCCACCAACGTCGCGGAAACCTCGCTTACGATCCCCGGCATCCGCACCGTGATCGATACCGGCCTCGCCCGCGCGTCCGCCTTCGATCCCCGCCGCGGCATCAACACCCTCCTGATCCGCAAAATTTCCCGCGCCGCCGCCGACCAGCGCGCGGGTCGCGCCGGACGCACCGCACCCGGCCGCTGCCTGCGCCTCTGGAGCCAGGCGGATCACGCCCGCCGCGAGGAATTCGAGACGCCGGAGGTGCACCGCATCGACCTCTCCGAGGCCATCCTCCTGCTCAAGGCGGCAGGCGTGGAAGAACCCCGCCGTTTCCGCTGGCTCGACGCCCCCGCCGATGCCGCCTTGGAAAAAGCCGAGCACCTCCTCCGCGATCTCCACGCGCTCGACACCGCCGGAAATCTAACAGACACAGGCCGTGAAATGGCCGCGCTGCCGCTGGAGCCGCGTTTCTCGCGCCTGCTCATCGCCGGAGTTCACAACGGCTGCCTGCCGGAAACCGCCTTCATCGCCGCCGTCGTCCAGGGCGAGGGCATTTTCCCGAAAGGCAACGCCGGAAACTCCCGCAAGGATTTCATTTTTCCCGACGATCCCTCCGACTTCGCGGGCGAATACCGCGCCTTCGAATCCGCCGAGGCTATGGGCTTCGATCCCCGCCGCACCGCCCCTCTCGGCATCCACGCACGCGGCGCACGCGACACCGCGCAGATCCTTTCGCGACTGCTGAAACTTTTCCCCCGCGAGTTCGACCGCAAGATCGATTTCCACACGCACCGCGAGGCCGTCGCGAAATCCATCCTCGCCGCCTTCTCCGACCAGCTCGCGATCCGCCTCAGCCAGGGAAACCTCGCCTGCCGCCTCGTCGGCAACCGCCGGGGCAAGCTCGACGACCAATCCTGCGTGCGGAAAGCGGATGCTTTCGTCGCCTGCGAGATCACCGAGGTCGAGGCGCGCGAAACCGTCACCCACCTCCGCCTCGCCACCGCCATCGAGCTGCCGTGGATCGCGCAGGTGTTTCCCGACGAGATCGAATCCACCGACGGCGCGGCTTACGATGAAACCCGCAGGCGGGTGGTGCGGCTCACGCAGCGCCGGTTCCGCGATCTGACGCTCGAATCCAAGGAGAGCGACCACAACGTCCCGCCCGACGCCGCGGCGGAGATGCTGGCGAAACGCGTCCTTTCCGGCGAGCTCGTCCTGAAAAACTGGGACGCGCAGGTCGAGCAATTCACCCACCGCCTCACCTGCATTTCCAAGTGGATGCCAGAGCTCGGGCTGCCCACTTGGACGGAGGAGGATCGCATCGCTGCCGTTTCCCAAATCTGCCACGGAGCCGTAAGCTACAAGGAAATCAAGGAAGCGCCCGTCTGGCCGACGCTCAACGACTGGCTCTCCTCCCACCAGCGGCACCTGTTAGATACGCACTGCCCCGAGCGCATCCGCCTGGTCTCCGGCCACACACCGAAGGTCACCTACGATGCGGAACACGATCCCTTCTTCTCCGCAAAGCTCCCGCAGCTCGTCGGCACGAACTCCACCCCTACCATCGCGGGAGGAAGGGTGCCGCTGCTCGTCCACATCCTCGCGCCGAACCAACGCCCGTGGCAGATGACCAAGGACATCCCGAACTTCTGGGCGAACGGCTACCCGCAGATGAAAAAGGAACTAGCGGGAAGATACCCGAGGCACCCGTGGCCGTGAAAATTCAAATTTCAAAACTCAAATTTCAAATGAACTGGAAGAAGATACTGATCGGAAAGTGGAGCTGGAAACGCCCGTTCATCTCACTCGCCTCGATCTATTTCCTGCTTTTTATCATCGCCGTGTTTTTCGCGGATCGGGTGATTTTCATCCCACCTCCCGCTTCGTATTCGGCCGATTATCCGGGACTCCAATTTCTGAAAACAAGCGCGGACGAGTCCATCGCCTGCGTACACCTGCCCGCCGCAGAGGGAATGCCTACCATTCTATATTCCCATGGCAACGAAGAGGATTTGGCAGATTCACAGCCACTCTATGATGAATTCCACGCGAGCGGGCTGGGTGTCTTCGCTTACGATTATCCCGGTTACGGTGTTTCCACAGGCACGCCCAACGAGGAGTCCACGCAGCGGGCGGTCATGGCTTGCTGGAAGCATCTGACGGCAAAAGGGATTCCACCGTCCTCCATCATCATCGCCGGTCGTTCCGTCGGCAGCGGCCCATCCGTCTGGCTCGCTTCACAGACCGAACCGGCGGGACTCTTCCTGATCTCGCCGTTCAAATCCGCCTTCACCACCGCCTTCGACCTCCCCTTCCCGCTCTTTCCCCGCGACCGTTTTCCGAACCTTGATCGCATTCGCAACTTCGACCGTCCCTTCCTTGTCATCCACGGAGAAAACGACGAGGTAATCCCCGTCCGTCATGGACGGACATTGGTCGAGGCATGCCCGTCACAGGACAAGAAATTCCAAGGCATCCCCCATGCGGGACACAACGACCTTTTCGAAATCGGCTACGAGAAGATTTTCCCTGCCATAATTGACTTTGCGAAACGTGTCGGGAAATAGTTCCCGCGTATATTTCACAAGGAAACCTGAAATAAATGCGAGCTTTCCTCGTATTGGGAATCACCGTGCGTGCATTGTTTTTTTCCACAATGGCTTGCCTGACCGGCGCGTTGCCACTTTACGGGCAGGCGGCTACAGGTTCGGCCATTTATGAAAAACATTGCGTCTCATGCCATGGGGCGAATGGCGAAGGCGTGGAGGAGGAATCGGTGGATCCCATGGAGGGTGACCGGTCGCTGGCATCCTTGACGTGATCGATAAGCGGATGCCGGAAGACGAGCCG
Organism: Akkermansiaceae bacterium; assembly: GCA_043747935.1. Taxonomy (GTDB): domain Bacteria; phylum Verrucomicrobiota; class Verrucomicrobiia; order Verrucomicrobiales; family Akkermansiaceae; genus Luteolibacter. The sequence continues at coordinate 3,783 of JAYTOE010000054.1, forward strand.
CATCTGGTCGTGGGTGAGGATGCGAAGCAAGTGGCGGAATACATCTACGGCGCGTTTTACTCTCCAGCGGCGCGAGCGGGCCGCGTGGCCGCAGAGAAGCCCGCCTTCGTGCGCCTGACGAACCGCCAGTTCCGCGAATCGGTGGCGGATCTGTTGGGCGGCTTCAGCGGGATCAGCCAGCCCGGCGAGGGAAAGGGATTGCGGGCGCGTTACTATCAGTCCGACGGCATGAACAAAAAAGCCAAACAGGTGCTCGAGCGCGAGGATCGGGCACTTTCATTTGATTTCGGCGAAGGCCCGCCAGTGGAAGGGATCGCGCCCGATCAATTTTCCATCGAATGGCAGGGATCACTTCTCGCCCCGACAACCGGCTGGTATGAATTCAAACTCAGAACGCCCAACGGCGCCCGGCTGTATCTGAACATGGAGGAGCAGGAGGGTGATGGGAACCATCGTGATGACAGCGGAGCCAAGCGCCAGACCGCATTGATCGACTCATGGGTGAGTTCCGGCCCCGACCTGCGCGAATCCCACGCGCTCGTCTTCCTGCTCGGTGGCCGCTCCTATCCGTTCAAGCTCCATTCCTTCGAGGTGGGACCAGATGAGCTGGTCGAGGCGGGCTTGGGTGCTGGGGGCGGTGATGAATTCGCGGGCGGCGAGGATGGGAGCGGGCAGAGCGATGACGTTGCCCGGTTCGTTCCACATCGTGGGCTTTTCGCCCATCGGCGTCCAGTTGTCCGGCTCGTCGCCGAGCTTGCGGAAGTCCCACATATTGTCGGAGCGGCGGATGAGCACCTTGGCCCATTCGTTGAGTTTTTCGGCAAGGCCTTTGGGTGCGCGATGGGGGTATTCACGCAGGAAATGGGCGATTCCCTAAGGGTTGGCCTTTTCGGATTCCGAGGGCGGGACATCGAAGTATCGGCAGATGCGGATGGGATTGTATTCTTGCGGGCCGTCGAACATGAAAATGTAATTGCGACGTCCGGGGCGGTTGCCCCATTGGCTGGAATAAACCGGCTTGGCTTTGTTGTCTTTCATGATGGCCATCATCACATCGATTTCCATGACCTCGTCCTTCCATGCGGGATCAGATACTAAGGCGTCCTTGCCGGGTTTTACGGAAAATTTCTTATCACCCAAGATGACGGGGATCATCGTGCGAGAGAAATTGAAAAAGCGATACTGACCCGCGCCAATGCGGGCTTTGCCGATGTCATAAGCGACGATTCTCACGGGGCTATCACCGATTTTTAGGCAGGCCAGCAGGACTCGCTCCGAATTCATCGGCAGGTTGACCCATGCGTGGGGGGCGGGCAAAGGCGGCTCCATCGAAAACTCCGCCGCCGAGGTGCGGAGCATGAATTTTTGCGTCCCTTTGTATTTGAGAGGTTCGCCGAGGCCGGTGGGGTTTGCCTGGAAGGAGGAGACATCCTTGCCGTTGTGGAAAAACAGTCCGGACACGGAACCATCGAGCGCGATGGTGACGATCTCGGTGTTTACAAGGGTCTCCTGCGAAAAGGCGGGCAGGACCAGCAGTCCGAGGAAGATGACGAGGGTTTTTCTCATGAATCGGGATTGTCAGATTTCGGAGTTGGAGAGCCAGCGGAAGGAAACGATCTGGTAGCAGCGCCCGTAGGTCTTGTTTGTCGCCACGAGTTCGTCAGGTGATTCATGGGTTAGATCCTGGGGATCGAGATAGTCGGCGGTGCGCTGCACAAATGCCTCACACCATGCGCGGGCGATGACGTTCCCCGATGCATCCAAAGCCTCGCCACAGGTGCGGATCCTGAAATAATCGGATCGCACCTGAAGAATGGGCGCGAGCGACTGAAGCACATCGCCCTGCAACAGATAGGAGGCGCTTCCCGCAGCCGTGTTCTCACCGGTGATCGCGGCGGAGAACTGCGCACCGGGAGGCGTCGCGGCCGCTTTACCGATGGATGACGGGAAGCCGGTGTTGATCGCGCGGTCGAGCGCCGCCTGGAGAGCCCCCTTGAGCTGATGCTCGGTGCTGCCGGCCTTCGGGTTGCGGTTTACAAACTCCGCCATCGAGCGGAACGGCCCACGCTCCTTGACTTCCTTGACGATCTCCTCGGCGAGCAGATCCAGCTCCGCCTCCGAGAGGTTGCGCCAGCCTTGCCAGAAAGCATCCTCATCTCCCGCGCCGCCTTTCTGGTAGGGGGTGTTGGTAAGAGTGTGGCCGAAGCGGTTGAAGCGGATGCCCTCCGGCTTTTCCCATGAAACAGCTCCCGTCTGCGGGTTGATCACAGGCAACTGCGAAGCGCCCATCGAGGAGAGCACTGCCTTCCATGCGTTCTTCGAAGTGGAGTTCACGTTGAACGCGCCTTTCACGAGGATGCGCGCGGCGATCGCCTCAGGCGCGCGGTCGGCAGCGTCGGCGAGGATCTTATCGATAGTAGTGTCGCCGGAGAGCGGGGCGAACTGCATGCGGGGATTGGGCAGCGAGCTTTCCGAGGATGCGAGTTTCTTGATATCGAAAGAGCTGTCGAAAGAGGAACCTGAGCCGCCGACGTAGTCCATGCCGAGCGTGGAGAAGAAATAACCGTCCCAGAGCCTGTTGTTCACATCAAAGGCAATGTCGGTGAGCGTCAGGCCGCTGATGCCGCTGAAGTTCGGATGAGTGGTCGCATTGAGCGGGATGCGCGGGTTGGCATAGGAGTTCCCGGCAACGAAGCCGGGCTCGAAGTTGTAGCGTGAAAGCTGCGCGTGCTGGAACTGGCCGAGGGAGACAAGCGGCGAGCGAGGCACATCATAGGCGATGACATGGGTTCTGCCGCCGGCCAAGGTGTTTGAGCCACCGCCATAGCCTTGGTATCGACCTCCGGCAGGATTCATTTGCGGCTCCGAAATCGAGCTGCCGCCCTCATTCAAAAGCCCGCGGTTGCCGCCCTTGCCGTCGCCCACGACCTTGGGCTTACCCGGCGCATTCCAGGCTCCGATATACGGCGATGCGGTATGCCAACCGGTGCGCGCTCCCGCAGAGCTGATGTTCGAACCATCCCAGAGCGAGTTGGTTACCAGTGCGCGGGGATTCGTATCCATCCATCCGCGCAGCCGCTGGCTTTCATCCGGCGCTTCGATCTGGTTGGTGGTGCGGAGGGCGAAAGACCATGTGGCGATGTTGGGTGTCACCTTGTCGCCGGCGAGATCTTCGATCAGGTAGGTGGTCTTGGTGGTATTGAGGCCACCGTCCGAACCGGACACGACCGGCTCCGGCACCATGAAGGCGGTTTTCACTGCCGGATCGCTGCCGCCGTTCCATAGCTCGGAGGCACGGAACAGGATGTTGTTTCCGGACTTTATGGTGAGCCAGGTCGAGGAATTGTTCTGCAGGTTCAGCGTGGGGAACTTGGCCTTGATATCGTTGCTCTGGGTGTCCTGCAAAAAGAGCCCCCCGAACCATGCGCGATAGCCTTGGGGAACGAGCCGGACATTTCCGCTGTTGTCCTTCAGATCCACGATGAAAGATCCCTTCTCGCTCCAACCGGGTTTCAGCGCGTAAGTCTGCCCGGCCGCAACCTTGATGCGATCCACCACCGAGAAGAGCCTGAACTCGCCCGGCTGAAGGTCTACGGATGGGGTTTCAAGCTGCAACCATTTCCCACCCTGTCCATTTTCAGGAGTTGGGATGCCTGAACCGGTGGTCCAGACTTCGCGCAGCCACAGAGTCGTAAGGCGCGCATCGGTGAAGCCTCCGCTGCCGTTCGGCTTGGCGTAGTTGAAGCGCAGATAGGGGTAAAGAGCCCAGTCGAAGCGGTAAGCTGCTGCGGAGATCGGGATGTTGTATGGATTCCAGAGACCGACCACTGGCTGAATGCCGAGCTGAGCCTTGTAAGTGGGGACCGTGGGTGGGTTGGTGGGAGGCATCAGCTCGGAATTGAGGCGAAAGCCCATCTGGAACATCGAGAGCACCGGCGCGACCGGGCTGTTGACCTGCTGCACATCGCGGCGGAAGGCTCCCTGGTCATGGTTGGTGTAAGGCAGCCACGTTTTGAAACGGAGCTCGGACTCGACGATTGGGAAGGCCCCGACGATCGGAATCTTCTGGTTGCTGACGGATTGCCAGAGCGTGGCGTAATTCCAAAGGATGCCCCAGTTCGGCCCGGTGGGCAAAGAGCCGTTCTGGCTGATCGCGTCGCTCAGGTAGAACTTGGAGGCTGCGGTGGTGGCGAAGGTTTGGATGGGAATTCCGTTCGCCGTGGTGGCGGTGGGGGTGGCTCCGAAATAACGTTCTCCGTATTTCCTGGAAATCTGTGATCTGTCGAAAATCAGGGAGAGATCCGCCTTCATCCCGCCGGTGATGACATTCACCGACAGGCCATGTCCGCCGATGGTGACATCGTTGAAGAATTCGGTGGCGAGAGTCTTGTTCGAGGAGGCGAGCGAGGCTGTCTGCATGGAGGCCAACGCCGCCTTGTCGATGGCTCCACCTGGAGCGAATCCGACCCATGCCGCGCCAAGTTTACCGAACCCTCCTTCGAGCGAGGATTGGGATTTCGCCAAACGATCCAGATCCGTGGTGGGATCGGTTTTGGATTTCGCCACATCGATCCTTGCTTTCGTGCCTTCGTCGCCGATCCACCATGCGTAACGTCCCTGACTGGTATTGACCACCGGGGCGAGCAACTCCTTCGTTTGCGTAGGCGAGATGTTGTAGGTTCCCAGCTTGAGCGAATCGCCTTGGTTGAGGCGGCTGGACGCGGTCAAGGCCTTGGCTGGATCGGGGTTCAAGCCGCTGACCAGCCATTGGATCTTTGCGCTTTTCGCGTCGGGTGACAGGGCGGTGGGGCCTACGTCCGTGGCACCCGTCCAGTTGGGGTTCGCGGGCGCGGTGCCGGTTTGGAGATCCGATGTCAATGTGACCCGCTGATCGGGACCTGTCGCTTTCTGCAGTTCTCCGATGGCGATCATCAGCGCCATCCGGGCATTCGCGCGCGCGATTTGCTGCGCGTTTTGGGAAGACGAATTGCGAAGGCTGACGCTACTAAGGGAGAGTAATCCTACCGCAAGAATGGATAATAAAACCATCAGCGACAAGGTAACCACCAGCGCAAAGCCTTTGCCCGCAGATGATCGCGAACGAATGTCGCTTGAGGCTTTTTTTCGGGTTGTCATTGGGATTCTACTTTGGGGGCTCAACGTGTTGTCAATGTAAACAGGAATTTGATTATCGACTAGGGGATAACACGCATTATAACTACGATTTTACGCATACGAAATCCATGACATCGGCAAAAAAAAGCTCAGATACCTCCAAGCAAGTGGCGATTCTCGTGGATACATCCACGACCTGGGGACGCGATGTGATCGCGGGCATACATCGCTACAGCCGTGAGAACGGCGGTTGGCAGTTGTTTGTGGAGCCTCGCGGTGTGGATCAGCGGCGCTGGCTGCCGACGGGATGGAAGGGGGACGGGGTGATCGCGAGGATTGGCTTAGTGGAGCTGGCGAAAAAGCTCAAGTCACTGAAACTGCCCGTGGTGAACGTTTCGGGCATCACGCTGCCCGGGGTGAATTTTCCGAGAGTTGTCTCGGATCAGTTGGCGGCGGCGAACCTAGCGGCCGAGCATCTGCTGGCGCGCGGTTTCCGACATTTCGGTTATTTCAGTCTCCTGGGACTAGAGTATGTGGCGGAACACCGGCAAGCCTTTCTGGAGCGCTTGCGGAAAGAAGGTTATCACTGTGATGTGTTCGCGGCGAGGCCGCATCTGGGCGTAGAACCCGATTGGAACCTCGACATGAAGCGTTTGGGAAAATGGCTCAGGTCGCTTCCCAAACCGCTGGCCGTTTTCAACTGGAACAGCAGTAGCGCGCGGGAATTGATCTACGGCTGCATGCAGAGCGGCTTGGCGGTGCCCGAGGAGGTCGCGGTGCTCAGCGGATCGGATGACGACCTGTTCTGCGAGGTCACTCCGGTGCCGATTTCCGCCGTGCGGCTGGGCTGCGAGCAGATCGGTTACCTGGCTGCCGCGGAACTGGATGCGATGATGAAAAAGCCCGGTTCGCCGCCGCCCGCTGATGTGTTCGTTCCACCCCAAGGTGTCGTGGAAAGACGCTCCACCGACACGCTTGCGGTGGACGATGCCGCGATGGTGAAGGCGTTAAGTTTCATACGGGAAAACCCGGCGCGGCAGATGGATATCAACGACGTAGCCAGGCAAGCGGGGATTTGCCGACGGGCGCTCGAACTACGTTTCCAAAGCCTGCTGGGTCGCTCGCCCGCAGCCGAGATCCGGCGCGTCCGCCTGGATTGCGCGATCGACCTTCTCAAGCGCACGAACCTCTCGGTCGCGACGATCACCGAGCGTTCCGGTTTCAGCAGCCCCGAATACATGGCCTCTGTATTCCGCAGCCAGCTAGCGGCCACACCACAGGACTACCGCAAACAGGATGCCGTGCGGTGAAGCATGTCGCGCATCATCATCGTGCCGCAGGCGGATGGATTCGATCCAGTGAAAGACACCGTCGCCGACCTCGTCCATCCGAACGCCTCGGGCGCGGCGAAGATGACAGCCCGTTGGTTCGAATCGTTGGTGTCCGTGATGGGGAGAGAAAGGCACGCGCCGATCAGGCAGCGGATGATTCGTTTCATTGCTATGGGGAAATACTAGTTTCGCTTTTTCCACTGCGGATACTCCTTGCCGATCAAAGCGGCGGGCCATGTTCCGAGATAGGCGTATCCCGTGCGCCGCTCGCGCTCGATCTCGTTGAAGTCGTAACGGATCACCTTGTCGCGCCCCATGAAGATCGGGCGGTTTGTTTCCAATTCATAAAACCGCGCCCACAGGACGGGCGCCTCCGCATCGGAAACGGCGCGGCGCTCGGGCTTGCCGTCCCCGCCCGGTGATGCATCGATCCTCAGGCCGCGTATGCCCACGGCACCGAACCATTGCACCGCGCCTTCGACGGCGGCGATGATTTCGGGCGAGGGTTTCTCGATGCTCATGAGGAACCTGACGATGCCCACACTCTCGCTGCCTTTCGCAATTTCATCCAGGAAAACCAGCACGCTGATCATCGCGCCGTCGTTGAAGGTGATGCGGGTGTGGTAACCTTTCTTGAGCGGGAAAAACTGCGGCCAACCGCCGTTTTTGTACTGCGCTTCCAGTAGATAATCCAGCCCGCGGGTGAAGGCCGCCCTGTGCGGATCCGTGCCGCGATTTGAGGAAATCACACGAGCGAGAAATTTCAAATGCGTCGTGGTCGCGCCGTTGTCGATGGTGGCCTCGCGCGAATCCGGGTCGCGATACTTCGCTACATCCGCCTCGGAGGGAGGGTGCGCCATATCCATATTTTTCGGCCAGCCGCCGTGAACCGTTTGGTAATGCAAGACGTTGTCGGCGAGCGCGATCGCCTCGGGGGTTCCATACCATTCGGCGGCCTGCCGCAGGCAGTCCGACCAACGCACCGCCGACCATGCGGGCGAGACCAAGGCGAGCATGAGAGCCAGAACGGCAGCAGTCTTCGGTTTCATGGCTTTGATACGTGGATGGTTGTTGATATACCTCATGGAAATCGCGCTTTCTTCATTCCGCATCGGGGACTTCCAGTGAAAGCGCATCATACATCATGTGGTAGCTGGTGCTGCGGACACTTGTTTGGGCGAGGGTGAGAATATTGCTGCCCTTCCGCAGGCTGGCTGCCGAGATTTTACTCCCGCCAGAGTGAGCTGGGGGTTAGATTTTCGAAATGGGCTAACCGGGCCGAATCAGCCCTACCGGATAAAAACCACCGGAGCGCCCTACAGCGCTCCGGTGGCTATCCAACTGTCGTTGAGAAACCCATTAAACAACGACAAAGCGTTTCAGGCCTCACGCGACGCGGTGGCGGCGCAGGAGGATCAGGGTTTCGAGGGTGCCGAGCAGGGCGGCGGCGTTCGGCTCGGGCACGGCGGTGAATGTGAGCACAATGTCCGTGTTGCTGTCCGCAAGGCCAACGCTGAAGGCACCGCCGTCAAGGGCATTGGTGAAGCCGGTGGTGCCGTAACCGGTTCCCGCAGCACCCGTGGCGTCGTGGATCTGCCAGTTGTAATCGCCGCCGATGCCGAGTTGCATCGCGCCATTGTTCTGGGTGAGGGTGCCGGCTCCCGAGATGGCCAAGGTACCGCCTGTCACCGTGGTGTTGCCGCTGTAGGTGTTGGTGCCGGAAAGAGATCAGTGACATTGCCGCCCTTCACGACATTGAGAATGCTATTCTGACCAAGTGTCGCCCCCATGGAGTAGGTGATCGCCGTGCCCGAGGACGCACGGTTCAGGATGACCGTGCCGTTGTTACCGCTGTTTTGGTTGAGCACGTAGGCATTCGGTGAGCTGTCAGTGGCAAATTCTACTGAGCTGCCCGCACTAGTCCCGGTGCCACCATTGAAAGTCAGGCCGCCGGTGCCGACGGCACTGGAGGTGATGGCTCCAACCGAACCGACGTTGCCCACGCCGATTTGCAGTGTTCCAGCTGTAAGCGTGGTAGTGCCGCTGTAGGTGTTCGGACCGGACATCACCCATGTTCCCGAACCTGCTTTGGTGATGGAGGTCGCGGACGCGCTATTTACAATCGCCCCTGCGATTTCGCCTATTCCGGCGGTACTGCCTTGGAGTGTGAGCGTCTTCGCGCCAGAACCAGTAGCGGTGAAATTCCTGGAAAACTTGAGCAGGTTGGTGCCAGAATGATCGAGAGTCACGGCGCCGACGGTACTGGACAGATCAATGACCTTGGTAGTGGTTTCGCCGGTGCCGGTGTAGGTTAAATTCCCTCCACTCACGTTGGTCAGACCCAGGCGGATGGTGCCATTCTGACCCAATGGGCTATCGACACCGCCATTACCGATGGTGGCTACGCTGGCGATGCCGCTGGCAATCAGAGTTGAGCCTGTGTAGCTATTGCTGCCTGCTAGGAAAACCGTGGAGGTCGCGAGGCTGTTCCGAATGATGAGTTCCGATCCGGCGGCACTTTGACCGATGTTGCCGGATATTTTAAGGTTACCCGCAATGGTGCCGACTCGCGTTCCTGTCGTCGCGCCGATGGTGACGGCTCCCTGCCACTCAGCGGCTACGTTACCAGTGCCAGTAGAAAGCGCTCCAAAGAAATCTACGCCTGATCCGCTGATCGTGACACTTTCCCCGCTGCCGATGGTGACTCCCGTAACCTTGAGGGCGCCGCCGGAAGACACGGTATTAGTGCCACCCGTGGCACCGAGAGCGTTGGCGTGCTTGAGGTCGAGGTTATAGCCCGAAGCCACGCTGGTGTTCCCTGCGAATGAGTTATTGCCAGCAAGGGTCAACGTGCCGCCAGTTAGCCCGAAGGCTCCGGCGGCGAGGGCGACACCGGAGGTGCCGGTGCCGGAAACCACGCCATTGATGATGACCGTGCCACCTCTGAAGTTGGTGTTCCGACTCGAACCCAAATCGTATTTGCTGTTGATGGTCAGCGTCCCTGCGGCGGTGCCGATGGAATTGGCCGCGTTCAATGACAAAGTGCCCGTGCTGCCGACCCCGCCGATGACGACGTCCCCGGAGCCAATGGCCGTGACGTTGGCTGCATTGGAGTTCAAAATAAGATTTTGCAGCGTGACTGTGGAAGTATCAGTGGCTCCCAATGTGACGCTATAACTGGTGCTGCCGCCCGCACCGATGAAGCCCGCCAGATTGCTGCCGCCAGGCCAGGCGATTCCGGCAACGGCAAACGCACCCGTGTTATCGGTGGTCCAGGGAGTCCCAGCCGTCCAGTCATAGGTGTTACCATTCGTGACGCCGAACCCTGCCGTGGTGGCGTTCAAATCGAACCAGTAGTTTACGGCCTGCGCGGACTGCCCGGCGAGCAGGAACACGGCGGCAAGGCCGGTGAATAATTTAAGCTCGATAATGCTCAGCAGAGGCTTGCCGGTGGACATCACCCGTTCGTCGTCCTGCCGGAATTTCTCCACCATGCGGGGCGGAAAAATCGCACTGTCGGAGAGGCCGATGATCTGTTCCTCCTCGGAAAATCCGCAGCGTTTCACGAAGGCCGGATTCCCCGCGATCAGGCGAAACTTGAGATCCTTGGCGAAAAACAAGGTGCCGGGGAGATGATCGAACAGGTGGCGGAACTGCCCGGGCCGCAACATCTCTTCCCAGCTTGTTCTGAGATCTTTCCGGTTCATGTGGCGGAATCATACACAAAATGCCCGCAATCCTACAAGCGGGAGATGCTGGAAACTGTCTATATCTCGCGCAGGTTCCCCGAGGCTCCTCCCACACCCATGAAAAAAATCCTACTTCTCCCGCTCGCTCTCCTAGCCGTCGCCATGGGTCTTTCGATCCCCCCGAAACCGGTGCGTCCCGTGCAGATCCTTTTCCTCGGCGCACCCACCGCCGCGCATCCCGGCCACGATCCGATCGAGCGCTACCGCATGCTGAAAAAAGCCCTCGGCGCGGACGGCATCCAGCTCACCTACAGCGAGGATCTCGCCGACCTCCGCCGCGACGTGCTCGACCAGTACGACGGCCTGATGCTTTACGGAAACTGGAAGCAGAACGAGCCGATGGATCCGGCGCAGGAAAAGGCGCTTCTCGGATTCGTGGAGGACGGCGGCGCGTTCCTGCCCATCCATTGCGCCTCCGCTTGCTTCGGCGGATCGGATGCCTTCGTGAAACTGGTCGGCGGGCGTTTCAAATCCCACCAGACCGGTGTCTTCACCACCAAGATCGTCGCGCCGGAGCATCCGGTGATGCGCGGTTACGCCGGGTTCGAGACATGGGATGAAACGTATGTGCACGACCGCCACGGCGACGACCGCACCATCCTCCAGCTCCGCGAAGAGGAGCCTTGGACATGGGTGCGCAGGCAAGGCAAAGGCAGGGTTTTCTACACCGCCTACGGCCACGACATGCGCTGCTGGGAACAGCCCGCTTTCCACGAACTCCTGCGCCGCGCGATCCTCTGGAGCGTGGGCGATGAGGTTCGCGACAAGCTCACCGCCATGAAACTCCCCAAGCTGGAGCAGGAGGAAATGATCCTCCCCGGATACCGCGAGCAGAAGACCATCACCAGCGGCCAGAAGCCGCTCTCGCCCGCCGAGTCGCTCAAGCTCGCCCAGGTGCCGACCGGTTATGAAATTTCCCTTTTCGCCAGCGAGCCCGACATCGTGAACCCGATCCATATCTCATGGGATCACCTCGGCCGCGCGTATGTCATCGAGACCGTGGACTATCCGAACAACCTCCAGGCCGGAAACATCGGCCACGACCGCATCCACCTTTGCGAGGACACCGATGGCGACGGCAAGGCGGACAAGTTCACGCTCTTCGCCGACAAGCTCTCCATCCCCACCTCCGGCGTGTTCGCGAACGGCGGGCTGATCTGCACCAACGGCTCCGAGATGCTTTTCCTCAAGGACACCGACGGCGACGGCAAGGCGGACGTCCGCAAGGTGCTTTTCAGCGGCTTCAAAACCCACGACACCCACGCCGGTGTCTCCAACCTCCGCTACGGCCTCGACAACTGGATCTACGCCACCATCGGCTACGCCGGGTTCGACGGAACGGTCGGCGGCGACAAGCACAACTTCGCCAACGGGTTTTTCCGCTTCAGGCCGGACGGCAGCGAAATGGATTTCCTGCAGAACACCACGAACAACACCTGGGGACTGGGCTTCACCTCCGACTTCGACATCCTCGGCTCCACCGCCAACGGCAACCCTTCGTGGTATTACACCTTCCCCTACGGCATGTATGCGCAGGCCGGACTGCCCCAGCCGAAGACCCCGAACGATGACAAGAACCCCAAGTTTTTCCCCGCGTCCCTGGATATACGCCAGGTGGATCAGCACGACCGCTACACCGCCGCCGCCGGGCACGCGTTCTACACCTCCTCCCGTTTCCCGGGATATGAGGAAAGGAACATCGCCTTCGTCTGCGAGCCGACCGGCAAGCTCGTCGGGCAGTTCGAGATCACCCGCAAAGGCGCAGGCTACGTCTCCCGCCAGCTCCCCAACAACCTCTACTCCAGCGCCGACGGTTGGTCCGGCCCGGTCTGCGCGGAAACCGGCCCCGATGGCGCGGTGTGGATCGCGGATTGGTATAACCTCATCATCCAGCACAACCCTACGCCTAACGTGAAATCAGCCGGTTTCGATGCCAAGAACGGCGCCGGCAACGCCTACGAATCCCCCGTCCGCGACGTGAAGCACGGCCGCGTCCTCCGCGTGTATCCGAAGGGCAGCAAGAACGATCCGTATCCGAAACTCGACACCGCGCAGCCCGACACCCTGATCGCCGCCCTCTCGCACCCGAACCAGTTCTGGAGGCTCCAGGCGCAGCG
>JAYTOE010000055.1:0-5194 GCA_043747935.1 Akkermansiaceae bacterium
ACGCGTTCTTCACCTTTTCCCATGCCGCCGTCCACAGAGGCAGCTTGTCGCCGAGGTAGCCGATGGGTTCGCATTTCGCGAAGAGTTCGTCGGGCGGGAAAAGGATCGCGCTGCCGCGGAAATCCTCTGTGAGGCTTTTGTAGGCGGCGGAATTCGGCGCGCGGTAGCCGATCCATTCCATGTTCTCGGCGGCCACATCCGCGTCGCAGAGGTGGTTGATGAAGGCGTGGGCGAGGTCGGCGTTTTTCGCGGATTTCGGGATGCAAAGATCATCGCAGGGGAAGGAGGCTCCCTCCCGTGGGATCACGATCTCGATGTCGCCGTTCTCCTGCTGGACGGCGAGGAGATCGCCCGCGTAGCCATGGACGAGGTGGAACTCACCGGAGGCGATGCCGGACTTGTATTGCTCGTTCTCGAATTTCGCGAGGTTCGCCTTCCATTGGATCGCGAGCGCGGCGGCGGCTTCGAGTTGGGCCGGATCGGTGGAATTGAGGGAATGGCCGAGGGTTTTCAGCGCGGCTCCGAGGACTTCGCGCATGTCGTCGAGCAGGGTGGCGCGGCCTTTCACATCGGCGCGGGAAAACAGGTTCCAGCTCGGCTCCGCATCCGGCACTTTCGATTTCAGGTAAGCGACGCAGGTGGGAGCCAACATGTAGGGCGCGGAGAATTTCATCTCCGGATCCAGCGCGCGGGTGAGGTATTCCTTGTCGATGTTCGCGAGGTTCGGGAGCTTCGCGTGATCGAGGGGCTGGAGCAGGCCTTTCGACTCAAGCTGCTTCACGGCGTAGGAGGAAGGGACGAGGATGTCGTAGCCGGTCGCGCCGGATTCGAGCTTCGCGATCATCGCCTCATTGGAATCGAAGGTGTCGATGACGAGCTTGCAATCGTGTGCTTTCTCGAAGGAAGCGGCCGCGTCATCACTGAGGTAATCCGCCCACGTGAACACGGTGAGGGTCGGCTTGTCGCTCTTTCCCGAGCAGGACGGAAGGAAACCCGCGGCGAGCGCGGCGGAGGAGGTGGCGATGAAATGGCGGCGTTTCATGATGGCTATCGGTTTACGGGACGGGTGAGGCGTTGGGAAGCGAATACGAGCAGGAAGGTGAAGAGAAGCATGAGACTGGAGAGGGCGTTGATGACGGGGAGCTCCTTGCTTTTTTTGATCATGGAATAGACGATCGTCGGCAACGTGTCGGAGCCGGGGCCCTTTACGAAAAAGGTGACCACGTAGTCGTCGATGGACAGGGTGAAGGCGAGCAGCCCGCCTGCCAGGATGCCGGGAAAAAGGATGGGCAGGGTGATTTTCCGGAATGCCTGGAGCCGGGTCGCGCCAAGGTCGCGGGCGGCCTCGACGATGTTCGGATCGAAATCCTGCAGGCGAGCGAGCACCACCAACGTCACGTAGCTCAGGCAGAAGGTGATGTGTGCGATGGTGACGGTGGCCAGGGAAAGGCTGACGCCCGCCGCGATGAAAAGCAGCAGCAGGGACATGCCCATCAGGATGTCGGGCAGGACGAGCGGGACGTTCACCATCACGCGATGCGTGTCCTGCAGGCGGGAGCGGTAGCGGTGCAGCGCGAAGGCGGCGCATGTTCCCAGGATCATCGCGGCGGAGGCGGCCATCAGCGCGACCTTGAGCGAATTTAGCAGCGCGGCGAGGATGTCATCGCGCTGAAAAAGCCGCTCATACCACTTGAGCGTGAAACCTTTCCACTCCGGGCTGTAGCGGGAGGAATTGAAGGATTTCAAAACCAGTGCGGCGATGGGCAGGTAGAAAAACGCAAGTACGATGCCCGTAGTAACCAGAGGGATGCGGGACGGCTTCATGCGGCCTTCTCCTTTCTCCTGAGAAGCATCGGGGCGAGGACGAGCAGGGTCAGCGCGCAGGAAAGGGCGGCGGCCTGCGGCAGGTTGCGGTCATTGAAATTCCGCTGCGCGATCTTGTTGCCGAGCATCTGGCTTTCCGTGCCGCCGACCATGTCTGGGATCACGTAGGAGCCGAGCATCGGGATGAATACGATGAGCACCGCCGTGACAAGCCCTTGGCGTATGCCCGGCAGGAACACGGAGCGGAAGGCACGGAAGGGCTTCGCGCCCAGATCGCGGGCAGCATCTAACAGTGCGAAGTCGAATTTCTCCGCCGCCGCGAAGATCGGCAGGATCGCGAAGGGTAGGTAGGTGTAAACGCTGACGATGACCACGGCCGCGGAGTTTCCTAACAGCCTATCGGTTTCCCCGAGCAGGCCGATGGAGCGCAGCGTTCCGGCGATGGCTCCCTCCGCATGAAGGATCTGCTGCCATGCGAACACGCGGATCACGAAATTCGTCCAGAACGGGATGATGATCAGGATCAGGATGCGCGAGCGCCATTTCGGCGGGAGCTTCGCAAGATGCCACGCCACCGGCAGTGCGAGCGCAAGGCACAGCGCGGTGGTGAAAAAGCTGATGAGCACCGTGCGCAGCAGCAGGCTCGGGTAAATGGGGTCTTTCAGAGAGCGGATCGCATCCAAGCTCCAGCCCTCGCCGATTCCCCCGGCGGGCAGCGCCGGCCTGAAGGCGATGGCGAAAATGATCGCCACCGGAACGAACACGAAAAGCGCCAGCCAGAGGAAGCTGGGCGCCGTCGCCAAAAACTCTGGTTTGCGTTGCTTCATTTTTCCCGTCGGCATAAAAGCAATGCGCTACGGTGGTTGTCGATGTCTGTTTGTCCGTAACAGAGCCGGGACGGATTACGCAACGGATAGCCACCACCGCCATGCCTATGGAATCGCAGATATCGGATATGAAAAAACTGAAAATGCAATCGGTTAGAATTTCTTGGGATGAGGGAATGATTTCATTGTTGGGAACCATGACCGACGCGGAGTTGGCAAGGCGCTTGGGCATTCCCCTTCATGTTGTCATGTACAAACGGCTGTCATTGGGCATTCCTTCCTTCAAGAACATGAAGGTGCGTGAATGGAAAAGGAATGAGCTTGGGTTGCTGGGCAAGAAGTCCGATGAGGAAGTGGCGAAGTTGCTGGGCATGGCAAAAACGACGATATCGAACAAGCGGAAATCCCTAGGGATTGAGGCGTTTGCCTTCCGTTCTAAACTTTGGCGGAGCTGGACGCAGGAAGAGGTGGAGATATTGGGCAAGGATACGGACAAGGAGGTCGCGCGGCGTTTGAAAATCCATGAGGTCTCTGTCGCCTTGAAGCGGCGCCAGCTTGGCATCGCATCCTTTTGCCCCAGACTGCCAAACAGGAATCCGAGACCGGACGCGGTGGATTGGTCGCGGAAGAATCTGGCGCTTCTGGGCAAACTGCCGGATGAGCGCGTGGCGGAAATCATGGGGATTTCCCGCAAGTCTGTGTTGGGCAAGCGGAAGAGGCTGGGCATTGAGAGTTTTGCGGTGGGCACCCAATTCTGGCATCCATGGTCGGAGGAAGAGATTGCACGCTTGGGAAAAACCACGGACAGGGAGCTGGCGGAACAAATGGGAATTCAACCGATGTGCGTAACGGCGAAAAGGAGGCAATTAGGGATTGAATCTTTTGCAAAAGCATCCGGCTTGAAAACCTCCCGTGTATGGACGGAGCGGGAGATCGCCCTTCTGGGCACAAAGCCCGATGCTGAAGTGGCTCGTGAGCTTGGCTTGGGGGTCGGGGTCGTTTGGAAAAAGCGCAACCAATTGGGAATGCCTACAGATCCCAGCAGCATGCGGAGTCCGGTCAAATGGACTCCCGAGGTTTTGACGAGATTGGGTAAAGAGCCACTTCAGAAGATCGCGGAGGATATCGGGGTAACGCGGGAAGCGGTGAGGCAGAAATGTGTCACGCTGGGAATCACAGCGAGATTTGGCAGGAAGTGAGCGCGTTGTGCTGGCTTCATTCCCCGTCCGGGAGTGTGAGCAGGGATTCGTCTTCCACGCGGTATTGCTCGAGCAGGTAGCCGTCGTTGGCGTGCCAGCGGAGGTGGACGGTGTCGCCCCATTTCAGCGGGGTGTCGTCGAGCTGGTAGGTGCGGTGCTGCGTTTCCGCACAGATGCGCCAGCCGCCGCAACGCACCCACAGCCGGGTGTGGGAGCCGAAATAAATGATGTCCTCGATGATGCCAGGAACCGTGTTCTCGTTTTCCCGCAGATCGGGTTTGTTACGTGAAACGACGATTTTCTCGGGGCGCAGGGAGAGGTGGACGAGGTCTCCTGGGTTGGTGGGCTTGTCGTTGTCGATCGTGATTTCCCCCAGCCCCTCGATGGCGCAGCGGGAGAAGCGCGCGTCGATGCGGGAGGTGATTTTCCCGTCGAGGAAATTCGTGTCGCCGATGAACGCGGCGACGAACGAAGTACGAGGAGCCTCGTAGATCTCGGCGGGCTTGCCGATCTGCTCGACGACGCCCTTGTTCATCACCGCGATGCGGTCGGAGATCGACATGGCCTCGCCCTGGTCGTGGGTGACGTAAAGGAAGGTGATGCCGACCTCGTCGTGGATCGCATCGAGCTCGACGAGCAGGCGCTGGCGGAGCTTGAGGTCGAGGGCGGCGAGCGGCTCGTCGAGGAGGAGGACTTTGGGTTTGTTCACCAGCGCGCGGGCGATGGCGACGCGTTGCTTCTGCCCGCCGGAGAGCTGCGAGGGCTTTTTGTCGGCGTGGGCCGTTAGATCGACAAGCTCCAGCATGCGCTCGACCTCGGAGCGGATCTCGGCGGGGGATCGTTTCGAAAGCTTCGGCCCGAAGGCGATGTTCTCGCGGATCGAGAGGTGGGGGAAAAGGGCGTAGGATTGGAAGACGGTGTTCACCGGGCGCTGATCAGGCGGGAGGTGGGTGATATCGACCCCATCGAGGAAAATGCGGCCCTCGTCCGGGACATCGAAACCGGCCGCCATGCGCAGGAGCGTCGTTTTCCCGCATCCCGATGGCCCGAGCAGGGAGAAGACCTCGCCTTTCTCGATCTCCAGCGACACACGATCCACCGCCGTGAAGGAACCGAAGCGGCGGGTGACGTTCTCGAAGCGGAGATGGCCGAGCATAGGCGTGGCCGATTCAAGCGGCGGGCGGCGGCGTTTGTCGATGTTGGAATGGCGGAGATGAAAACACGTCATAAACCGTCGGAAGAAAGGAACCACGGATGGACGGTAGAGTAGAGAGCAACGGGCGGCTTGCGCCAATCCCGTTGCTCCCCCTCGTCAAACCGGACGTGCGGATTTCCCGCATCCGG
>JAYTOE010000056.1:0-7145 GCA_043747935.1 Akkermansiaceae bacterium
GGCATCACCGTCCCGGAGTTCGGCTCGGCGATCGGCAACTGGGGAAAAAAGATCGGCTCGGATTTCTCGATCACGCTCGCCGAGATCGAGCGTGCGATCCCTCGCATGAAGCGGCTCGGCACACCGATGATCCGCATCATGTCCTACGCGCAGGAGCCGTGGGGGCAGGATCAGGATGAGGCCGAGCGCTTCCGCCGCCTGCGCGAGATCGTGAAACGCTTCGCCGATGAGGGGATTACCGCCGTCCACGAGAACTGCATGAACTGGGGCGGCTTTTCCGCCGAGCACTCACTGCGCCTCGTCGAGGAAGTCCCCGGACTGAAGCTCGTGTTCGACACCGGTAACCCCGTTTTCCAACTCGACCGCTCCAAGCCCGAGCCATCCCCGTGGCAGGATCCCATGGAGTTCTGGCTCAAGGTGAAAGAGCACGTCGCCCACATCCACATCAAGGATTGCATGAACCCGATCTCCGCCGACGTGGAGCCGGAATACACGATGCCCGGACTGGGACAGGCGAAGCTCCGCGAAATCCTCACCGACGCCCACAAGTCCGGCTACAAGGGCTGGATCGCGATCGAGCCGCACGTGGCCACCGTCTTCCACGCCCCCGATCCCTCCGCCGTCGATTGGGATCAGTGCTACAGCTCCTACGTCGAATACGGCCGCCAATTCGTCCGCCTCATCGCGACGCTATAGTGGCAGTGCCCCCCCAGCTTCGGCCTCCGAATACGAAACGGAATATCGACAGGACTCAGTTGATTTGGTAATCGGAGTTATGAATATATCCCCTCACAGATACATCCTTCGTTTCCTCGCGGCTCTGGCTGTTTCTTTTGCTCCATTTGCGGTGGCAAAAGAGGTTCTTGTCCACGAAGGCCCGAGCGTCTCCTTACCGGGGCTGGGAACTCTTGGGCCGAACGGAGCACAAAGAGGCGAACCTCCCGATGTTACCTACATCAAACAGTTCTTCACCGACGAAAAAAACGTCATCGCAGGAAACCACGACCCGCAAATAAAAGCGCTCCTCACCATCACTGCCGCGCGCGCCATTGAACTCGCTCTAGCATCCATGGAAGAGGATTACGAAAAGGGAATCCCCATCGTCACAAAACTCGAAGCCATCCCCGAACTCAAATCGGGAGTCGAATCCATTCGCTATTTTCTGATCACCATCAATGTGAAGGGCTCGGAAGAACACCGCGTCGTACTTATGAATGAAACGGTTGTCAGATCGCGACTGAAGCGGCTGGACTGATCACCCCGTCACCACCACCACGCTGACATCCCCGGAAACACAAGCCCCCGGCCACACCACGCAGTCCGTCACCCGCGCGCCCGCGCCGATCAGCGCACCTTTCCCGATCACACTGCGTTCGATGGCCGCCCTTTCGCCGATGATCGCCTCGGGGTGCACCGGCTCTTCCAGGGCGAGCATGCGGTGGGCGGCGAGGTAACTTTCCACATCGCCGAGATCCATCCACTCGCCCTCATCGAGAATGACCGCTCCGATCTTTCCCTCCCGCACCAACTCTTGGAAAGCCGGGATCACCGCGATCACCTCGTCCGCCGGGATGCGTTTCAGAAAACTACGGTTCACGCAGTAGATGCCCGTGAAAACATGCGTCCCCGGCAAGCCGCGCACCTCGCTGCGCACATCTTCCACCCGCCCGCCCTCACCGAGTGAAATCCGTTTCTCCCCACCCGCCGACCTCAGCGCCAGCGTCACCTCATCACCGCTCGCCTCGTGTGAATCGACGAGTTTCCGCAGATCCATCGAGGAGAAAATGTCGCCGTTGTGGATCAGCAGGCTGCCGTCCTCGATCCAATTCTCGATGTTTTTCAACCCGCCACCCGTCTCTAACAGAATCGGTTCGTGGAAAAAGGTCACATCCCTTCCCGCGCCGAATCCCACCCATTTTTCCGGCAGGTGATGCGTGTTGATCGCGAACCTCCGGCACCCTGCCGCCTCACAAGCCTCCACCGCCCACATAGCCAGCGGCTTGTGGAAAAGCGGCACCAGCGGCTTCGGGAAAACATCCGTCAACGGCCGCAACCGAGTCCCTAGTCCCGCCCCGAGTATGAAGGCCTGGGTGATCATCCGTTCACGGGGCTTTCCAAGCCGGGAACTCGGTGGCGAGTTTCGTTTTGAACTTGGCGGCCTCGTCGGCTTTTCCCTGTTTCTCCAACACTCCGATGTATTTGTGTATGGCGAGCGGCTTGAGGTCGGCGTCTTCGTGGAAATTGATCACGTAAAGGTAATCAGCGGCGGCCTGGCTGAGGTTGTTTTCCTCGACGTAGAGATCACCGGAGACGACGCGGAGGTAGGCGGAGGTGCGGCCTTGGGGGCGGAGGGCGAGCCCCTCGTCGGCGGCCTTGCGGGACTCGGCGAAGCGTTTCAGTCCGAGGAGGGCGCGGGCGCGGTCGAGCAGGCCATCGGCTTTCCATGAGGTGTTGTCTTCGACATCGAGGAGGTTGGCGACGGCGGGAAGAGCGTCGGTGAAATCGGTGGTTTCGATGAGCGCCTTGGCGAGGTAGCGCCAGACTTCCTTCTGGGTAGCGCGCGGCTCGTCGGGGTTGGCGACGATTTTCAGGAAACGGGAGGCGGCTTTGAAATCGCCGGCGTTGTAGGCCTGCATGCCGGCCCATTGCACGGCCTGCTGGGGGACATCGTCGATGTATTTGCCTTCGATCGCGAGGTCGATCTCGGCGCCGAGGCTTTTCGGATCCTGGGCGGCGAAGTGGGAGAGGGCGAGGAGCAGGCCGGCGTGTTTCGCGTAGGCTTCCGGGCGAAGTGTGCGTGCGGTGTTGAGGAAAGGCGCGGCTTCCTTGGGCTGGTTTGTTTTCACCATGCCCCAGCCGATCCAGTAGTTCGCCTCGGCCTTGAGGTTGTCGGTGAGGTCATCGACCTTTTCTAACAGACCCTTGTAGCGGACGACCATGTTCTCGATGTTGCCTTCCTTGCGGCGGGTGCGGGCGGACTCCAGCCATGCGAGGGCGACGAGGTCGTCCGGCGCGGCCTTGTCGGTGGTGATGCGGTCGAAATCGGCGACGGCCTTGGCGGATTCGTCAGTCTCGGCATAGGCCTTCGCGCGTTTCACGAGGGCGGGGTGGACGCGCTTGTCGTCCGGGTATTTCGCGAGGAAATCGGTGAAGGAGCGGATCGCGCCCTGGGCGTCGCCCGCCTCGGCGAGGCACCATCCGCGCTGGTAGAGGAAGCCGGGGCGGTTCGTCTCGCTGAGCAGCGAGGGATCGATCTTCGAGTAGGTTTTCGCCGCCTCGGCAGGATTGTTTTCCGCGAAGAGGGTCTCCGCTTTCATCAGCATGGCGGTGTGGATGCGGGTGTCGTTGGGGTGGAATTTCCCGTAGATCTGGAGGAAGGCGTCCACCTGATCGACGACGTGCTTGCCCTCGATCTGGAAGAAGCAGTTGAGGCGGTAGTAGGAGGCTTGGAAGGCGAGGTCGTTCTCGGGTTTCACGAGGCGCTCGATCTCCCGGAACAGCTCGCTGGCCTCGGCGGGGCGGTCGAGTTTCATCAGCGCGCGGGCGGCGATCATCAGGCGGATGGCCTCCTTCTCGCCCTCGCCCTTCAGAGTGCTTTTGCGAAAAATATCGAGCACCGTTTGGTATTCCTTTTTCGCGTAATAGTTCTCCATCAGCGCGGTCTGTGCGTCCGGGCGGAACTCCTCCATGCCCTGGCCATCGAGGACGAAGCGGAGGTATTTCTCGGCGAGCGCGGTCTCGCCGAGCTTGGTGGCGGCGATGCCGGCGTGCAGGGCGGCATCACCACGGAGTTTCGGGACGGCGGCGGAGTCGGCTACGGCGCGGAAAAGTTCGAGAGCTTCCAGGAGCTTCCCTGCCTTGAGGGTGAGCTTGCCGACCTCGATTTGCGCCTGATCCTTGAAAAGCGCGCCTTCGGGATCGGCGATCACGCGCTTGTAGGCGGCGATGGCCTCGCGGTCGCGGCCGAGCAGGCGGTAGCAGTTGCCGGCGAAGAGATCGCCCTTCGGTTTGTCGCCGGGCTTGGCGGCGTTCTGCGCGAAACGCTCGAAAAGCGGCGCGGCGAAGGCGTATTCGCGCTTGTTGTAGTGGTCGGCGGCGAGGGTGTAGGCGGCGGCGGCGGCGTATTTTCCCCGTGCGTAGCGGTTCAGCAGGGTGCTGAAGCAGCGCTTCGCATCATCAAGCAGCCCCGCTTGGTAGAAGCTGGTGCCGAGATACCACCATGCGGCCTCGGTGTTGGCGTGGTTGGGGAATTGGTTGATGTATTCGGAAAAGATATCCGCAGAGCGGAGGTAGAGATCGCGGCGCGTTTCGAGATCGACGCTCGCCTGCGCGGTGTCGAAGAGGTTTTTCCCGCGGGCGAAGAAATCGTTCCCGGCATCGGCGCGGAGATTCTCGGGGACGATGCCGGCGCGGGGCGGTTGCTGCGCGGCGGCGGGCAGGGAGAGGAGCAGGAAAAGGAGCGGGAATGCTTTCAAGGTGCCGGGAGTTTCGGGACGGGGATTTGCCAAGGGAATCACTCCGATGGCGCGGGCTTTTGCGTGGCGAAGGAGATGTTCCAGATGCCCGCCTTCTGGCAGGTGTCGATGACCTCGACGATGCGCTGGTAGGAAACCGCGCCATCACCGCGGATGCGGACGGGCTGGTTCTCGTATTGCGCGGCGATGGAGGCGAGTTTATCAAGCAGCTGCGCCAGATCGACCGTGCCGCCCTCGACTTTCACGGTGCCGTCGGCGAGGATGTTAATGACGATCTCGCCCGGGCCGCGCTGGGGCTCCGCGCCTTCCTGCGCGGTGGGGACGGAGACGGAGAGTTCCGTTTCCGATTTCGTGAACTGCCAGGTGACGATGAAAAAGATGAGGAGCAGGAACACGATGTCGATCATCGGCGCCAGCTGCATCTGGGCGGGTTCCGGCTGTCTGCTGGAGAATTTCATCGGGGATTGGATTAGATTCCGTGGAGATCGGGGCGGTCGCCGCCAAGCGGTGATGGCACCGGCATCGCATAGTCCTCACGGACGCGGCGGGCGGGCGAGTAGGATTCGCGCTCGCCGGGCAACTGGTGCTCGACCTGGGTGTGCAGCAGCGCCATGAGATGCGTCGCGGCGGCCTCGAGCTCGGCGATGTATTTCTGAACGCGCCCGCGAAAAAAGGAGTAGAAAACCAGCGCCGGGATGCCGATCATCAGGCCGGCGGCGGTGGTGATGAGCGCCTCGGAAACACCCTCCGCCAGACCCATTTGACGGACGCCTTGGACATCTCCGCCGGAGATCTGCATGAACGACTTGATCATGCCGAGCACCGTGCCGAGCAGGCCGACCATGGGCGCGATGGAGCCGATATCGGCGAGGTAAGTGATGCGTGAGCTGAGCAGACCCGCCTGGCGTGAGCCCTCCGCCTCGGCGACCTCGCGGACTTCGCCGAAGGAGGCGGCCGGGTATTTCGTGAAGAAATCCAGGGTTTTCTGTGTGATCCGCGCCATCGATTCGTTCTGGCGGTGGCAGTAGGCGACGAGGCCGAGGTAGTCGCGCTTGCGGATCATGGCCTCGGCGGCGTTCATGAAACGGTCACTGACCACCGCGTTGCGACGGATCGTCAGAAGATAAAGTAGGATAAGGACGACGCCCACCAC
This sequence comes from Akkermansiaceae bacterium, assembly GCA_043747935.1. Taxonomy (GTDB): domain Bacteria; phylum Verrucomicrobiota; class Verrucomicrobiia; order Verrucomicrobiales; family Akkermansiaceae; genus Luteolibacter. The sequence continues at coordinate 5,629 of JAYTOE010000056.1, forward strand.
CGAGATCAGGGCGAGGGGATACATCATAATCCCGCCCGCCGCGACGATTTCGAGGAAATTGGTTTCCTTGACAGGAGCAACCGCCTCGGCGGTTTCCTGCGCAGAGGCGGTCAGGACGCCGCACAAAAGTAAGGCGATAGGGAAGGTAAAGCGCTTCATCGGTTGCGGGGACTTTATCCCCCCATCCCGTCTTTGCAAGCACCGCCTGTCAGTTCGTCGGGAAGTGAATTCTGGTAGAAAAATCAGACTGATTGACAGCTCGCCGCTTTCGTAGCATGTTCATGTTATGAAAATACACATCAGTGCTACGATTGATGACAAACTGCTTGGAGACCTGAATCGCTTCGGACAGGAGGAACGGCGACCCCGGAGCCAAATCATCGAGATGGCACTTGAGGAATTCCTACGGAAACGCGGTGCTGAGAGTGATGAGATCGTTACTTCGGATGGTCGGTTCGCGGGGACTTTCAGCAGGGAGGAAACGTATGAGCGTTGAGGATCTGACGGGGCGGGTTCTGGTGGATACGAACGTGCTGATTTATGCGACGCTTGCGGGCGATCCTCGCCACGGAGCCGCGCGGCAAGTCATCGCCCTCAGGCATCGCCCGGAAGTGGAGCTGTTCGTTTCCGTGCAGAATCTCGCAGAAATGTATCCCAATCTCACCGGCCCGAAAAACCAGCCGCCGGACAGTCCCGAAGTGGCGCGCGAAAAAATCCTTTCTCTGTCGCGATTGCGCGGCCTGACCGTCCTGCCTCTGACGTTGGAAACGACGCGTCACGCGCTCGATCTCTGTGTGGAGGGAAACGTCACGCGGCAACGATACTTCGACCGCCAGTTGGCCGCGCTGATGCTCCGGGAGGACATACCTCTCATTCTCACGGAAAACGTCGGCGATTTTTTGGGTATCGAAGGGATTACCGCGTTCAACCCTTTCGCCTGATCCTTCTCGCCGCATCTTCCTTGAGCTTTGGGATTTGAAATTTAAAGTCCCGCCCATGCGCACGCTCATCAAGCACGTTCTTGCCCGCAAAGAGGGAACCGATTCATTGGAAGTCGCCGGTTGGGTGCGGACTAGGCGGGACTCGAAGGCCTTTTCATTCATCGAGCTCAACGACGGCTCGTGCCTCGGGAATTTACAGATCGTGGCGGATGCCGGGATTCCGGGATACGAGGACATCCACCGTATGACCACCGGCGCATCGGTTTCCGTTTCGGGAAAACTGATCCCATCACCCGCACAGGGACAGGATTGGGAAATGCAGGCTTCGTCGATCAAGCTCCTCGGCACCGCGCCCGAGGATTACCCGCTCCAGAAAAAAGGCCACACGCCGGAGTTCCTGCGCTCCATCGCCCATCTCCGCCCGCGCACGAATCTCTACGGCGCGACTTTCCGCCTCCGCTCGCGCATGTCCCACGCGATCCACCGCTTTTTCCAAGAGCGCGATTTCATCCATGTCCACACGCCGATCATCACGGCGAGCGATTGCGAGGGGGCAGGGGAGATGTTCCGCGTGAC
>JAYTOE010000057.1:0-17236 GCA_043747935.1 Akkermansiaceae bacterium
ATCCCCCTCCGCCCTGTCCTCGATACTGCCGTCGGCGAGTAGCACGAAGCGCCGTCCGCCGGCCGTGGAGGGTTCGTAAACCATCACCTCGCGCCCGCCGCCGGGTTTCACTCTAGGGACGAGGGCGTAAAAGCCGCCGTCGCCGAAGTTCCAAAGTTCCGCCGCCACCTGACCGCCGAAGGGGCCGGAGGGTGCCTTGCCGCCGCTGGTTTTCGCGAACTCCCAGATCGCTGCCTTTAACTCCGACAAAGCCTTGCGGCGTTCCTCTTTCGTGAGCGCCACCTGTTCCCCGTCGCGCAGCCGGTATCCGGCGCCCTGTTTTTCCCATGCGCCGGGCGTGAGCAATTCCCGCGCGCCGGAGATCATCGTAAGCACTACGTAGAACAGCAGCCCGGTCACGAACACCACCCCCAGCGCCTGGCGGTATTTCAGTATCGGCAAGGCGGCGAACGACTTCGCGAGCTGGTTCCAGATGATTTTCACCACCCATGAGATCACCAGATAGGTCACGAGGAAAAACGAGAGCGCGTCGATCCGCGCCGCCGCCACATCGGTGAGCGTGACCACCGTCATTCCCGCCGAGGCACTACCTCTCGCAAGGAGCCAGACACAAGCGATGGAAAGGGCGTTCCGGGTGTTCATGTATTTTTGGAAAGTTGAGTTATGAAACTTTTTGCCGTTGAGGGCAAGACGGCTGTGACATCTTTGACGGATTCGCCTAACGGCGGGGAGCATACGCGCCCTCGCGTGTTCCGAGCTGCGCCCTCGCTGCTCGGCGGCCGGAATTAGGGTTCGGTATTGTCTTGGGAGCTAGGTTCGAACCACCCCGTAGTTTCCAGCCGGGTTTCCGGCGAGGGCACCGGAAACGACACGCGAGGGCGCGTGTGCTCCCCCGCCACTCTATCCGCGGAAAATGAAATACACCGCGCCGAGGAGGCAGCAGCCCGCCCAAAGATAATTCCAGGTGAAGGGGACGTTCATGTAGAACATCGCGAAGGGGATGAAGACGGCGAGGGTGATGACCTCCTGGATGATTTTGAGCTGCGGCAGGGACATCGCGCCGTAGCCGATGCGGTTGGCGGGAACCATGAGGGAATACTCGAAGAGGGCGATCATCCAGCTCGCGAGGATGGCCACAATCAGGGGCTTCGAGCGCATGTCGCGGAGATGCGCATACCAGGCGAAGGTCATGAAAACGTTCGACGCGAGGAGGAGGGCGACTGTCTTTGCGATGGTCATGGCACCCGAAGTAGTGCGGCGAAGGCACCGTCGGTGCCGTGTTCGGTGGGGAGGATGCGGACGGATTTTTCCACGCGGAGGCCGTGGTTTTCGGCGAAGGCTTTCACGAGGTCGATGTTCTCGGAATCCTCGATTGAGCAGGTGGAATAGACGATGCGGCCACCGGGCTTGAGGCAGGGGAGGGCGTTGGCGAGGATCTCCGATTGGATCACCGCGAGGTCATCGATATCGGCGGGCTGGAGGCGCCAGCGGACATCGACGCGGCGGCGGATCACGCCGGTGTTCGAGCAGGGGACATCGAGCAGGATCGCGTCGAAGGCTCCGTGGAAACGCTCCGGGGCGGGCTTGCGCCAGTCGTGGACGGAGATTTCATCGGCCTGGATCTGGAGGCGGGCGAGGTTTTCCTCTAGGCGAGGCAGGCGCTTCTCGTTCGAGTCGGTGCAGGTGAGCCCCGCGCCTCCGCCGAGCGCGGCGGCGATGAGGAAAGCCTTGCCGCCGGGAGCGGCGCAGGCATCGAGGATTTTCTCGCCGGGCTGGGGGTTGAGTAGTTCTACGGAATGTCTAGTAGCTGGATCCTGGATGTAGATCTTGCCCTCGGCGAGGAGCGATGTGGGGAGCTTGCCGGTGAGTAGGAAATAGCCGGGGGCGTGATCCAAGGCTTCGCCGGGGGGCAGACAGGCGTCAGCCTCTCCGAGCGGATTGAGGCGGAAAAAGGTTTCGGCGGGCTGGTTGTCCCACTCCATGATCGCGATGGCGGTTTCCTTGCCGAAGGATTTCCGCCAGCGGTTGTAGAGCCAGTCCGGGTGGGAGTAGAGGGCGGCGGGCGGCATCTCGTCGAGCTCCTCCATGAGGCGCTTGCGGTAGGAGATCGCCTTGCGGAGGACGGCGTTGATGAGCGGGCGAACGGAGGTCTTGCCGGCCTCTACGGTCTCGTTGACGGCGGCGTGATCCGGGATGTTGAGGATGAGGATCTGGCAAAGGCCGACGCGGAGGACGTCGCGCGTGTCGGCGTCGAGCTTGCCGTGGCGGAGCTTACCGATCCAATGATCCAAGACGCGGCGGTGGCGGAGGACGCCGAAAAGGATGGCCTGCAAGAGGGCGCGATCCGCGGAGGAAAGCATGCGGCGCTGGGCGTGGCGCTCGACGAGGCTTTCCGCGTAATCATGCCCCTTTGCCCATGCGCGGAGGGCGGAGACGGCGGCTTGGCGGACATGGAAATTTTTTGAGGGCATGAAACTTTAAAATTTAAACTTTAAACCTCAAGGAAGACTAGATCGCTTCGCTCAACAGCACGTCCATGAGTTCGGGGGAGAGGAAGTCTTGGTCGTGGATGATGTGGTCGAGGACAGGGATGTTGGTGAGGGAGCTTAGGATGCCCTTGTTGGTGATCATGGGGGTGTCCATTTCGTCCCCAAGCTGGTTGAGGATGATCCCGGCGCAGGTGAGGCCTTTCGCCTTGATGGCGGCGAGGGTGAGCAGGATGTGGTTGAGCGCACCGAGGCGGTTCGCGGCGACGAGGATGACGGGCAGGCCGAGATCCTTCGCGAGATCCGAGATGAAATAGTTTTCGGTGATGGGCACTTCCCAGCCTCCCGCGCCCTCAACGAGGACGATCTCGCGGCCTTCGGAAAATTTCCGGTAGGACTCCACGAGCGCAGCGGGATCGATGGTCTTGTTTTCCAGCAGGGCGGCGACGTAAGGCGCGACGGGCGAGGCGAAGTGGAGGGGATTCACCTCGTCGAGCGGCAAGTTTCCGGAAACCCCGGCGAGGATGTGCCCGTCATCGCGATCGCCGCAGGAGACGGGCTTGAAGCCGGATGCGTCGCGACCTTCCTCGCGGAGGGATGCGATCATGAGTCGGGTGAGGTGTGTCTTGCCCACGCTGGTATCAGTTCCTGTGATGAAAAAATTCACTGGTTCGGAGCGAGCGCGGGCGGCGGGTTGCGGTCAAGCCGTAAGCCTGCGGGTGTCCTCTTTTCTTTTCGACCATGTGGGTTTTCCCTGCCTATCCTGCGCCAGTGACACGCTGCCCCTACTGCCAGACCCCGCTGCGGCCTAACGCGGCTGAGTGTCCGGCATGCATGCTGACTTTCCCGAGGACGACCGCGCTGGTCGGGGTATTGCCGAGGCTCAATCCCATCGTGGCGGATACCGTTGGTTGCCTCAAAAGCGCCGACTCCGTGAAGCTCAACCGCCGCATCCAGCAGCTTCAGCGGCGCTTTCCCCAGCTTACCGTTCAGGTGGTCATGCACCGTTTCCCGGCACAACATCCGTTCACCATGCACGCCTTTTGGCTGTTCAACGCGGGTGCCTTGGCGGGCGAGTTCCGGCGCGGCAAGGACAACCGCGCGCTGCTGATCTTGGTCGATCCCTTCCGGCAGGAATCCGCGATCGTTCCCGGATACGCCCTGGAGCCGCTGCTCAAACAGGAGGCGCTCGACCACCTTCTGGAAATGTCCGGCCCGGCGTTCGGCGACGGCAAGTGGCTGATCGGCTTCGAAGTACTTCTCGACGGGCTGGAGCTGCTTTTGGAAACAGTCAGCTCGGAAGGCGAGACGCATTCCTACGGCGAGGGTGATTTTTAGGCGAATGCCCTGAGGAAACCGACCTCCAGTGCGAGCGGTTCGGAGGCGTTCGTCTCCAGCGTTTGCCGGAGGCGTTCCAAGGCTTCCAGGCGTGTTCCGATGCGGAACACGGTTTCGGTCTCCGCGATCTTTTCTAACAGGGGCGCGGACTCCGGGAAATCGAGGCCGCCGGAGCCGGTCTTGATGCGGATGAGGTCGGCGAGCCAGGCGAGGATCACATCGAGGTAGCGGTTGCGGGCGTCGAGGTAATCCGCCTCGGCGGCGGCTTTGTGGAAATCCTCGCGCTCCTTCAGCCATGAGCCATCGGTGCCGTCGCGGTAGGCGGCGATCTCTTCCTTCGTGGCGGTTTTTGCGGCGGCCTCGACCTCTTCCCGTTTCTCGGCGAGAAAATCGGTGAAGACGGATTTCATGTGGAGCGCGGAAATGGGGTCGCCGAAGCCACGCGCGGCGGCCTTGTTAAGGGCGGCCACGAGTTCGTCTCCGCCTTCCGCACCGAGCGGCCGGCCGCCGGACAGTTTCACCTGCACGCAGCGCGAGAGGATGGTCGGCAGAAGCCGCTGCGGGCGGGTGGTGAGTAGCAGTAGGAGGGTTCCGTTCGGAGGCTCCTCCAGGGTTTTCAGGAAGGCGTTTTCAGCCTGCTCGTTCATGCGGTCGGCATCCACGATCACGCCCACCTTGGTCTTTCCCCTTGGTGCCGCGAGATGGAGGGTGTGCTCGAGATCGCGTATTTCGCTGACGGAAATGCGGCGGGATTTCGATCGCGGGCGGATGATGCGCACCCAGCCTCCCTCCTGTTCGTCGAGTGGCACTAGCTTTTCCTCCACCGGATCGCCGAAGAGATCCATGCCGCCGCTTTCTTCCGATCCGTTGACCATGGAAACGAGACGAGAAGCGAGTTCCTCTTTCCCGCAACCTGCCGCGCCGGAAACGAGGAACGCATGAGCAAGCCGACCCCTGCCGTGGGCGGCTTGGATGAGTTCGAAGGCTTTTCCGGCGGACTGTGACACGGCGGTTAGAGGCAGAGCCGCTTGAAAAGCTCGGCGAGCGGAAGCTGGAGGCAGATGTAGAAATCGCCGAACTCGGCGTAGCGCGCGGAGACCTCGTCGAAGCGCATTTCGTAAATGATGGCCTTGATGTCCTCGGTGGTTTTGGAGAGCAGGGTCACGCCCCACTCGTGCTCGTCGAGGCCGGTGGAGCCGGTGATGAGCTGGAGGATGCGGCCCGAGTAGGTGCGGCCGACGCGGGCGTGCCCGGCCATCAGTTCGCGGCGCGCCTCGTAGTCGAGGGAATACCAGTTGTCGGTGCCGGAGCGGCGCTTCGACATCGGGTAGAAACAAACGACCGGCCAATCCGGGAGCTGCGGATACACGCGGTAGGAGCGGTAGTGCGCCATGCGGTCATCGAACTCCTTGAGCGCGGCCTCGAACTCAGCGGAGCCTTCCGTGAGGTTTTTCTCTGCGATCAGGGTCTCGGCGATGTGCTGTTCGCGGGTGGTGGTGTATTCGGAAGGCTCGGTGAGCGAGAGATAGGAATACGCGGGCGTGAGGATCTCCGGGCCGAGCGAGAGCGTGAGCTGTTTCTCGAAGAAGTTCGCGACGTGCAGATCTGGGGTGAGCAGCATGAAGCCGAGATCGGCCTTGGGCGAAACGATGGAAAACGTGAGGAGCTGGGTGTCCGGCGTGGCGCGGATTTCCTGGATGAGCTCGGTGAGGCGGACTTTCGCATGGCGCTGTTCATCCTCGGAAAATAGAGACCACTGCGCGTGGTCGATGTGGTAGAAAAGGTGCAGGACGTGCCAGCCTTCGTTCGGTATCAGAGGGGTCATGGACGGGTTCTAAACACCTTGCGGGAAACATCAAACCACAATTCGCGGGGCGAGCGGATCAATGGATCATCGTGGAGATCTCCGTCTCAAGAACCTTCCGGAATTCTTCCCGCGGAGACGTCGCGCTCGGAGCCTCGAAAACCTGCACGTTCCAACGCTTGCCGTCCCCCGTGCGATACGCGGTGTGCATTCCCACATCATCGAAGCCCGCCGTGGCCGGGACGGTCACCTCGGTGCTCCCCTTCACGCTACGGGTGATGCCATCGCCTACCACGAGACCATCCTCGTTGCGGAAAAAGACCCGGATCGCGCCGGACTTGGAATTGAGGCTGAGTTTCAAGACGGGAATCAGCTGCGTGCCGCGCCGGACGACATCCGCCTTATCTCCGGTCGTGATCGGCTTGCGCCAATAGGTGCTGGCCGCGGTGATCTCGACGATTTTTCCGGAGACAGGAAAATCGATCTCCTCGGTGACGAGAGGGCGTGTCGGGACGCGATGGGAAAAATGGATCAAGGTGAGTATCGCGCCGAGCGCGAGGACGGCGCAGAGGCTGGAGATTGCGATTTTCTCGATTTTTGACAGGGAACCTATGGGGGAGATAATCGAAACGGCCTTTTGATCTTTCGGTTCCTCCTCGGCATCTTCGAGTTCGTCCCATTCCCGGGTGGCCGGCTCTTGCTCGATCTCCGGGATTTCCAGATCGGTTTCATCTTCTATATCTGACCGAGTTGCTGTCGCGGTTTTGTTTACCGTTTTTTCCACCTCATTAAACGCAGGCTTTTTCTTGGCCCTATGTCTACTCAGCTCGGCTTTTTCTCCAGACGTCAGTTCGGGGAGTTCGATGGTCAGAGGCAGAGGCTCGGTCGGTTCGACTCCCACTGCTGATTTGGGTCTTAGGTCGGAGGGCTTTCTCGTGCTGATATTGGATACGGACTGCCGCTGGGCGGGGAGTTGGCCAGGGGTGCGGTGGACATTTTCAGCGGGGCTAGGGACGTCCACATCGCCAAAATCAATATCCCAGAGATCCATCTCGGTCGCTTCGGTAACCTTTTTGGAAACGTTGCTGTCGATCTTCGGTTCGGGGTTTGGGTTCGAGGGATCGGTGTTCATGGGTGGGACTTGAAGAGGTTTTTAGTTTCGTCGGGTATGTTTGGCGAGAGAAGAAAGTTCGGGGAATGCAGCTGTTTCCTCCGTCATGTGATTCCGGCTTGTTAAAAGTCCGCGGACGGAAAGAATTCCGCGTCCTATATGGGAAAGCTTTTCGGAACAGATGGAATCAGAGGGGTGGCGCATGAGCATCCGGTCACCGTGCGGATGGCGGAGTCGCTGGGGCGTGCGGTGGTGAGGGCGCTAGGCGGGAAAAATGGCGTGCGGGTTCTGATCGGCAGGGATACGCGCGAATCTGGCGGGATGCTCGAAGGAGGATTGGTCGCCGGACTGGTAGCAGCCGGGGCGAAAGTGATCCGGCTTGGGGTGGTGCCGACCCCGGCGGTGGCCTTGCTGGTGCGGGAAATGCGTGCCGACGCGGGTGTGATGCTGACCGCCTCGCACAATCCCTACACGGACAACGGGATGAAAATTTTCGGTCAGGGCGGCCTCAAGCTTTCCGACGAAATGGAGGCGGAGATCGAGGACTTGCTGCTTTCCGACGGGGGGATGGTGGATGGCGTGGAAAAAGGAAGCGTGGAGGATTTTCCGGAAGGACTTCGGAAATATGCGGAGTGCGCGAAGGCTAGCATCGGCGGGATGCAACTCAGCGGGCTGAAAATGGTGATCGACGCCGGGAACGGCTCCGGTTTCCAAATTGGATCAGATATTTTCCGTGAACTCGGCGCGGAGGTCATCGCGATGGCCGTCACTCCCGACGGGCGGAACATCAACGAGGGCTGCGGCGCGCTGTATGCCGAACAAGCCGGGAAGCTCGTGAGGGAAACCGGAGCCGACCTCGGCGTTTCCTTCGATGGCGATGCCGACCGCGTGATTTTCACCGACGCCGAGGGCAAAGTGGTCAGCGGCGACCGTGTGATGGCCATGTGCGCGATCTCGCTGAAGCGCGCCGGGAAATTGCGCGGCGATGGGATGGTCGCGACCGTGATGAGCAACCTCGGCATGGACGAGGCGTTGCGCGCGGAGGGCATCCATGTCTTCCGCGCCGGGGTCGGCGACCGCATGGTGTTGGAAATGATGCGCGAAAAGGGGCTCGTTTTCGGCGGGGAGAACTCCGGCCACCTCATTTTCTCGGAGCACGCGACGACCGGCGACGGCATCGTCAGCGCCCTGCAGGTGTGCCGGATGATGAGGGAAAGCGGAAAAACCCTTGCGGAGCTCGCCTCCGTGATGCGCGAGTATCCGAGCACGCTGCTGAATCTGCCGGTCTGGGAAAAAACACCGTTCAACGATCTCCCGAAGCTCACGGCGCTCATTTCCGAAGCGGAAAAAACTTTCGGAACGGAAGGCCGCCAGCTCGTCCGCTACTCGGGCACGGAGAATAAGATCCGCGTGCTTGTCGAACACCGCGACGCGGATACGGTTGACTCTTGGATTGGCAGGTTCAGGCAAACGATCACGGAGGAAATCGGATGAAGGGAAACGCGGAAGACGGCTGGCCGTTGACGATCACGGGAGATTTCCCGGTGGCGAACCGGCGGCTTTCGGATTGGCTGGAAACGGCCGACGGGGAGCTGCGGGAAAAGATCCTTGCCTGCCGTTACCCCTGGGATCTGCTGGCGATCCAGGAGCGGGTGATGTCTGCATGGGAGGAGAAAATTTCCGGCGACGTGCATCCCGCCGCTGTCATCGAAGGCCGCCTCCAGCTCGGCAAGGGCTCGCGCATCCTGCCGGGTGTTTTCATCGAGGGCAACGTCGTCATCGGCGAGGGCTGCAAGATCGGCCCCAACTGCTATGTCCGCGGCTCCACCGCCATCGGCGACCGCTGCCACATCGGCCAATCCGTCGAGATCAAAAACAGCATCATTCTCAGCGGCACGAACGTCGGCCACCTCTCCTACGTGGGCGACTCGATTCTCGGCGAGAACGTGAATTTCGGAGCGGGCACCATCGTATCCAACTTCCGCCACGACGGCCGCAACCATCTTTCCGCAGTAAAAAGCGTGCTGACGGATACCGGGCGGCGCAAGTTCGGCGCGGTCGTCGGCGACGGCGTCCACACCGGCATCGGCACCCTGGTTTATCCGGGTAGGAAAATCGGGGCAGGCATGTTCACGCTGCCCGGCGACATCATACGGCGGGATCTCCGTCTCTGAAAAATTTAACTAACAAACATCATGTGTGGCATCGTGGGATACATTGGAAAAGCGAACGCGGCATCCGTTCTGATCGGAGGGCTGAGGCGGCTGGAATACCGCGGTTATGACTCGGCGGGTCTCGCCCTTCTGGACGGCGATGTCCTGCATGTTTCGAGGGCCGTCGGAAAAGTCGCGAACCTCAACGAAAGGGCGCGCGCCGATTGGGACGCGGAACTTTTCCAACGGGCGGGCACCGGCATCGCACACACCCGCTGGGCCACCCACGGCCCGCCGACCGAGGCGAACGCCCACCCGCACCTCGACGGCTCCGGACACATCGCCCTTGTCCACAACGGCATCATCGAGAACTACCGCTCCTTGCGCTCGCGGCTGGAGAAGAAAGGCCATCTTTTCCTCTCGGAAACCGACACCGAGGTGCTCGCCCATCTCATCGGGGATTGCGACAAAGGCGATTTCCTACAGGCCGTGCGCGACGCGCTCCATCAGGTGGAGGGCACCTTCGGGATCGCGGTCATCTCATCGAAGGAGCCCGGGAAAATTATCACCGCGCGGCGCGGCAGCCCCATCGTGATCGGCTTCGGAGCGGGAGAGACGATCATCGCGTCCGACGCCTCCGCCATCCTCGCCCACACGCAGAGTGTCATCTACCTCGATGACAACGACATCGCGGTCGTCACCGCCGACGCGGTGGACATCCGCGACCTCGACAACCTGCCCGTCACCCGTGAGATCGCGGAGCTGGGGCTTGATGCGGCGGCGGCGGAGAAAGGCGGATACGGGCATTTCATGCTCAAGGAGATCCACGAGCAACCGGACTCGCTCGCGAACGCGATCCGCGGGCGGCTCGATCTCCAACTCGGCTCCTCTGTGCTTGCCGGGATGGGCACCTCCCAGCGCGAGCTTGCGGAGCTCACCCGCGTGGTGATGGTCGGCTGCGGCACCTCGCTCCACGCCGCGATGGTCGGCGAATACGCTTTCGAGGACTTGGCGGACATCCACGCGGAAGTCCAGCAGGCGGCGGAGTTCCGTTACCGGAATCCCATCCTCGGCGGGCGTGATTTCGTGATCGCCATCTCCCAGTCCGGCGAGACCGCGGACACGCTCGCCGCCGTGCGCGAGGCGAAACAGAAGGGCGCGTTCGTGATGAGCCTTGTGAATGTGGTCGGCTCGACGATCGCGCGGGAAACCGGGCGCGGCGTCTATCTGCACGCCGGACCGGAGATTTCCGTGGCCTCCACCAAGGCCTTCACCTGCCAGGTGAGCGTGCTGCTGATGATGGCGTTGAAACTCGGCAGAGGCCGCCGGTTTTCCCGCGACGAGGGGCTGAAACTTGCCCGCGAGATCGATTCCATCCCGGAGCTGGTGCGGCGCGTGATCGAGCAGGACGAGAGGATCGCGGAAATCGCCGCGCGCTACTTGGATAACGAGCACGCCTTCTTCATCGGGCGTGGGCCGATGTATCCCGTGGCGCTGGAGGGTGCGCTGAAACTGAAGGAGATTTCCTACATCCACGCAGAGGGATACCACGCCGCCGAGCTCAAGCACGGCCCGATCGCGCTGTTGCAAAAAGGCACGCCTGTCATCGCCGTCGCCTGCGAGGGGCCGGCCAAGGAGAAAACGCTCGGCAACATCGAGGAATGCCGCGCCCGTGGCGCGCGTATCCTCGGCATCATCACCGAGGGCGACCATGAGGCGGAGCAGGTGATGGATGATTTCATCGCCATCCCGTCCGCTCATCCGCTGGTCGCGACGATCCCCGCGTCCGTCGCGTTGCAGCTCTTCTCCTACCACGTCGCCCGCCTGCGCGGCTGCGAGATCGATCAGCCCCGCAACCTCGCGAAAAGCGTCACGGTGGAGTGATCTCCCTCGCGAGCATCGCCCGTTTCCGATCCGTTCCCCAGCGGTAGCCGCCCAACCCGCCATCCGAGCGGATCACGCGGTGGCAGGGGATCAGCCAGGAAATGCGGTTCGCGCCGACCGCGCTGCCGACCGCCCGGGACGCTCCCGGCATTCCCAAGCCGCCGGCGATTTTTCCGTAGGTGGAAACCCCGCCCGGCGGAATCTCGAGTAGCGCTTGCCATACCTTTTCTTGGAAAGGCGTGCCCTTCATGTGAAGCCGGAGTCCTGGCGCGGCTTTCCCGGAAAAAATCCGCTTCGCCATCTTCCCCGCGAACTCGTCATCCCGCACCAAGTCCGCCTTCGGGAAATCCGCGCGCAGCATTTCCAACGACTCAGTCTCGTCCCCATCGAAAAACGAAAGGTGTGTGATGCCCAGCGAGCTTTCCGCGAGAAACATTTTCCCGAACGGGCTGTCCGAAATTCCCCAACGGATTTTCTCGGGCTGCGTTTTCATCACAGATACCGTGTCAGAGAATCCACCGTCGATTCATCTAGGTTCCCCGCGAGGGCGATGGTGAGTTGCAGCATCGCGAGGTAGTCGTCGATGTCGATGATCGCGTTGTGGGAGTGGATGTAGCGGGCGGGGGTGCCGAGCACGATGGAGGGGATGCCGTTGTGGGCGAGGTGGAACGAGCCCGCGTCGGTGCCGCCGGAGCGGCGGACGGTGATCTGGTGCGGGATGTTCGCGCGGCGCGCCGTCTCGATCACGAGATCCGCGAGGCGGGGGTTGGTGATCGCGGTGGGATCGTAGAGCCGGATCTGCACTCCGCCGCCGAGCCTGCCCTGGCTTTCCGAGTGGTTGAAGCCGGGCGTGTCATCGGCGGGCGGCCCCTCCAGCACGATGGCGACATCGGGTTTTACGAAATTCGCCAGAGTCTTCGCCCCGCGCAAGCCCACCTCCTCCTGCACGCTGCCCGCGAAAACGAGCTCGTTCGGATGATCCGTCTTCGCCAGCTCCTGCGCCGCCTGGATCACGCAGGCCATGCCGAGGCGGTTGTCAAAAGCCTTCGCCATGAAACGCCCGGTCTTGAACATCGGCGTGAACTGCGACCACGGCGCGATGGGATCGCCGATCGAGATCCCGTAATCCTCCACCAGCTCCCGCCGCGAGGTCGCGCCGACATCGATGAACATCGACTCGACGGGCACCGCGTTGTCGCGCTGTGCGGCGGGCAGAAAGTGCGGCGGGCGGCTGCCGGTGACGCCGAGGATTTTCTCGCCGCCGCGCGTCAGGATCTGCACCCGCTGGGCGAGCATCACCTGCGGCCACCATCCGCCGATGGGCAGGAACTGGATGAAGCCGTCCGGCGTAAGGTTCTGCACCATGAAGCCGACCTCATCCATGTGCCCCGCGATGAGCACCCGCGGCCCCTCGTTGGTGTGCGCGCAGATCACCGAGCCGTTCTTGTCCGCCGCCAGCGGGCCGATGTCGGTGAGCTCGTCGGTGAAAATCGCCCGCACCTCGTCCTCGTGGCCGGATACGGAATGGGCTTCGGTGAGTTCCTGCAACAGGGAGAGGGCTTTCGCTCGCATGGGGGAAGAATGCGTGGAAAACGGGCGGCTTGGAACTCCATTTTTTGGGAGTCAGCTCCGCAGGCATCGCGAACTGTAGCGGGCTCTGCTTCGCCCTTTGCTGGATGCTGGATTGGTGGAAAAAATCGGCGGAAAAAGACCGGGAGATATTCCCTCAAACACTCTTGAACGAAGCGGAAACGCGCGCCGAGCACATGGATCCCGCGTGAAAGGCGGCGGGCTGAGGTTGCGCGTCAGTTTTCGCCGGGGGTGCGGGCGCGTTCGCTGGCCCAGGCGCGGATGACGCGGACGAGGAGCATGGCGCAGAGGAGGGTGATGCAGAGTTCGAGGGCGGGGGCGGGGCCGCGGGCGCGCTCGCCGACGAGGAATTTGGCGAAGCCGGGGAAATTCATGATGCCGCGGCCGAGGCCGAGGAGGGCGAGGACGCCCGCGCCGGTGATGCCGTGCCAGGGCATTTTCAGGCTGAACAGGCCGGTGATGAGGAGGCCGCCGCCGAGCGTGAGGCATCCGAGCAGGAAGGCCATGCCTTCGTCCTTTCCGAGGATCTGGGTGCCGTAGTATCCCAGCCCGAGGATCACGGCGGCGGCGAGGAACACGAACACGCGGACGAGTTTCATCGCAGGGCCCACGCGATGTGGGGGGTGTACAGATCCGGCTCGAGAAGGAAGGAGTCGTGGCCCTTGTCCGAGTGGGCGGTGATGTGCATCACGGATACGCCGGAGGCCTCAAGGTGGCGGACGAGCTCCGACTGCTCCTCGGGGTAGAAGCAGAAGTCCGAGTCGATGGAAAACACCAGCCACTTCTGGCCAGCGCGTTTCGCCCCCGCGAAGAGCTCCTGCGGGGTTTCCGCATCGCCCTCGTTGAGCGCGTCGTAGCGGGACCACATATCGATGATGCGGAGGTAGGTGTTCGCATCGAAGCGGCGGACGAACTTTTTCCCCTGATGGAGCATGTAGCTCTGGAACTGGTCGCGGACGCGATACCAAGCGAGCACGTCGTCGGCCTGGATCACGTCCTGACGGGCGCGGTTCTCGAAGGAGTCGAGGTGGACGAAGGTCTTGTGGGAAATCATCCGGGCGAGGGCGAGGCCGTAGAAGGGCGGCTTGGTCTCGTAGAAATCACCGCCGTTGAAGTTCGGGTCGTTCTCGATGGCGAGGATCTGCTCGAAGAGGATGAGGCGGTTGAGGACGGTGGTGCGGAAGCCCGCGGCGACGTCGATCACGTTGCGGACGCGGTCGGGCAGGCGGGTGGCGAAGGTGAGCGCGATGAGGCCGCCGACCGAGGGGCCGACGACGGCGTGGAGCGTCGCGATGCCGAGGTGATCGAGTAGCAGGGCGGTGGCGTTGACCTGATCGGTGGCGGAGATGGAGGGGAAGGTGGAGCCCCAGCGCTTGCCCGTATCCGGGTTCACGGAGGCCGGGCCGGTGGAGCCGTAGCAGCCGCCGAGGTAGTTCGGGCAGATGACGAAGAGCTTGTCGGTGTCGATCGCCTTGCCGGGGCCGATCATGTTTTCCCACCAGCCATCGTGGAGTTCCGGCTGCCAGAGATCGCCGGTGCCGGGGATGGAGGTGTTCCGGCCTGCGGCGTGGTGGGAGCCGGAGAGCGCGTGGAAAAGCATCACCGCGTTGGATGCGTCGGCGTTGAGCCCGCCCCATGTTTCGTAGGCGAGGGTCAGCTCGGGCAGCGGCGCGCCTTCGCGCAAGGGGAAGGGCTCCTTGCTTTCGAAAAATCGAGTGACGGTGGCGGCGGTCATGGGCGGAGAATCAGGTAAAGAAGGCCGCGCGTTCAACATGGAACTCCGGGAATTCCGATGCGCGGCCGTTGGTTCACATTTCCAGCAGGGCGAGCTGCCATTTCATCAGGACATCGCCCGGCTGCGCTTCGTTGGCCGCGATGGACTCGATCACGGAACGCGATGCGATCAGGGAACCGTCGATGTCGAGTTCGGCGGCGAGCTTGTTGCGGCGAGCGATCATGGCATCCACGCGCTGGTCGAACTCACGGTCGCGCTTGCGGCGTTTCGTGACCGGGCGGGCGGGCCACTCGGATTTCGGCAGGGCCTTGATTTCGGCGAGGGTGTCCTTGAAGCGCTTGACGCGGTCGGCGCGGAAATGGCGGGGAAGATCGATGTTTGCCCCGGCATTCAGCATGTCGCACCATTCGAGGAGTTCGCGATTCGTGGTGACCATGAAGGAGGGGCGGTCCCATGCTTCGGCTTCCTTGTCGCGCCAGTTCCAGAGCGCGCACAGGCAGGCGAGGCCGTAGGGTTCGAGCTTTCCGGAACCGGAGATGCGCCATTGGTCGTCCTTGGTATCATCGCGGCCGGCGACCTTTTCCCTAGCGGCTTCGCAGCTTTCCGTGAACCACTCGTAGCGGCCTTTCTCCTTGAGTGCGGCGACGATCTTATCGCCCATCTCAAGCAGGTAGACCACGTCGTTGAGCGCGTAATCGATCATTTTTTCGGAAAGCGGGCGCATGCCCCAATCGGCTTTCTGCGAGGACTTCAAAAGGACGACGTCGAAGTAATGCTCGACGAGGTTTCCTAGGCCGAACTGTTTTACCCCGAGCAGCCGCGCTCCGATTTGGGTGTCGTAAACGACGGGCGGCAACTCGCCGAACTCCCGTTTCAGCATGGTCATGTCGTAATCCGCACCGTGCATCCAGACGGTGGCATCCTTGAGGTAGGTGGCGAGAGGGGAGAGATCCTCGATGGCGAGTGGATCGATGAGGACGGATTCCGCGCCGGCGGAAAACTGGATCAGGCAGAGGGATTCCTTGTGGCGGTGAAGGCTATCGGCCTCGGTGTCGATCGCGCACACCTTTCGCCCCGCTATATGTTTGCAGCTTCCGAGAAACTGTTCGAGCTGGACGGTGGAACTGATCATGAGAAAAGAAGCGGGCGGGAAATAAGGAATGGAGCGGGGATTAACAACGCAAATGTGAGATCCCCCCCCCATTTTCATCCGAACAGCAAAACCCTTGCTGCGCGGGCAAAAAAAAGGCCGTCGGGGCACCCACCCCGACGACCAAGCTGAACAACTTCAACACACCCGAGGGTATAATGAGGCTGACAACTGCTGTTCACCCTTACATGAAAACGCGCACTTTCGTGCGGCTTTCAAGGTGGTATGACAGCAATCGCCCGGAGACGTTCAAAAAAAAATGAAACTGGGGGAGGTCGGCGCCGGGGCTCAGTCGGCCTTTTCGGCGCGGATCTTGAGATTGCGGAACGAGCACTCGTCGAAATGGTCGGTGAGCATGATGTGCCCGCCGGATTTGGCGTCGAAGCCCTTTACCTTGCTGAATTTGCTGTTCGCGATGGCGGCCTTCAGTTCCGGGCTTTCGAGTTCGTAGGAGAGGATCAGGGCGCCGTTGAGCCAATGCTCCACGTGCTGACCCTTAATGGTGATCCGGGACGAATTCCACTCGCCCACGGGCTTGAGGATCTTTTCCGCGGATGGCGGCAGGATGTCGTAAAGCGATCCGGTCTGCCTATGCGGGCCGATTTTCCCGTCCTTGTGCCCCAAGTCGTCGATCATCTGGTATTCCGGGCCGGGGGCGATGGGGCGTTTCTCATCGACAAGATATTTGATCCCGCTGTTGCCCTTGGGCGACATGCGCCACTCCCATGCGAAGGTGAAGTCCCTGTACTCCGCCTTGGTGATGATATGCGGGCCGGGCTTGCCGCCCTCCTTGCGGAGGATGCCGTCCTCGATCTTCCACTGCGGGCCGGGCGGCTTATCCGATCCGTAGGCGCGGAAATTCGCTAGGTCATGGCCGTTGAAAAGCAGCTCCCAGCCATCGGCTTTTTCCTCCGGCGTGAGCGTGTTGATTTCCCCGGCGAGCGCGGGCAGGGCGATCAGGAAAGCGAGCAGGATTCTCATGTGGCGGAAGGCTATCGGTGCGATGGCGACTTGTCGAATCCCGATCAGGGAAGGCCGAGGACTTTCGGGGCGGAGGCGTTCCCGTAGCGATCCAGCGAGCTGATGGCGAAGGCCTCGGCGCGGGTGGCCGTGATGGATCCGGCTGATGCGGGAAGGATGGCAATGGTGCGCCACACGCCGGACTGGCGGGATTGGATCGCGACCTTCGAAACGCCCTGCGCCTCAGACCAGCGGACGGTGGCCTTGTCACCGGAAGCCGAGGCGCTGGCCTCGGTCTGCGGGGGGGCGGCTTTACTGATCCATGGCATGGGTGGCACGGCGACCGGCTGGGTGTAAACTTTCTGCAGCGCGGTGGAGATGCCTCCTTGGTTTTTCATCAGGCCTTTCACGCTCCAGTGGAGGTGGCCGACGTAGTTTTGCGGACCCACTTTCCGCGAGAGGTCGATCTGGTTGATGATCTCCGAGGCGGGGCGGCCGGGGTCTTCGGACGACTGGATGCGGGTGGTGGCGATGCCGGGCCAGACGGGGCGCGATCCCTGCGCGCGCCACCATTCGAGCAGTTCCGTGTAGCTTTGCTTGCGGGGGGAGATGCGCCAGTAGAGCTGGGGTGCCAGGTAGTCCACCCAGCCGTTCTTGAGCCACTTGCGCGAGTCGGCGGCGAGGTGCTCGTAGGCGTCCACGCCGGCCTCGATGCCATCGGGGACACCCGGACGCCAGATCCCGAACGGACTGATGCCGACGCGAACCCAAGGCTTCTGTTTTTTCACGGAGGAGTAAAGCTGGCTCACGAAGCCATCGACCACGGCGCGGCGCTGGGCGGGTGATTTGCCGTCGTTGAAAGTGAGGTTCCCGGACGGGTAGGGGTAGAAGTAATCATCGAGGTGGACGCCATCGATGTCGTAGCGGCGGACGACATCGAGGATCACGGAAAGGGCTTGGGAGCGGGTCTCGGGTTGGGAGGGATCGCACCAGAGCAGCGTGCCGTAGCGTTTCATCAGGTGGGG
>JAYTOE010000058.1:0-3400 GCA_043747935.1 Akkermansiaceae bacterium
GCGATGTTGTGCTTCTTGATGAACGCGCTGTCACTGTGGTTCGGTTCCATGTGCCATTTGCCGACCATGCCGGTCGTGTAACCCGCCCCGCCGAGCCGATCCGCGATGGTTTTCTCCATCAGCGGCAGCGGGCCGTGGCCGTTGGAAATGAGGCCGAAGCGGTTCTGGTCGCGCCCTGTCAGGAGGCCTGCCCGCGAAGGGCAGCATTGCGGGGCGGTGATGTAGCCGCTGGTGAAACGCACGCCCTCGGCGGCGAGCTGGTCGAGATGCGGGGTTTTCACATCCTTCTCGAAGCCCATGCACGAGAGATCCGCGTAGCCGTGGTCATCGGTGAAGAAGACGATGATGTGGGGTTTCGAGGGAGTATCCTCGGCATGAACGAGCTGAGCGATCCACACGAGAGCGAGCGGGATGAGGAGACGTGCGCTTGTGAAAGTCATATCGATATCCTTTGAAATTACGAAACTGCAGCGTGCTATTCGGTTTCCGACCCGTCTCTGTAATCGGGGAAAACCTGAACGCGCGGGGTTCGGGAGCTTCCCTGCATGAACAGGAAACCAAGGCTGCGGCTGCGGGGATCGTGGCTCCAGCGGGTTTCACAGATCGGATACCACAGTCCGTTTTCCAACCCCCGATAACCCAGGCTCACGGGATAATCGCCACCGCTTTTGACCGGTGCGTTCATGACGGTTTTCGACAGGGGTTTGAGCACCAGTTTCTCCGATCCCAGGTTCCCTCCGACCGTCAGGTCTGTTAGATTATACCATAGCATCTGCCCGCGCCGGAATTCGGCCTGACCCGCATCGATCACTTTCATCCGTACTGGAGCCACCTTGTTTTCAGGGTCGGTTGTGACGATGAGATAGAAATCGAAAACGTTTTCCGGCACTTTGGTGGTCGGTGCGCCGTGTGGGAGTTTCTCCGGATCCACGGGCGGAGATGGCAGCAACGTCAGCATCAGGTTGCCCGCTGGCAGCTCATAGACCGGGGAAAAATTCAACCCCGGAAGCTCGACCTCGCGTGAAGTCGCGCCATCGAAGAGCTGGAGCTTTGCGGGCGCGGATGAGGGGCGCTCGAGAAACAGGATGCGGCAGGTCTTTTTTTTCGCCTCCTGCGCGAACGTGTTCAGGCAGAGCGCAAGGAGGATGAAGATCGTGAGTGGTTTCAAAGCGGTGGAATTTCGTGTGATCGCTCAAACTTCATCGGGCGAGAGCCAGCGGAAGGAGATGACTTCGAAACGGCGGCCGCAGAGTTTGTTTGCAGGAGAGTTCGGGGCGGTGGTGATGTCGGGCGCATCAGCGGGGTCCACAAAATCCCGGGTGCGGCGGACGGTGGCCTCGCACCATGCCTTGGCGATGATGTTGCCGGACTTGTCCCGCGCATCTCCATAGGCACGGATGGTGAAAGTGTCATCGCGGGCGGAGAGGATGGGCGCTAGCGGGCTGAGGATATCCGCCTGGCGGATCCAGCCGGGCATGCCGTAGGTGCTTTTACCCACCGCGGCTTCGGGGAAAAGATATCCGGCTCCTGCCAGTCTGGGGTCTTTGGGATCGCCTGCGTCTTGCGCAAGCGCCGGGCTTTTGAGTATCTTGAGGGGATCATTGGCTCCGGTTTGATCCGACATCTTGTTGAGCGCGGTCTGAATGGCTCCGGCGAGTGCGAGATTTTTATCCGTGCTAAGCTGGCGGTTCACGAATTCCGAGAGCGAGAGAAACGGCCCGCGCAGACGGACTTGCTCGACGATTTTCTCTGCGAGGATGTCGAGCATTGCATCATTGAAAACGCGGTATCCGGTGATTTCCGAGCTTTCCGGGAAGCCCCCGGACATGCCCGGATCACCCGCCTTCTTATCGCCCGCGATACTGAAACGTGAGAAGGCGTGGTCGGATTTCGCCGATAATGCCATGCCGCCTTCGGTGCGATGGGGAATCATCTGATCCCGTGCGTGGCCTAGCAGTGCGCGCCATGCTTTCACGGAAACGGAGTTCACGTTGAACATGCCATCCACTTCAAGACGGGAGGCAACACGTTGCCAGCCGTCGGGTCGGAGAGCATCATCCACTCGCTCGGTGATTTTTCCGTCGCTCAGACCCACGTCCTCCCGGATGCGACGATACGCACGGTTCACGAGTGGTCGCTCGCCTTTAAGAAACTTGGTGTAGTGTGTCCGCAGGTCGTCGGAAATCGCGCTGCCGAAGTTGACAGGTTGCGGTGTGATCGATGAGAAGAACCAATCGTCGAAGAGCAGGTGGTTCGCGCAGTAGGAGTCGTCGTGTATGAAGTCTCCAGGATTGTTTGTTCTACGAACTTTGTCGGGAGCGATCAGGTAGGAGGCGTCGCTGTTGGCGATCACGTTGAGCTGGAAAGGGGCCACGCCGTTCTGTCCCCGCATGTCCCAATTTTGCAATTCCCCGAGGGACACCAGCGGACGCAGCGGAAGCTCGCTCAGGATGATTCGTGAAAGTCCGTCGGCGGCGCTGAAGCCGGAAACGATGAAGCCCCGGTGATTCGCGTTGTTGGCATTGGGCAGCTTGTCGTCGTTGCCGGTGTGTTTGAAGAAACTGAAATCGGATGAGCTTTTGGCGGGATGGCTGCCCGTGGTTCCCCCATAATTGTTCTCCACCCTCATATAGCTCACCAGCGGGCTTGCCTGCAGAAGGCCTTTGCCCGGCAGCCCGGTGCTGCTCGGCCCTGAGATCCGCGAACCATACACTGCGGAAAAAAACGGCCTCCAGTTTCCGACGATGTCTTGCGCGGAGGGGCTGGCCAGCTCGGACGCGGCGATGGGCGGCCAATACGCATTCGCCGATTCGGGAGTATATTGCATCCGGTTGACCTGCATATAATCCCCGCCGCTTGCGCCCTGGTGTGAGTCGAGCCAAACGCCCGAAAACAGGGGTTTGGCGGACTCTTCCTTGAACAGGGTGTTGAATACGATATCGACCTTCACCTGGCTGCTGGCATTCAGTGCGCCAGCGCCAAGGGAAGACGACACATTCACCGTATAGCCGGTGCCCGGGCGGTATCCCGGACTCATGTTCAGGCTGGCTCCACGAATCCCGACCGTCTCTGTGGGGCTGAAAACCCGGGTCTCGCCGGGCGCGAGTGTGAAAGCGGAATTGATCAGATGTTGGAGTAGGGATACGCCCGATGCCATCGCAGGATGATTTCCGGGGGTGAAGCTCTCGTTGGGAACCAAACCATCGTAGCCCGTGGTCAGCCTCCGGTATTGCGGAAGCGGGTTTCCATCCTTGTTGTAGTGCCGGAAAGCGCACGGCATGGGTTTTGGCATCGCAATACGCAAGTTGGCGGGCTGGGTGACGGTCACGTTGTATGGGTTCCACATCGTGATGACAGGGGTGATGAGCAAAGCGAGGTTGTAGGTTCGTTTTGCCGGATC
>JAYTOE010000059.1:0-2883 GCA_043747935.1 Akkermansiaceae bacterium
CTTCGTCCCGCGCGAACGCAAGGGCGTCGCTCTGGAGGAGCTCGATGAAAAACAGATCGCTCTCGCCCGAGCCCTGCTCAAGACCGCCCTCAGCGATCCCGGCCTGAAGAAGGTGGACACCATCATGGCGCTCGAAGCCTTCCTCGGAGAGATCGAGAAACGCCCGGACTTCCGCAACCCGAAAGCCTATTTCACCTCCGTCTTCGGCGAGCCGAGCGCCACCGGCACATGGGCATGGCGCTTCGAGGGCCATCACCTCTCGCTCAACTACACGGTCATCGATGGCAAGGCAGTCTCCGTCACACCCTCCTTCTTCGCATCCAACCCCGGCGAGGTCACCATCGAGCACAAGATGAAAGGCACCCGCCCGCTCCACGCCGAGGAAGACCTCGCCCGCGCCCTCGCCGTGACGCTCAAGGAAAGCGGCAAGGCGGTCGTCTATTCCGAAAAGCCGCCAGAGGATATTCTCACCGCCGAGGATCGAGCCGTGAAACAACTGGAACCCGTCGGCGTGAAGGCCTCAGAAATGGCCGAAGCGCAGCAGGCCGCGCTCATGGAACTCATCGCCGAATACGCCAACCGCCACCGCAAGGAACTCGCGGAGGCCGATCTCGCAAAAATCAGCGCCGACATGGATAACCTCCGTTTCGGGTGGACGGGCGGCCTCGGTCGCGGCGAGCCGTATTATTACCGCATCCAAGGTGCTACGTTCCTAGTGGAAGTCGCCAACGTCCAGAACAACGGCAACCACGTCCACGCCGTCTGGCGCGACAGCGCCAACGACTTCGGCCGCGACCTTCTGGGCGATCATGTCGGCCATGACCATTGATAGCCTCCATTCCCTCCGTGATCTCCCGCCTGTCCCGGAACCGCGTTTCTGGGAACATGCGCCGGGTCTTTCGCTGGCGTGGAACGAATTCGGCGCTCCCGATGGCGCTCCAGTTTTCTACTACCACGGCTGGCCGAGCTCGCGGTTGCAGGTTCGGCTCGTGCACCATCTCGCGAAAGACCGCGGCCTGCGGCTCATCGCGATGGATCGACCCGGGATGGGGAAATCAACCCTTGTCCGCGACCGCAAGCTGGAGGATTGGCCGGAACTGATGGGGCATTTCGCGGATCATCTGGGGATCGAGAAATTCGGGCAGCTCGGGGTCTCCGGCGGCGGGCCGTATGTGCTCGCGGGCGCGGCGATGATCCCGGATCGGCTCACGCGCTCCGCCGTGCTCGCGGGGATGGTTCCGCTGCCGCTGTTAGGCCATGGCAGGCGGGGATTGCATCCGCTTTACCGCATGCTCATCCCGCTGCGGAAATTGCCCGCGCCGCTTTTCACCCTTGGGTTCCATGCCGCCGCGCTCGCCTGCAAATGCCGGCCGGATGTCCCGCCGATGTCGCTTTTGCTCCAGAGTCTCGCCGAGGAGGACAGGGCCATCATTCTGGGGATCCCGGGGATCTGGGATGTACTGACGAAAAGTTTCACTGAAGGTGTCTGCGGGCCATCCGGTGGCCAGGGCGTGATGACGGATGCGGAAATCTACCTCCGTATGCCCGGCTTTAGCTCGGTGGGCATCACTCATCCCATCCGCTACTGGCACGGAGCAGATGATAAAAACATTCCGCTCACACTCGTCGAAAGGCTTTGCGAAATCCTGCCCCACGCGGAGCTTGAGGCCGTGCCGGGACTCGGCCATTTCTCACTCGCCGTACTCCGCGCCGAATCGGCTCTCGATTATCTGAAAGAACATGCCTGAAACCGAACAAGCCGAAGATGAGGAGTGGGTCGATGTCGCCCGTTTCCCCAGCCTCGATGAGGCTCAGGAAAACGCCCTCGTCGCGCTCGCGATGGGCGAGGCGATCCGCGTCGATCACGGCGAGGTGCCCGGCGAGTTCGAGCTTCGCGTCGAGCCCGCCGCCGCACCGCGCGTGACCGAGGAACTTCGAGAATACGCCGCCGCGGCCGAGGTGAAACCGCTGCCGCCGATGGTTTCATCAAATTGGGCGAAGCATCCAGCCGGGGCTCTTAACTACCTGGTCTGGGCAGCCGTGCTGTTGGTTGTTTTCCGCTCGCAGACATTGGATCCCGCGCTCGCGGATCGCTACGCTTCATCCAGCATCGGCCTCATCGCGGACGGCGAGTGGTGGCGACCTTTCACCGCACTTTTCCTCCACGGCGATGGCGGCCATATACTCGGCAACCTCGCCAGCGGCGCGGTCTTCGGCACGCTGGTTTCAAAATCCCTCGGCCCATGCAAAGGCTGGGCAATGATCCTTCTCGCCGGAGCCCTGGGCAACGCGATCACCTCCGTGGTCACCTACCCGGAACCTTTCGTTTCGCTCGGCGCGTCCACTGCCGTGTTCGGTGCGTTGGGTATCCTTTCGGGCATCGGGATCGTTGAAAATTTCCGGGAGGAACTCCGCATGCCCCTGTTGCGCGTGCTCGCTCCGCTGCTTGCGGGGCTGGTCTTGCTCGGCTGGCTTGGCGGCGCGGAACCGGATGCCGGGGTCGATGTCTTCGGGCATGTGTTCGGCTTCGCCGCCGGTTTGCTGGCGGGAGCGGCTTGCCGTTATTTCGATTCCGACAGCGATCCGTCGCGCATCCGTCGCCCGTAAACCAGTTCGAACACCGGCGATGCCATCAGCGTCGTGACGATGGCCATCACCACGAGGATCGAAAACAGCGCCTCGCCGATGATGCCGTGCTGGAGGCCGATGTTGATGATGATCAGCTCCATGAGGCCCCGCGCGTTCATCAGCGTGCCGACGGCGAGCGAGGTCGCGTTGTCCTCGCCGTTGAGGCGGGCGGCCGCCCAGCAGGCGACCCCTTTCCCTAAAATCGAAGCGATCAGGATCACGCCGCCGGCCAGCATCAGCCTGGGATCGACCAGC
>JAYTOE010000060.1:0-18492 GCA_043747935.1 Akkermansiaceae bacterium
AGACGGGGCGTAAACCAAGGTCGCCTTTGAGGGTGCGGAAGCTTTCTTCGATGCGAACGAGGTTGATGTAGTTGCGCCAGAGCTCGGGGAAGAGGTGAAATTAGGTGATTTTCCAATCTAACAGCGAAAGTCGGGGTAGGGCCGTTGCGTTTTCGATCAGGGCAGACCGAGCCGGATCAGCCTTACCTTTTTGGGATGACTCAAATCAGCAGCTCCGGGGCGATGTGGAGCGCTTTGGCGGTGTTGCGGATATGGGAGGCGCTCAAACCGCGCTCGCCGCGGAGGAGGCGGGAGGCGGTGGATCGGTCGATGATATCCGTGACGTTCTCCAGCTCGATCTCGTCGTGGATCGTGCGCGGCATCAGGATGGCGCACAACGCGGCTTAGCTTTTCGGGAGATCGGAAAAGCGGGAGGGAACTAAACTCTTGGGGCGGCGATTCATGGCAATTTCTTCGAACGAAATAGTTCCATCAAAATGAATGGTTTTTCGATCTTTATCTCTCCCATCTGCGTGAATCTGCGTTCATTTGACTCAGGATCGGGTTTGAAGTGTTCGTCGATCTCGCTGCGCTCGGTTGTGGTTCAATTTTTCTTTTCTGCGAGCACCTCTCAACTCTCCACCAGCCGCCCGCCCGGCGCGTCGTTACGTTCGTTCAGTGAGTCGATTCCATTCTGCACGCGGCGCTCCATTTCATCGGTCAGGGCGGCGATGGCGTCTCTCGATTTCGCGCCTAGGTGATCGCGGACATCGATGGGCGCGCCGATGTTTGCCATCGCGCAACGCGAGCCGGTGCGTGGCATGGTGCGGGAGTAGAAATCCTCGGCGATGCGCTCCACGGTCTCGGCGTAGCGGTCGATGGTGGGGCGCTCCGTCAGGTAGGGGGTGAGGTAGCCGTGGATGCGGAGGGCGAGGATCGCGCGGTCGGCGAGGCCGTGGATCTCGGGATGCGGCGTTGCCGCCGGATCGGATCGGAGCTGGTGGATTTTCGTGCGGGCCTTGGCGATGCGGGCTACGAGCGGCGCGCCCTCCGCCACGGCGATTTCCAAACCGTTCTCGGTCTCCGCGACGAGGTTGGCGGCGAAGTTTTCCAGCAGGCTGTAGAGCGAGGGGTCATCGGCGGGGAGTTTTCCGTGAAGGCCGTGTTTTTTCAGATAACCGCCGAGGATGTGCCGCCCGAGTCCGAGCACCGCGCCCAGCGGATCGGAAGTGGAGCCGGGCGGAAAGGTGTGGCCGCTATCCGCGCCGAGTTGGAGCATGCGTTCGGTGATCGTTTCGCGCGGCGTGGTGAGGTGGGTGAACTTGAGGCTCACAGGGATGATTTTCACCGCCGCGCCTTCCGCCGCCGCCTGCGCCTTGAGCGCGATGAACGCCGCGCCGTCGAGGAAAGGCGTTAGGCGGTCGTTGGTGAGATACACGTTGCCCTCAGGGAATATGTTCAGCGCCTTTTTTCCCTCGGCCAAAACCTTGATCGCGGCGGCCATCGCCTTGCGGTCGCTGCCCTCGCGGTCGATGGAGAAATTTCCCATCCTCTGCATGCACCACGCGCACAAGCGGCCTCGGAGGAATACATCGTAGGCCGCCATGAAACAGGCGTCCACGCCGAGCCGCCGCTGGACTTCGGTGAGCGCCTGCGGATCGCTGTGGCTCGGGTGGTTGATCACGAAGAGCAGCCGGTCGCCATTGCGCTTCGCCTCCTGCAGGGCTTCCGTTTCCCCGCTTATGACAAGATCGCGGATGCGATGATTCTGGCCGGGCAGGAAAGCATGCCGGTTCAACCGCCGCCCCAGCCAGATCAGCGGAGCGGATGGCCGTGCCTCGAAGAAGCGGTAGGGAGCGTCGGAGAATTCGAGCACGGGTGAGTTTCGGCGAGTTTCGGATGTGGTGTAAAGAGAGGAGCGGGCTGGGATGCTCAGGGTAATGTTTCCTGCTCGTAGTCGCCCTTATCGTTGTGATGAAGGATGGCGGCGATTTCTTCTCGGACATCGGCGAGAAGATGGGCGGTAAGAAGCTTCGGGAGCAGCTTGCGATCATAGGCGCCCAGTGGAGTGGGTGATTTTCCGACTCTCCATTTCATGCGGTAAGTATGGACAGGGCGCGGAGCTGCCTCGCGGAGCTTGAGTAGGATGTGCCAGCCTGCGGGGTCGGTATCGCCGAAGTGGCTATGCGTGATACTCTCCGGCAGTTTGCGCAGGAACTCGCGGAAGGTGGGTGTGGGAAACGATGTGGTGGCGATGAGCCTAGATCCATCACGGTTCGCGGCGGCGTATTGGCGGAAGGTGGTCTTGCGGTTCTCGATGGTCAGCAGCTCGGTGGCCGGGGTGGAAATGCGCTCGCAGCGGAAGATATCCGAAGTGTCGATTTTCGCGATGTGGAGATTGTCGATTTCCTGATGGCTGCCGTCGGGAAAATGGAGGAGGAAGCGTCCGCTCAGCTCGACGTGCGTATCGCCATCCGCGAGGCCAAGGGACTTGAGTTCGCACGCCTCGCCGAATAGAAGGGCGAGCGCGGACTCTACGCCTGCCCGGCGCTCCTCCAGGCCTTTGGAACCGAGGCCGATCTCGACGCTAGCTTGCCGGATCAGCGTGCCGGGTTCCCACTCGCGCGAGGTGAGATGGAGGCAGATTTCCAGGGTTTCGCGGAGCTTCTCCGGCTCCGTCCATTTGAGGGGATGTGGGGATCTTCCGGCGGTGAATTCCACATAGAGCCTCTCCAACAAACATTCCCACTCCTCGGGAAAGACCGGATGGGGTGTGCTCAAAAAATCACGGAGGATGGCGAAAGAATGGCCGATAATTTCCCTGGCCGGTGTGCCGCCGAATAAGGCGATCCACCATGTCTCGTTTTCGACAGGCAGGGAGATTTTCTCGATATTGTGGCGACGGTAGCGGTGACGGTGGACAAGCAGGTGCCCTTCCTTCTCAAAGGCCTCGAGTTCGCGCCCGGCGGCGGCGATGTTTTCGGCGGAGACGATGCTGGAGTCTGCGAGGAGCTTGTGCCAATCGCGGGAAAACGGGCGCGTCGGTGTGCCGATGCGTTTGCCGCGCGCGCGCTGCCATTGGCGGTGCATCTCAGTGAGCCAGGAGGGAGTCATGGGTAGGGATGGAACCGCGATTTAGAAATCGCGACGTGCATGGGAAATTTTGTTTCGGGCTGTTAAAATGGTTCGCTGGGGTTGTCGCGATTTCTAAATCGCGGTTCCTTTCAGGAGAGCGTTTCTAACAGCTTATCGCGATCCACTTTCACGACCCAGTTGGTGATGTCGCTGATGCGGCCGGACTTTTCATCGTAGCTTCTGTCCACGCGGCATTGGACGATGGTTTCCGCGTGCTGAACCATGGTGGGGAGGCGGTCTTCCGGGAACGCCATGATAAGCTGGAGTCCGAAGTTCCGGGCGAGGGCGAGGCAGGAGTCGATACGGTCTCCGGAGAGTTTCGAGAAAGCCTCGTCCATAATGACGATACCGAGATTCTTACGAGTTTCCCGCGGGCCGAGGTCATAGACGCGCTGGAAGGCGGCAAGCATGGCCACGAAAAAGGGTGCCTGGTTTTCGCCGCCGCTCTGTTTTTTCGCGTTCCGGTTCAGCGAGATGGCGGCTCCCTCGCCCTTGCCGGTGGGCGTGGCCTGGATGTCCCAATGGTGGTAATAGCGGTAGTCGAGCGCGCGTTGGTGGCGGGGATTCTCTGAGTTTTCGATGGCAAGCATGAGGGCTGCCTTGGCGTTCTCGATTTCTTCTTTCGCCCCCGATGCGAAGAGCTCCATGCCCGGATTCAGTCCCTTTTCCACAAGCGCCCAGATCGCGCTGTGGGAGCTATCTTTGGTCATGGAAAGCTGGTAGCTCACGCCGCCGATGTCGTGATTCATGGCGCGGTTGAGTTCGCGTTTGGTGCGTTCCGCTTCGTCGAGTTTTTCTTTCAAAACATCAAGCACCTGATGCTGGAGCCTGTCTTCCCATTCCTTGCGGGCGTCCTCGGCGGCAAGGGTGTATTTCTCAAGCTCGTGGGTTTCCAGTTCCTCACGGCGGGCTTCGTAGCGCGTGTTTTCCTCGTCCTCGGGATCGAAGGCATCCGCCGCTTCGGGATGTTTTTCGGTAAGGGCGTGGCGCTCGATGTCGCGGTCGCGGCGGGCTTTTTCGGAATCGTGATCGCGGGTGCGGGAGACGGCCTCGACGGCTTCGATACGTTGCTGCCATTTCGAAAACTGGCGGATGACGGAAGCGAGCATTTCGGCGATCTCGGCATCGAGGATGCCTGTCAGGGCTTCGCGGCCTTGCTGGCGTTTGATGAAAAGCTCGCGTTCCTCGGTTTCGAGTTCGGCGATGGATTCGAGCGCCTGCTTTTCGTGGAGGTCGAATTTCTCGATGCTGTTGGCGAGGCGTCCAGTCCGTTCGATGACGCCCTGCCAGGTTTTTTTGAGGACGCGGAGTTTTTCGACGAGAGCCTCACGCTCCGGGGTGGCGAGGAGGCGGATGGTTTCGTTGAGCGTGCCTAGCTCGGCACGGAGGCGCGGGAGGTCGCGGAGCTTGGAGGAGCCAGCCGGAGGATCGGCCTTGTCGAGCTGCCATGACTCGCCGCGATGGAGAAAAGTGCGCCAGTTTTCGCGGGTGCGGTGGAGTATGGTGAGTTCCTCTGAGATTTCTGTAAGTTCGTCTTGCCGCATGGCACGCATGCGGCGCAGGCCTTCCTCGCCGATGGTGAGTTCCTTGGAAGGCTGGAGGTGGCTGCGGTGTGGAGGGTCTTTCAGCCAGCCGTCCTTGGAAAGGGCGCGCGGGTGTTTTTCGATATCTGCGGCGGTCTCGACTGCGATCAGATCGCCGCAAAGGTGATGGAGGTAGGCGGCGGCGAGCTTGTGTTTGGTTTGAAATAAAGCAGCGACGCTGGATTTTTTCGGGCTATCGGGCGGGGAGCCGAGTTCGGAAGGATTCACGAGCGGTTCATCGGGATGGGATAGGCGTTGCGCCTGATTCCATGCGGCCTTGAAATCCTGCGGGAGGACGCTGGAACGGTTTTTCCCGAGCAGTGTTTCCAGAAGCGGCCACCATGCCTCCGCCTCTGCCTTTACCTCGATGACGCGGGCGAGGGCATCTGCTTTCTGGCCACGTGATTTCAGCGCATCCAATAACGGCGAGAGAGCTGAGCTGCCTTTGTTTTCGAGGTCATCTAGCTCGCGGCGGAGGCGGGTGCCGCGAGCTTCTAGGTCTTTGATTTTCTCCTCAAGCGGGCGGAGCTGGTCGCGAGCATCGTTCACGAGGGCTTGGTAAGCGCGCGGCATTTTCGCGGCGGCGTCGAGGGCGGCGCTTTCATCATCACTCTGCATGGCCTTGAGCCAATCTGCGGATTGTTCCGGGGCTTCGAGCTTGAGATCTCCGGCGAGGCGGAGCCATTGCTTCCAGTTCTGCGTCCGCTCGTAGAGAAACTGCTTGGCGGATTTTTCGATGTCGCGCAGGGCATCGAGCTGGCGGGAAATTTCCTCCTGCTCCGAGCGTGCTTGGCTGAGCCGGGCGGTCTGGAGATCGTTTTCGGCGGCGAGGCCGACTTTGGTGAGCTGTGTGTCCAGTTCGTCGCGCTCCCTGATTGCGGCATCGTAGTCGGCGCGATGCTCGGCGTTTTCGGCACGGCGTCTATCGAGGGTTTCGCGCTCGGAGGTGAAGGCTTCGAGTTTCCTCTCGTGGGTGAGGGCGGCGATGAGATGGCTGTGGAGGCGGGCTTCGCGGCGGGCTTTCTGGTATTCGGTGTGGAAAGCGCCGATGCGTTTGAGGCGGGCGAGCTGGTCGTGCATTTTCTCCAAGCGCTCCTGGGCGCGGCGGTGCGCATCGACGCTGGCGCGCACGGCTTTCACATCCGGCATGCCCGGTTCTAACAGGTATTCGCGGATGAATTTTTCGAAGGACTCGACCGGCTGGAAGGCCATGGAGTTCGGGAGGGTTTTATTCATCTGCGGGCGGTCGAACCCGAGGTGGCTGCGGGTGCCCATTTCCTCAAGGTAGGAACCCTGCCTATCGAAAACCTCGCCGCCTAGATCCCGCTTCACGTGGACGCGGAACTCATCCTCCGGCATGAAGGCGAGGGCGGCGGGATCGAGATCGCGGGTGAGGAAATTTTCCTTTTCGAGGCGTGCGGGGATGGTGAACCAGAGGGTCTTCGCCTTCGCGGTGGGTCCCTCGAACTCAATGCGCGCGCCCCATGTTTCGCGGCGCGGGGTTTCCTCCCCGGGTTCCAGCGGCCAGACGAATTCCAAGGCGGCGAGGGTAACTCCGGATGGGCGGAGGTAGCGCTCCTGGCCATCGGCGCCCTGTGTGTTCGTGTCGCAGAGGCAGTAGCCGCGCAGGGAGCGGCCACTGCCCGCGCCGGCGGCTGCTTTATTGAAACGGGAGAGCGACTCGCCGAGCATTACGAACTGGATGAGGTCGAGCAGCACGCTTTTCCCGGAGCCGTTCGCGCCGGTGATCAGCGAGAGGCCGGAGATATCGATGAAACGCCGGTAGCCATACCAGTTGATGGCGATGATGCGGCTGAGGTGGACTCGGGTGGGCATTTCTTTAAATTTCAAAACTCAAATTTCAAACTTCAAGGAAGAGAAGTTGGTGCCGCTTCCGTGTGCGATGGTTCGTAGAGGGCGGCGCGGGCGAGGCAGGCTTCGAGGGTGTCGAAGGGGATGACGCGGGGGAGGCTGGGGAGGATTTCGATGAGGGTTTCGCCGAGGGTTTCCGCTCCATCGGGCTTGTGGGTGCGGATGAGGCGGTGGCGTTTCATCCGGGCTAGGAGAGAGTCGAGGTGGGATTTCTCGGGCGGGTCGATCTTGTCGAAGGTGTTGCGGAAACGTGTCCAGAGATCGTCGACGGTGAGGACGACGGCGGAGCTCATTTCGTTAGTCCGGTGGTCGTCCCATGCACGCCACATGACGAGAAGGAGAAGGGTTTCGTCCTTGGAAAACTGGGAGAGTAGGAGGCAGGCTTCAGGGATGGGGCGCGCTTGGAGGAGTGAGAAATCGTCGTCGATGATGAATTCCAGTCCGAGGGGCGCGAGGTAGTCGGAGAGGTGCTTTTCGTAATGGTCGCGGGCGAGCAGAAACAGGTCGCGGCCAGAGCCGCTTTCGCCAAGAAGGGTGCCGCGGCCGAGGAGTTCGGCGAGGATTTCACGAATTCCGGCACGATCCTCTTCGGGGACGTCCGGCCAGAAGCTAGGCCAACGGTTTGTCATGATCTTTGGATGGTGAAGCGCTCGACCTGCCAATCGGCGTGGGGATCGCTGGGAATGCTTTCAGGGTCGAGGCCAGCGATTTTTCCCGATCCGTGGATTGACCAAGAGACGCGTTCGCCTAGGGCTGTGAGGGAGCTTTCGTAAGCGGCGATGGCGAGGAGATCTAGCATTTCATCGGTGTCCGCTGCGGAGAAGGAATCGGTGGAAAGGGAGGTGGAGGACTCGGGAAGCAGCCGGGCGACGAGGCGGGCGGCACGCTGTGGGGTGAGTGCAAGGCGCTGGCGTTCGCGCAAGGCGGCGAGGGTTTGCTCTGAGCTTTCGGAAGTGTCCCGAGCCTCTGTTCCGAATGTGAGATCGGCGGGGCTTTTCAGGCGGCGGACGCGGGCTAGGGAATCGGTGCCGTAGAAGAATTTAACCTCGGGGACGAGGGGATGGAAGTCGGGTTCATCCCCGCGTAGAGAAGCGAGGCGGGTGCCTTCGTGGTGTCGGTTGATCGCGTCGCAGTAGGCTTTGACGATTTCCGGGCGGCGTCCGCGCAGCTCGGTCTGGTAGCGGTAGCGTTGCTGGGAAAGCTGGTTGAAAGCGGCCATACGGGTATCGATGGCATCAGCGACAAGGCGGATGGCGGCGAGGCGCTGCTCCAGAAGGCGGAGGGATTTCTCCGCACGGTGATAGGCTTCGTTTTCATCCCAATGGTAGTGGGCAGCGAGCCCCTCGGCGAGGCGCGCCTTGAGCAAGGGATCGTCGCGGCGGTCGGCGACCATGGAGCGGAGCGCCTGGAGGCGGGGCAGGAGGCCGTTTCTACGGAGGGCATCGTAGCAGACCATGTGCTGACCCGCGCCGAACTCCGCGTAAAGCAGTCGCAGCGTTTCCGCCGGAGAGTCGCTGAGGCGCTGGCGGTTGTCGAAAAGGGAAATGAGTTTCTCGACGCCGTGGAGCTGGATCACGGCGTTTTCCAAGCGCGAGTTCACATCCGTGACGGTGGCTCGAAGGGCGTCGGATTCATGAAGATGGGCGTCGAGTATGCCGGGGCGTTCGAGAGTTTCGCAGACTCCACGCACTGTGTCGGCAAAGGTTTTCAGCTCTGCGATTTCATCCTCGGCGAGTTCGCGTAGGAGTCGGAGCATGGGACGCAGACCGGGGGAAATGAGCGCCCAGCGCTCGTGCAGGCCAAGCTGCTGATCCTCCAACCACGCGGCATCGCAGAGACGGTTGAAAAGCTGGCCGGCACGCTGGCGAGTATCGCGAAGGGCGGCACCTTCGTCCTCGCCGAGGATGACATCAGGATGGCTCTGCAATACCTCTCGGATCAGCGCAATGGCTTCGGTATGCGCAAGGCGACCGGCATCCCCGGCGATGTCCGCCAGCCTGTCTGCGCAATCCACATAGATCGCGGCGGAGGGACGGGTCAACGGGCGGAAAAAATCCCGGGAGACCGAACCGAGGAGTTTTTCGCTGAGGGATGGTGCAATCGTCATTCGCGGATGCATCCTGATGGCGGATTGCGGCGATGCCAAGCTTGGGGATCAGCGGAGCGGACGGCCGCGCCTCGAAGAAGCGGTAGGGAGCGTCGGAGAACTCAAGCACGGGAGAACGTTTCCCGTTTCCCCGCCATCATGTAAAGCAACTCCGCGATGGAACCGGTGGAACGATCACACTTCAGGATTTCACTTTGCTTTTCATGGAACCCAACCGCCGCGTAATGGCAAGGATCGCCGGATGCGTGAAGCGCCGCTCGGCGGTGATCGCGTAAAACTGCGTCTCCACTTCCTTGGTTCTGCCGAGCGGGACGAAGCCGTATCGCTCGAACACTTCCGAGGCGACCACTGTGGGCACCGCGATGAATCCGTGGCCGCTGGTCGCCACGATTTTGGTAAGCGCCGCGTCTTCGAACTCGGCCACGACGCGCGGTTCCACGCCCACACTTCGGAACCATTTCTCCAAATCCCGCCTGAGACTGCAATTCTGTGTCGGGAGAAGTGCGGGCGCTCCGTCGAGATTCCGGGGGAAACGCCCCTTGAGTTTTTTTACGAATCCCGGCATCGCGCAAAACGTGATGGGGGATGAGCCTAACAGATGGTTGAAAACCTTGCCCGCGATCCCGGGCGAGGCGGGCTCGTCGGAGAGCACCACGTCGAGGCGGTGGGTGTTGAGCTGGGAAACGAGATCCGCGAGCTTCCCTTCGTGGCAGGTGAGTTGCACGGGCGGCTGCTGGTCAAGCACGGGACGCAACATGTCGTAGCTCATCAGCTTCGGGAACGAGTCCACGATGCCGACATGCAGGCGCAGCCCGCGGATGCCCGGAGCCTGCTTCGTGGCGCGGAGAATCTCGCCGCCGAGGGTGAAAATTTCCTCCGCATGGCCATAGATCAGCTGGCCGTATTCCGTCAGCTCCAAAGAGCGCCCGCTGGGACGGAAGAGCGTTTCCCCAAGGCTCGCCTCCAGCAGCTTGATCTGCGTGCACATCGAGGGCTGCGAAACACGCAGCTTTTCCGAAGCGCGCTTCAGGCTGCCTTCCTTGGCCACGGTCCAGAAGTAGCGGAGATGGTGGTAATTCAGGAAATCGGTGTCGGGCAATGCTTCCATTTTCTGGAAGGGTTAATGTGATTTTGAGTATTATGCAAACTCTTTCCGCCTGCGCAGCCTGTGGCCGTCAAATCCGCCAGCCATGAAACTGACCTTCAGCCACCGCAACCACACTCCCTCGGTTTCGATCATCGAGATGATCAAAGCCGAGCTGAAATCGATCCTGCCCGATCTCCAGATCGACGAGGCACGCGTCCATTTGGAACGGAGCCTCACGGACAGCCCGCCATTCAGCGCATCCTTCCACCTCGTGACTCCGGGGCCGGACGTAATCGTTGAAGCAACGGATCACACCTTGCGCGCCGCCGTTCTCAAGGCGTTCCAGGGCATCGCGGAAAAGATCAAACACCGCCATGCGAAACAGGCGCACCGCCGTGAGGCCGCGCCCGCCATCGAGCTCACGCGCCGCCGCCCTGCCGGTGGTAAACGCCCCTGAAACGAAAAATCTCACCTCTAAATCATACCCCGAAACATAATGGACATACTCTCCCTACTCGCCGCCACCGCCGATCCCGCCAACATGAAAATGTGGGCTTACATAGGATTCATCGCACTGGTGATGCTGTTCCTCGCCCTCGATCTCGGCGTCTTCCACCGCGAGGCACATGAAGTCACGATGAAGGAATCCATCATATGGTCCTGCATCTGGCTCGCTTGCGGAGTCTCGTTCACGGGATTCATCTACTACGCCTACCAGTTCCATTGGCTGGGTCTGGGGCTGGAAACTCCGATGTATGTGGGAGGGAAGATTGCGCTGGGAGAGGTCACGGGAGGCACGGCAGCGATCCAGTATCTGACCGGTTACGTGGTGGAGAAGTCCCTTGCGATGGATAACATTTTCGTCATCGCGATGATTTTCGGCTACTTCGCGATCCCGGCGAAATACCAGCACCGTGTGCTCTTTTGGGGGATCATCGGCGCGCTGATCATGCGCGGTGGTATGATCTTCCTCGGTGCGGAGCTGATCATGAATTACACATGGATCCTCATCGTCTTCGGGTTCTTCCTGATCCTGACAGCGGTCAAGATGGCGCTCATCACCAGCCACAGTGACCCCGGGAAAAATCCCGTCGTGAAAATCGCCAAGCGGTTTTTCCGCACCGTGGATTTCTACGACGGTCAGAAATTTTTCACCCGCCGCACGATCGCGCCGACCTACATCAGCGATCCAAAAACGGGCAAGGACACCTACGCCCCCGCCGAGCCGGGCACGCTATCCGTGCGTTACGCCATCACCCCGCTTTTTCTGGCGCTGATCATGGTGGAAATCACGGATCTCGTGTTCGCCGTTGACTCAATTCCCGCGATCTTCGCGATTACGCCTGATCCGTTCCTCGTCTTTACGAGCAACATCTTCGCGATCCTCGGTCTGCGCGCCCTGTACTTCTGCCTTGCCGCTCTCATCGCGAAATTCCGCTACCTCAAACCTGCCCTGATCCTGATCCTCGGCTTCGTCGGCATCAAGCTGCTGCTGCTTGCCGCGCCGCCGTATTTCAACGACTTCGGCCTCACCGATAGTGAATTCAAGAGCATCAAGATCGATCCGATTGTTTCGCTCATCGTCGTTCTCGGCACCCTCGCCGCAGCGTCAGTGATGTCCATCCTGATCCCGAGCAAGGAGGACGATAATAAACCGGCATGATGACCGTTGAGCCGGAAGTTATCGCCTACGATGCCGCAGAAAACATGGGTCTTTTATGTCCATAGCTTTGACAAAAATCGCAAACCAGATCGTCCAATCCACCTGGTTCCAGCGGCCGATCATCCTGACCATCTTGGCTGCCGGAGTCTTGGCGGGGATCGAGACGGATGCCGCCATGGTGGCATCCCACGGCACACTGCTGGGCTCGCTGGATCACATCGTGCTGGGCGTATTCATTGTCGAAGTTCTCCTCAAACTAACAGCGAACTGTCCCAGTCCATGGAATTACTTCCGCGATGGCTGGAACGTCTTCGACTTCATCATCGTGGTTCTCTGCCTGCTACCGCTGGATTCGCAGTTCGCCGTGGTGTTGCGATTGGGCCGCGCACTCCGCTTGCTGCGGCTTGTATCCGCCCTGCCGAAGCTCCAGCTTCTGGTCGGGGCATTGGTCAAGAGCTTCGCTTCCATGGGCTACGTGGGGCTGCTGCTGGGACTGATGCTCTACATCTACGCCATCGTCGGCGTGCAGCTCTTCGGCGGCCACGACAAGGCTCACTTCGGCAGCTTGTCGCGGGCGTTTTTCTCACTCTTCCAGACGATCACTCTGGATGATTGGAAATTCCTTTTCGAAAGCGCGAAAGGTTCATCCCCTGCGGTGGCGGCGATCTATTTCATCAGCTTCATCCTGCTCGGAACGATGATCATGCTCAATCTCTTCATCGGCATCATCATGAACAGCATGGAGGAAATGCACTCCGAACTGGATGAATACAACGCGGCCAAACGCCGCATCGCGGAAGAAGGCAGCGCCCTGGCCGACCTCACCGCGCTCGATCAGCAGTTGGATTTATTGAAAACCCAACTCGCCGCATTGCGCGGCAAGCTCGGGAAGGAGACGCTCTCAGCGCGGAACGAACCGCCGTAAATCCGGACAAGCGGCCGGCACGCCCTCAACCCTCGGAAAAATGGCGGCGAAGGTTGCTCAGGGTCTTCTCCAGCAACAAGAGTTCTTGCGAGCCCGGCATCTTCTCCGCGACCGATGTAGTCGCGGCCTCCAGATCGAACAGGGTCTGACGGATATGCGGATCGCGGATCATGCTCTGCACCCACATTACGGAAACCAGCCTTTCGCCCGATTCCACCTCGCAGACCTGATGTAAGGCCTGGGTCGGGTAGATGAAAGCGCTGCCCGCCGCGAGCTTGATTTTCCGCATGCCGCCGGGGATCTCGACCGCGAGTTCGCCGCCTTGGTAAGATTCCGGATCGGATAGGAAAAGGGTGATGGAAAGATCGCTGCGCAAGGGGTTGCCGCCGCCAAGGATGGGCGCGTCCACATGTATCCCGTAGTGCATGCCCTTATGGTAGCGTGCGAAGATAGGCGGGGTGAGGTGGCGGGGGCGGGCCCATGTTTGGAAAAGCTCGTTACGCATCAGCGCGTCGATCACGATGCGGGAAACCAGCTCGCTGCCCTCCGCGCCGGGTTGGAGCTGGAGGTTTCGTTTACGCTCCGCAACCGAGGGAGCGACGGAATATTTTCCGTCCACAAACGGCGCGTCAGACAGGAATTCCCGGATCGCGGAAAGCTCCTCGTCGCTCAGGATGCCCTCAAATACCATCATGGGCTTGCCTTGTTGTTTAGCGGCGGTTCCGGCGCATCGCGAGCAGCGCGCCCAAGGCCGCGAGTGCCGCCGTGGAGGTTTCCGGAACCACATCGTTGGTGGATGCCGTCCACGTCATTAAGCTAGTGCCCCCCTCGTTGGAGAAGATGTTCTGCACTGTAACCTTCACCTGGCCGGAGGCGGGAACCGTGATGTCACCGGTGGTGCCGGAGGGGCTGGCGGTGAGATAGTCAGCGGAGAAAAGGACGACGTCCGTGGCAGGATTCCTAAAAAGGAAACGGATTCCGACTATCGTCGGATCGCCGCCACTGGCGGAGAAATCGAACTGGGCGGTTCCGCTCGGAACCAGGTTCGAGATGATGAAATGATCGTCCCTGTCGGTGATGGAATCCAAAGTCCCCAGCACCGTGTCCGTGGTGCTGGTCAGTATGGACGGGCTTCCCGGGACGCCAGAGAGATCCCCGCCGATTGATTCGTTGTAGATGGTAGCGGCGGAACCCGAGGCAACCCAACCACCCGTCGCAGCTAACATCAGAATGGATATTCTGTTCATAGTTTGACCGTCGTTATCGGGGCAGTATTTGTCAACGGGATAGTCGGTCTGTTAGATTTCGAAACAGGCAATCTCCGCTTACCCTCGCCGAAAAGCCCGCATCAATCCGCCCACATTTTCAGACACAAATCATGAAGAAACCACTTACCACCCACGACCTTTCCACCGATCCGTGACCAACATCTCAAAACGCATCGTCGATTCGCGGTCTTTCCATACGACCATCATCGGCGTAATCGTGCTGATGGGCGTGCTGGCGGGGCTGGAAACGAATGCCGCGATCGTTGCCAGCCACGGTGCTCTCTTGCGCGCCCTCGATGCGGGGGTGCTCGAACCCTTTGCCACGCTCTCGCCTTGAAGTGGCGATAAGGGGCATCGGAGAATTCGAGCATATCAAACAATTGCGCTTTGAACATTTCCTGCGAAGCGCTAGGCGTGAACCATGACTTTTTCCTCAAAGTGGACGGTTCTTTTCATCGCGGCATTTTCTACGCTGTCAGCCCAGGCAGCCCCCTCGAAAAAGATGCTGCTTGAGGAATACTTCGACCGACCCGGGCGGTTCGGCAAACAGCTCCTTACGGATTCAAATGTGCAATTGATCCGTAAAGGTGGCCCTGATGGATCCGACGCGATCCGGGTTGCCTATGTGGGCTATGATGAGGGATCGAAGCGGGTTGTATCGCGTTCTCCGCTCTCCCGCCAGGTGATGGAGGCCACCCTTAGTTTCGACGTGCGCTTCGGCGAGGATTTCCAATGGGTGAAGGGAGGGAAGCTCCACGGCCTTGGCCCGGAAGAGCCCGTCACCGGCGGTAAGGATCGGGCGCCTGAGAAATGGAGCGCGAGGCTGATGTTCGATGGCAAAGGACACACGAAGTCCTATCTCTATGAACAGAGTCCCGATGAGAAATACGGGGTGGGCGGGCTTTCGAAAGCGCCCGTTTTCAAAAAGGGAGTGTGGCACAAGGTGGTTATGCGGGTGAAGGTGAACACCCCCGGGAAGGCCGATGGCACGTTTTCCGTCAGCGTCGATGGCAAGGAAGTGAACAAGGAGTCCTCCGTCAAGTTCCGCGGCAGCGATGGCAAGGACACGCTGATTTCAACGATGCTTTTCAGCACCTTTCACGGCGGAGAGTCGTCGGCCTGGGCGCCTAGGGACAAAGCGGGGAAATACACCACCGTCTACGCGGACTTCGACAACTTCACGGTGCAGGAAGGCCCAAGCGACTAGCTCACAACGGCAACACCGGGAGTTTTGGAATGCGCGTGTTGCGGGAAGTCGAAGGTCAACACGAGTGGTTCAGTCCCCGTGTTCTCGATTTGGACACCGCCTCTGGAAAGCGCGGCCTGGGTGATGAATCCGATCTCGGGATAGATTTCGCCAAGCTTCATGTCCTGGTGATATTTCACTTCGAGCTTCCCGACCCGGCCGCGGCCGCCGTTCGTGTGGAACAGCGCGGGGCTCTCCGGGCGGAAATTCGTCTTGGCGCCGGGTGCAATGGTGAGACGGAGAATGGAGCACCTCTGCTCACCGAGAACCTCACCGTAAACAATCCACTTTGCGTCCACTCCCTCGCCGGAGAATTCTTCGGCGGTGATGGCCGGGCGCGAATTTTTAAGCACGAAGTCCGGGTCCTGATTCGCCTTGAAGTCGAACGTGTCAGCCAGGTATTCCCAGTCTTCGTGCTTGACCTTCGGATAGTCCTGTTCCCGGCAGGCGTAAAACGCATCGGCTGCACCGATCCGTCCATCCAGTGTCAGGTCTTCGGCCAGGAAATGCTCGTCCATCGTGACGTGCAGCTCGTGCGTGCAAAGATCCGTCGGT
This sequence comes from Akkermansiaceae bacterium, assembly GCA_043747935.1. Classification (GTDB taxonomy): domain Bacteria; phylum Verrucomicrobiota; class Verrucomicrobiia; order Verrucomicrobiales; family Akkermansiaceae; genus Luteolibacter. The sequence continues at coordinate 15,421 of JAYTOE010000060.1, forward strand.
GAGTGCAGCACGCCATTCGGCATCACGAAGCCGTTGTCGATGTGCATCATCGTGTGCGGTGACAAGTGCCGCACTCCGTTATAATCGCCCTGTCCCCAACGCTTCATGCAGGCGAGGAACTGATCCTTTGTCACGAATGGGTACAGGCCCATTGCCGTGGTGTGATAATGCGACGGACTGACCCCGGGGTTGTCGTATGAATTGATATCGTAAACCTCCCACTTTGCCCAGTGAAGATGGTGGGGAATGGGGTTCAGATTGTCGAACTTCTTGGACACGATCGGCCAAGTGATATTGCCGAACAAGGATTTCGAAAATGCCGTGACTTTCTCTCCCATGACCGCTTCCGGATTGGCGGCAATCAAATCCTGAAGTGAGATGAACTGCCCGTTTGGCGTGAGGACGTGTGCTTCCCCTTCACGGAATGGCGCCTTTCCCGTGCGGGTATCGATCACGCCTGTCACAATGGGCACGGTGCAGCACATCCAAACTTCATCGAGACCCGTCCCATTCATGTAGTCCGGGTAGTAGGATTTCTCATCTAGGCGAAGGCGCTTTCCCGGCGTGCAAAATGTCCGGCCGGCATAGCGGTGCACAAGCTGCAGCACCCCGTCGTTCTGATTGAGGCAATCATCGAGAATCGAATCCGATCCGACGCCAGCTCCGTCGATCACATTTTGCTGGGGGTATTCGTGCAGTTTATCCGGGAGAATTGAGGTCGAAGCAGCCATGGCGGATGGATTTTGAAGATTTAGAAAGAGAGAAGCAAGAGTGAATGACCCCGAGGTGAATCCTCTCCGAGTCCTTCGCTTATCCCGAAATTGAAACCATGTTTGACACAGGAAAATTTCCGTGAAACATTCCTGTGAAACATGAAGACGGCAAGTGTGCGAGATCTGCGGCAGAATTTCCCCCGCGTAATGGCGTGGATTGAGGAGGGCGAGCAAGTGGCGGTGACCATGCACCGCAAGGTGATCGCGCGGCTCATCCCTGAAAAGCCACCCGAACCAAAAAGCCCGGATTTTAAGGCACGTTTCGGCAAGCCGACCTCCGCTGCTGTCGGAAAGATGGAAGATAGTGCCGTCACCCTGCTCTCCCAAGACCGCGGCGCATGAATTACTGCGACTCTAGTTTTCTACTTGCCCTTTACTTACCGGGGGACTTCTTCCACCCGCATGCCAGACGGCTCGCAGCGCGCTTCAAAGAGGCAATCCCTTTCTCCCTGCTTGCAGAATTGGAAGTCACTAACTCCATCCGGCGGGCATTGCGGGAAAGTGCCATCAGCCAAGCGGAGCATGACGCCGCTTTCCGACAAATCGAAGCCGACCTAGCCGACGGCATCCTCACCCGGCGCGCCACCCCGCAAGCCGAGCTTTACCGCATCGCCAGCGGGCTATCCCGGCAGCACACGCCATCGATCCCGGCGCGTTCCTTGGACATCCTGCAAACTGCCGCAGCCATTCTGATCGGCGCGGATGCGTTTTACACGTTCGACTTGCGCCAGCGCCAGCTTGCCACGGCCTGCGGTTTGAAAGTCCAGCCTGCGACAATGCCTAAACCTTCTGGAAAGTGAGAATCGTGGGGGCGATCTTCGGTCGCCCACCGGTATGCGCATCAATCTGGGGCGACCGAAGATCGCCCCCACGCCGCCTTGAGCGCCTCCGCTTTCTCCAAGGCATCCGCTCCGAGCAACGTCGCGTGCCCCATTTTCCGCATGCCGATCGCGCGACGCTTGCCGTAGAGGTGGAGGACGGCGTCCGGGGTTTCTAACAGAGGAGTCCAGTCGGGCGGCTCGGTTTCGCTGGGCCAGAAATCGCCGAGGAGATTGAGCATCACGCAGGGGGAAACGAGGCGGGTGGAGCCGAGCGGGAGGCCGAGCACGGCGCGGAGCTGCTGCTCGAACTGCGAGGTCGCGCAGGCATCCAGCGTGTGGTGGCCGGAGTTGTGCGGGCGCGGAGCCATTTCGTTGACGAGGAGGGAGCCGTCCGTGTTCACGAAGAACTCGACGCCCATGATCCCGCGATAGTCGAGCGCGACGGCGACCTTTTTCGCGATGCGGCGGGCTTCCTCCGCGACTTTCGTGGACACCCTCGCGGGGACGATCGAGACATCGAGGATGTGCGAGCGGTGGCGGTTCTCGGCGGGATCGTAGGTGGCGGTCTCGCCGTCCTTGCCGCGCACAACCATCACGGAAATTTCCTTTTCGAAAGGCACCCACGCCTCCAACACCGCGCGCTGCTTGCCGAATTTCTCCCAAACCTCCGCCGGGTTCTCGCCGCCGGTGATCTTGAGCTGGCCCTTGCCGTCGTAGCCGAAATCCGCGGTCTTCAGCACGCCCGCGCCGCCGAGTTCGGTCATCGCGCTTGTCAGGTCATCGAGTGTTTCGATCACCCAGAAAGCGGTGCAGGGGATGCCGTTTGCCCGCAGGAAATTCTTCTCCCGCTCGCGGTTCTGGCAGATGCCGACCGATTCAGGCGAGGGATGCAGGCCGATGCTTTCCGCCACGCCGCGCATGGTGGCGAGAGGGATGTTCTCGAACTCCACGGTGGCTACGGTCGCTTTCGAGCAGAAATCGCGGAGCGCCTGCGCGTCGTCGAATGGAAGATCGATCACCTCATCCGCGCACTCCACGGCCGGAGCCTCCAGCCCGCCGGTCCAGACCACGGTTCTCACGCCCATGCACCGCGCGGCCAAGGCCAACATGCGCCCGAGCTGTCCTCCGCCGATCACGCCGACGACTTGTTGCCTGTCCAAGGGGAAAAATACGGAAGCTGACATTCGTGGGAGGTTATCCGTTAGAAGTTATTTGTTAGACGGATTAACTTTAATTCAATCCAACTCGGGCAGCTCAGCCGCCGCCACCTTCGCCGTTTGGTTCTTGCGGAAATCGGCGAGTTTTCCGGCCAGCGAATCATCCTCGATGGCGAGCATCGCCACGGCGAATAGGCCCGCGTTCGTCGCGCCCGCCTTGCCGATTGCGAAGGTAGCGGTGGGGATGCCGGCGGGCATCTGCACGATGGAAAGCAGCGAATCGATGCCTTTCAGCGCCTTCGATTCCACCGGCACGCCGAG
>JAYTOE010000061.1:0-8966 GCA_043747935.1 Akkermansiaceae bacterium
CAAATCGGCGACCGCGGAAACCTATTTTGCTTCGATGAGAAAACCGGCGAGTTCCTCTGGCAGTTGATCATTCCGAAGCTCGGAGCTGGCAAGGTCAGCGACTGGGAATTTGTCGGGCTCTGCTCCTCGCCCGCCATCGTCGGCGACAAGGCTTATGCCGTCACCAACCGCGGCGAACTCGTCTGCCTCGACATGAATGGCATGGCCAACGGCAACGACGGCACCTTCCAAGACGAGGCAAAATACATGACCGCCGATCCGTTGAAACCGGTCGCTACCGACGGGAAACATGCCGATATTCTCTGGGTGTTCGATATGCGTGAGGAGCTCGGGATTTTCCCTCATAACGTCTCGTCCTGCTCACCGTTGGTCGTGAATGGCATCGTTTACACCGCCACCTCGAACGGCATGGACTGGTCGCATACAAACATCCCCGCGCCGCTCGCACCTTCGCTCGTCGCCGTCGATGCAACGACTGGAAAGCTGGTGGGCGAGGAAATGTCAGGTGTCGCCGAGAGAGTTCTCCACGCATCCTGGTCATCCCCCGCGCTGGGCAAGGTCGGCGACAAGGAAATGCTGATCTGGGGCGGTGGCGATGGTTTCGCCTACGGCTTCGATCCCAAGCCCGTCCGCAACGAGGAGGAGGAGCTCGACGTCCTCAAGGAACTCTGGCGCCTCGATTGCAACCCGGAGGATTACCGGAAAAGGGATGGCGTAGCGATCAAATACGCAACCTTCCGCGGCCCCAGCGAAGTCATCGGCACCACGGTGATCGCCGACGGCTTGGTCTATGCCGCCATCGGCCAGGATCCGGAGCACGGCGACGGCGTCGGCATGCTCAACTGCATCGATCCCGCCACCGGCAAACCGGTTTGGACTTACAAGGAAATCGGTCGCTCGATTTCCACACCGAGCGTCATCAACGGCCTGCTTTTCATCGCGGAATACGATGGAGATCTTCACTGCCTCGACGCGAAAACCGGCAAGCCCCACTGGGTTCACGAAACACAATCCCGCATCTGGGGATCGACCCTCGTCGCCGATGGAAAGGTCTTCCTCCCCACCGAGGATGGCGATCTCCACATCCTCGCCGCCGACAAGGAGAAAAAAGTCATCAGCACGGTCAATTTCGGCGCGCCCGTTTACAGCTCACCCGTCGTGGCCAACAACGTCCTCTACGTCGCCACCATGACCCACCTCTACGCCATCGGCACGAAGTGACATGAAAGGGCCGGTCGCCATCTCCATCTTCGCTTTCGTGGCGCTGTTCATTCTCCACCACGATTTCTGGAACTGGTCGAATACCAATCTGGTCTTCGGGTTCATCCCCGTCGGCCTCGCCTATCACGCCGGATACAGCATCGTGGTTTCCCTATTCTGGATCCTTGTCACTCGATACGCTTGGCCGCACTCGATCGAAGCTTGGGCGGATGAACCCCACGACTGATGACCAGCCTGTATATCATCGTCGCATACCTCGGGCTGCTCATCCTTCTGGGGTTCGTCACGAACCACTTTTCAAAGGGAACCAGCGCCGACTTCTTCGTGGTGGATCGCTCGATCGGCTCGTTTCTGCTGCTGATGTCGATGTTCGGAGCCACGATGACCGGGTTCGCGCTCGTCGGCTCCACGGGCGAGGCGTATTCCTCCGGGATCGGCGTGTATGGAGCGATGGCTTCGTGGTCCGGCCTCATGCACTCGGCCGTCTTCTTCCTGATCGGCATCCGGTTGTGGGCGGTGGGCAAGCGGCATGGCTATCTCACCCAGTGCGAGTATTTCCGCAATCGTTTCGACTCGAAAGGCCTCGGCTATCTGCTTTTCCCGATTCTCGTGTTGCTACTCATTCCGTATCTTCTTGTGGGGGTCATCGCCGCCGGCAAATTCCTGCAAGCCTTCACCAAGGGCATGTTTCCGGAGCAATTCGCGCGGACTCTCGCGGATGGTAGCCCCCATCCGCTCAGTGGCGGACTCCCGCCCGAACTTGGCGGTGGCATTCTTTGCGCGATCATTCTGTTTTACGTGTTCTTCGGCGGCCTGCGTGGAGCCGTTTGGGCAAACACGTTGCAGACGACGATCTTCATGATTACGGGCGTTGCCGCCTACTGGATGATCTCCCAAAAACTCGGCGGCCTCGCCGCTGCCAGCCAGGCTGTGCTCGACAGCGACTTCGCCCGACCCCGCGCCGCCCGCGAAGGCATGATGGGTCATGGGAAATTTCTCACCTACTGCTTCATCCCGCTATCGGTCGGCATGTTTCCCCACCTTTTCCAACATTGGCTCACCGCCAAAAGCGCGAAAACCTTCAAACTCACAGTGGTCGCCTTTCCGATTTTCATCCTGATTGTTTGGCTGCCTTGCATCCTCATCGGGATCTGGGCCGCAGCCGAGTTCGGCCCGCTGGGCCCCGGCCAGAGCACGAACGGGGTGCTCGGACGCATGGTCGAAGGACTAGTCAAGTCTCCGATCCTCTCCGGTCTCGTCGCAGCCGGCGTCCTCGCCGCCATGTCCAGCCTCGATTCGCAGTTCATGTGCCTCGGCACGATGTTCACCAATGACATCGTCGTTCAAAAGCTTGGCCCCAACCGCCTTACCGACTCCCAAAAAGTCTGGGTTGCCCGGGGCTTCATCCTCTTGATCGCTGGCGTGACTTATGTCCTCGCAATCGTCCTGATGGACACGGCTCAGGTCTTTGCGCTGGGAGTGTGGTGTTTCAGCGGCTTCGCGGGGCTTTTCCCGCTCGTCGTCGCTGCGGTCTATTGGAAGGGAGCCACCCGAGCCGGAGCCATTTCGTGTATCGTTGTCACCATCCTCACTTGGGGCATTCTTTTCTATCGCGATGTCTTTACCGAGAAAATCCCAGGTGCCACCCACTCCCCGCTCATCGCCGGCATGATGCCCGTTACCCTGATCATCGCCGCATCCGCCATCACGCTCGTCGGCGTTTCCCTCTTCACCGCAAAACCCTCCGACTCCACCTTGCGCAAGTTCTTCGCCTGAGCATCTTACCTCCATATCATGTCATCATCCCTCACTCCACAAGCCGCCGCCGAAGCCCTCGATGCCCACACCCGCGAAATGGTGAAGTGGCATTTCTCACCGGAAACCGGATGCCCTTACTGGCTCGAACAAGTGCCGAACCTCGGCTTCGATCCGCTCAAGGACATAACCTGCTTCGCCGACATCCAGAGATTCGAGCCCTTCGATGACGAGGTTCTGCGCAAGGAAGATCCCGCCCGTTTCATCCCGAAAGCCTTCGGCAATCGCCCCTACAATGTCTTCGAAACCGGCGGCACCACCGGCATGCCCAAGCAGCGCATCGGCTGGGACGATTACATGACCGACTACACCGAATTTTCCGAGCACTACGGCCCTGACTTTTTCCCACAAGGTGCCAACTGGCTCATGGTCGGCCCCACCGGCCCGCGCCGCCTGCGCCTCGCCATCGAGCACCTCGCCAACATCCGCGGCGGTGCCTGCTACTTCATCGACCTCGATCCTCGCTGGGTGAAACGCCTCATCGGCATGGGAGAAATGCGGATGGCCAAACTCTACCAGGAACACGTCATCGACCAGGCCGCCACCATCATCCGCCACCGCGATATCGGTTGCCTGTTCACCACTCCCAAGCTGCTCGAAAGCCTGGCCGAACGCATGTCGCTCGTCGATGCCGGCATCCGCGGCGTCTTCGCCGGCGGCACCACAATGACCCCGCAATACGTCCGCTTCATCGAGGAGGAAGTGCTCGAAGGAAAAATCAATTTCGCCCCCACCTACGGCAACACCCTGATGGGTCTCGCCATCAGCAAAAAGCGCGGCCCCGGCGAATTTTCCCTCACCTACCACGCCCCGCAACCGCGCGCCGTGCTGCGCATCGTGAATCCCGAATCACCCTCCGAACTCATGCCCTACGGCGAATACGGACGGGTCGAGCTGACCACCATGACCGAGGAATTCTTCATGCCCCGTTTCCTCGAGCGCGACGAAGCCATCCGCCGCGGCCCCTGCGATGAGTTTCCGTGGGACGGCGTCGGTGATGTAAGACCTTTCCAATCGGGAACGAAGACGGTGATCGAGGGAGTTTACTGAACTTGCATCGATCATCATTTCGTCATACACTTACTCCATCGATATGAACACTGTCACCGTTTCTCCCAAATTCCAAGTCGTGATTCCACAGGCAATCCGTGAGGAACTTTCCCTCAAGCCCGGCGAAAAGCTGCGCGTGATTCGCTACGATGACCGCGTCGAATTGATCCGAATTCGACCGATCAAGGAACTTCGCGGATTTCTTCGCGGGATGGATACCACAATCGAACGTGAAGACGACCGGCTGTGAACCGAATGCACATCGTGGATTCCTCCGGCTGGATCGAATACTTCTCCGGCACCGCATTAGCCGACCACTTCGAGGCTCCGCTTTCGGATCCCGAGCACCTTATCGTCCCGGTGATCACGATCTACGAAGTATTTAAAAAGATCCTGCGTGAGCGAGGCGAGGGTGCCGCCCTCCAAGCGGCTTGCCAGATGCAAGCCGGCACCGTCGTGGACATCAGCACCTCTCTCGTCTTGGAAGCCGCCCGCCACCCATTGCCCCTTGCCGACAGCCTGATCTATGCGACCACTCTCCGCTGGGACGCCGAACTCTGGACACAGGACGAACACTTCAAAGATCTCCCAAACGTCAGATACTTCCCAAAGCCACCTCTGAAAACTTCAAACTGAAAACTAGCAAACTTCTTTGTGAACATCCCCATCCTCCGCCTTGGCCGCGAATACTCATCCCAGGACTTGGTCGAACTCGACCTCGGCACTGAAACGCTGACCACCCACACCGCCAACCCCGGCCTCATTCGCCGCGACCTTCTCCAGATTTCCAAGGCCAAGGCCGCGCTCGACGCGATCCCTGCCGACACGCTCGCCACGTATTGCGAACATGCAGCGGAGCTGTTTCTCCATGCGGATCTGCCCTGCGGCGATGCGGTTCAGTCGCCCCAGCAATATGTCGAATCACTCTCCGCCCTGACCCGTCTTCCCCACACCCTCGTCCGCATGAACATGGGGAAAATCCATGCCGCGATGTCACAAGTCCGCACGATCATCGCCGGACTCACCCGCAACATGCCGCTGAACATTTTCGACAAAGGCATCACCCGCATCGACGACCTCGTAATCAATTATTACCCCGCCACCTCATCGCTCGGCGTCTCGCTTCCATCGAATGCGCCCGCCGTCAACTCGCTGTGGATTCCCGCCCCGGTGATGAAAATCCCCGTCCTTCTCAAACCCGGCCGCGAGGATCCGTTCACGCCTCTCCGCATCGTGCAGGCGATGATTCAGGCAGGTTTTCCGAAAGAGGCCTTCGGTTTCTACCCGACCACCCATGAAGGCGGCGACACTCTTCTAACAACCTGCGGCCGTGGCATTGCGTTTGGCAACGACAGCACCCTGAAAAAATATTCGGCTTTCCCGAGCATCTCCGTCCACGGCACGGGTCGCTCGAAAATCCTCATCGGCGAGGATATGATCACACGCTGGCCCGAGTTCCTCGATGTCATTGTGCAATCCATCTCCGCGAACGGCGGCCGCTCTTGCATCAACACCTCCGCCATCCTCGTCCCGAGCCACCGCGACGAACTCGCCAACGCCCTCGCCGCCGAGCTCGCGAAAATCCAGCCTCATCCGCGCGACCACCCGGACGCCCTGCTCTGCGGCTTCGCCAATCCCGCGCTCGCCGACGGCATCGACGATCTCATCACCGCCCACCTCAAGGATTCCGGCGCCACCGATGTGACCGCGCTTCACCGCAACACCCCGCGCAAAGTCGAAGCCTTCGACCAAACCTACCTACAGCCCACGCTCATCTCCTGCACGGACAAGGATCACGCGCTCGCCAACACCGAGTTCATGTTCCCCTACGCCAGCATCGTGGAAATGCCTCAGGCTGAAATGCTCGCCCACATCGGCCAAACCCTCGTCGTATCGTCCTTCACCGAAGACAACAATTTCATCGAGCAACTCCTACTCAGCCCGGACATCGAGCGCCTCAACCTCGGCACCTTCCCCACCAACCGCGTCCAATGGGAACAACCGCACGAAGGCAACCTTTTCGAGTTCCTCTACCACCGCCGCGCCATCCAGGGGAATGTTGCGTCGGTTTCCAACCGGCCATCAGAACTCACCCCCGCCTAGTGCGAAAGAATCCTTAAAGCAATGAATCCAGGTGAGTGGTGCGAAGCATCCACGGGGAGCACACGCGCCCCCGCGTGTTGTCTTTGGCGCCCTCGCCGAAGACCGGCCGTCCATACCATTCCACGCGGTTTCCGACGAGGGCGTCGGAAACAACACGCGAGGGCGCGTGTGCTCCCCAAAATTCTCGCTCAATTTATCCCATCCAAAATCCGTGTTCATCCGCGTTCATCCGTGGTTCCTCTTCATCCCTAACCACAGCCCATGCACCCCACCGACGCCCGCCCCAGCCCCCGAATCCGCTTCGGCCCGGGTCGTCTCGCGGAACTGCCGGATTGCCTCGCCTCCCTCGGCTCGAAGCATGCCCTCATCGTCACCGACCCCGGCATCGTCGCCGCCGGTCACGTCGCCCGCGCCACCGCTTTCCTGACAGCCGCAGGCATCCGCGCCACCGTCTTCGAAGGCTCTCACATCAACCCCACCGAAGCCGACATCGAAGCCTGCCGCGACTTCGCGAAATCCATCCACCCGGACGTCCTGATCGGACTCGGCGGCGGCTCCAGCATGGATACCGCGAAGGGCTGCAACTTCCTCCTCCACAACCCCGGCCGCATGGCCGACTACAAAGGCTACGGCCTCGCCAAGAACGCGATGCTTCCCTTCATCGCCATCCCGACCACCGCAGGCACCGGCTCCGAATGCCAATCCTACGCCATCGTATCGAGCGACGGCACCCACGAGAAAATGGCCTGCGGCGACCCCAAAGCCCTCGCCCACACCGCCATACTCGATCCCGATCTCACCGCCTCGCAGCCGCAGAGCGTCGCCACCCTCACCGCCCTCGATGCGCTCTCCCACGCCCTCGAGTCCGCCGTCTGCACCAAGCGCAATCCCGTCTCCTCCGGCCACTCCGACGACGCCTTCCTGCACATCTCCATCGCCATACGCGATGTCCTCACCGGCACCGCCAACCTTGAAACACGCGGCCGCATGCTTTTCGGAGCCGCCCTTGCCGGATCCGCCATCGAAAACAGCATGCTCGGAGCCGCCCACGCCACCGCCAACCCGCTCACCGCCCTTTTCAACATCCCCCACGGACTCGCTGTCACGATCATGCTCCCCCACGTGATCCGCCTCAACCAAAGCGTCCCGGAAATCTCCGCGATCTACCGGAAACTCGCCCGCGACCTCGGATCACCGCTCATCGCATGGCTTGAAAAAACCATCAGCCTCGCGGGCTTTCCGAAGCCCGAAATCCCCCTCACAGCCATCCCAGAACTCGCCGAAGCCGCCGCCCACCAATGGACCGGCCGCTTCAATCCAGTCCCGCTCGACCACGCCACCATCACCACTCTCTACCACTCCGCCTTCAGCCCATGAATTCTATCCTCTCACCGTGGCTGGAGCGTCTCGCTCCAGGCCGTTATGGGAGCGTCTCGCTCCCATTCTTGCTTGCCGCCCTCTTCCTGCCATCCTGCGAAAAAACCAAGAATTCAACCTCTCCAGAACCCGCCCCCATCACTGCCGCAGCGCCAAGAACCGATTGGCCCATCACCCGCGGCAGCCCCTCGCTCCAAGGCCGGGTGCACGCCGCCGTCCCCAAAGCCCCGGTGATCGAGTGGACTTTCCCACTCGAATCCCCCGGCTCCGCCGAAGCCGCCGTCGCCGATGGTGCCATCCTCGTCGGCGATGCGATGGGCATCCTCTATTGCATCGATTTCGAATCCCGGAAACTCCGCTGGAAAATGGAAACCGGCGATACGATCCAAGCCGCGCCCGCGATTTCGAACGGAAAGGTTTTCATCGGCTCGGGCGACAAGCATTTCTACGCGCTCGACCTCAAGACGGGAGACAAGCTTTGGTCGATCGAAGGCAGCGACAAGTTTTCCTCGGCTCCTACCGTCGTCACCAGCCCTGACGGCAAGGCCGAGTGGGTGCTCGTCAACGGCTACGACGGCATCACCCGTTGCCTGCGCGCCGAGGACGGTTCCATCGTCTGGACTTACGAAACCTCCGATTTCGTCAACGGCACCCCGGCGGTCATCGACGGTCGCCTCATCGCCTTCGGCGGTTGCGACCAGGTCATCCACATCCTGAATCTTGCTGATGGGAAGCTCGTGAGAAAAATCGAGACGGACGCCCAGATCACCAATTCCGTAGCCACTGTCGGCACGGCGGTTTACTGCGGCAATCACGCCAACCAGCTCGTCGCCGCCGAAGCGGATTCCCAAAAACCGACGTGGATCTACCAAGCCAACGACTTCCCCTTCTTCACCGCTCCCGCCGCCGATGACCGGAATGTTTACATCGGCTCCCGCGACAAATCCCTCCACGCCGTGAAACGCGCCGACGGCACCCGCGCCTGGACTTTCAAAACCGGCGGCCGCGTCGAAAGCTCGCCCATCGCCTTCGACGATGGAATCGTCTTCGGCTCCAGCGACGGCCGCCTCTACGCCGCCAACCCCGCCGACGGCACCGAGCTCTGGCGCCTCGATTTGGGAGAAGATCTCACCGCCTCGCCCGTATATGCCCAGGGTCGCATCATCATTGCAGGCGGCGATGGCACGCTGTTTGTGATCCAACCTAATCCTCGATAACGAGCATCCCATCCCCCGTGCGGCAAACATCTGAAAATGGCACTTGAATTCCCAGTGGCGATCTGCGTAGAACACATCGATTATATTGGCTCTTCAGCAAAATCTGTGGGTGAATTTTGGTTCGGGAAGTTTTCCAAGTGTATGGAATAGAGTGATTTGCAGCAATTCAAAGCTGCGGTAGCC
>JAYTOE010000062.1:0-26871 GCA_043747935.1 Akkermansiaceae bacterium
GCCTTGCCTTCAAGGATCTGCGTGGAGCCGTCGGTCGCTTTCACGCCCACCTTGCCCTCGCCCTCGATGGAGCCGAAGCCGCGGATGTAATCGACCTTGTTCTTCTTGAAAAGGAACTCGATGCCGCCGGCGAGACGATCCGAAACCTTGCGCGAGCGACCGACGACCGCGCTCCAATCGTAGGAAAGTCCTTGGATCGAGATTCCCATCTCGCCCGCCTTGTGCATGAGCGTCTGGTAAAGCTCGGCGTTTTTCAGGAGCGCCTTGGTAGGGATGCAACCCCAGTTCAGGCAAGTGCCGCCGGCGCGATCCGCCTCAACGCAGGCTACTTTTTTCCCGTGCTGAGCGGCGCGAATGGCTGCGACGTACCCGGCCGGGCCGCCACCGATGACAATGAGATCGTAGGACATGATGTTTCGTGGAAAAGAGGTTCGCGGCGAGCGTGGTTCGCGGCGCCGGGATTGTCAAAGGGGGAAAACCCGGACTTTATCCCCGTTCAGCAGAAGAACCGGAACGTGGCATGGCCGGTGGGATGTGATCGCAGGACCGCCGCTCACTTGATCACATCGACGGCATCCAAGCGCCACTCCCCACCTTCAAGCAATGAGATGGAAACTTCCCGCGAAACATCGCGGTCTGCCGCTTCCACCTGCCCGGGATCCACATACATGGTCAGGGACGCGAGGGTATCGCCTTCACCCAATCCTAGATCAGGATGTCCGTTGCCGTTCAGATCCTGATACACCAGATCCCCCTTGCCCGAGAAATCTCCGTCTCCGTTCGCGTCCACGCAGATGAGCTTCGTGCCGGTGCTGTCGTAAACCTCGATCCTCATCGGCTCGGAGGCCATGATCCTGAAATCCACATTCTCGCCGGTTCCTATATTCGCGGTGCGCTGGATCATGTGGCGGATGGGAATGAGGTAAAACGGGCTGATCCGCACAGCGTGCGCATCCACCACGGTGGTTCTGGTGGCAACTTCGGATGTCTTGTAGACCCAGATCCCTTCGGAAACGGGCTCGCCGTGCTCGAGCCAGATGCAGGAAAATCCTGTCTCCACATCCTCCTGTCCGCCATGCCCGCTGACGTCCACCACACAGCTCGCACCGGGATCGAGCACGACGGGACGTTCGATCGTTTTCACCGCGACGGCCGTATCAAGCGAGACGGTGAGCTGGCCTGCACCGCTTCGGCTGTCATCCGCGATGGATCCGATCATCTTGAGGGTTCCTCCCTTTTTCAGCGTGGATGGGTTCGTGACGAAGAACCGGCCATAGGCAACGCTTCCCCGCACGACCACGGATCGGCTGGACATGGGCTGGAGGTCGACTTTGCGTGATTCTTCCTCCTCGAGCTCCTTGATGGATTCGAGAATTTCCGCGAGGAGTATCCGGTTTTTTCCAGTACGGTGCGGGACGTTCATAGCGACCGAAAGGCGGATGGCCTCCCGCATGATGTCCGCCGCCTCGCGCAGGCGGCCGTTGAGCCGCAGGAATTTCGCGTATTTCTCGTAAAGAGGCAGTTCGTGGAACTTGTTGCCCATGGATCGTTCGAAGTTGAGCAGGCGGATCAGCCATGACTCCAGTTCGGGATGCGTCCCTCCCTCATCAAGCGCGAAATCGATCATCGGGCTGAGAATCATCATCTGGTAATGCGGGTTCACGTCGGCTTTCGCTTTCGCGGCGAGTTCGTTGATGATCTCCCAGGCGCGTGCCCTGTTTCCCGTCGCATGATGGATCCGCGCGACCCGGATCCTTGAGGCGAACTTGGTCGGGCGGCCGTAATAGGTGAAGGCCTCGATCGTGTCAGCAGCCTCTTCCGCGATCTGAACGGCATTTTCCGGCAATGTGCCGAGCTCGATCCGTATGACCAGCTGGCTCAAGATGGCATTGGAGATTACGCCATCCTCCACCGGATAACCGTCCTGGCTGACCAATGCGATGAATTCCTCGTAACTTGCCTCGGCGTCGGCCGGGAATCCGTGCCAGCTGCAGATGGCCGCGAGGTTACCGTAGGATGTGAGGGAGTGCCGCGTGACTTCGTGGGTGCGCGGCGTGCTGTGCTTGCAATAGGCGGTAGCATAGTCCGCAAACCAACGGTAAAGCTCTGCGGCCCGCACCCAATCGCCGACATCCAGCGCCGCGGTGGCGCCTTCGTTGACCGCATACATCCTCGGATAGTCCAGCAGGCGGTCGCCGGATTTGGCATCCGGATCCACATCCGTTTCCCGCATCGGGAAATCCCTTTTGCGTGCATCCGGCAGGAAACTGAACAATGGCCCGAGATCCTTATAGGGGCGGTTCACCGTATCGATCCGGGCGAATCTCGCGAGGCTGGCTTGTTGGCGGGCGGCCAGTTCGCGGGCATCCGTGATCCTCCCTACGGAGCGCAGTTTCCCGCAGATGTTGCCGTAGATGAGGTGATCCGTTTCGTGGGCGTTCCCGTCGCTTGTGCCCAGCAGACGGAGGAACAGGTCCAGCCCCCATTCCTCGTCGGCGCTTCCCGAGCGGATCTGGGCTTCCGTCCAGACCTTCCCGTAAAGGAATCCGGAATTGCCGAACTCCTCTTCCGCCAAAAGCATGCTGGAATCCAGCTGTTGCAGCGCCTCAGCGCGTTTGCCTTCACGGTAGAGCGAAAGCACCTTTTCAAGCTGCGTGTCGCTGAATTCGTCCTGATTCCGCCACGGTTCCGGCGTGCTCTCCGCAGCCAGCCTGAGGCAAAAGGCAAAACCCAGGATCATGCAGAGCGGCTTTTTCATTCGGTGTCCTAGTAAGAGGGTCGCATTCCGCAAATCAAGCGGAATGCGTGGCGTGCACCATCCGGGTGCCTTGGTTGGGGAGCGAACCTTATCATGCTCAGCGCTGCGAGGTTCCCCGGCTTTCTGCAAAGCGCCCGTAGGCGAAAAACTTCTCCCGCATTTTCCCGCTTTGAATCTGGATGGCGCTCTCCAAAGCGCCGTTTGCGAAGCGCCCGAGCGCGAGCTTTTCAAACTCCGCGAAACTCGCCTCTCCCGTTTCCTCGCTGGAGTTCAGCAGCGCGACCAATGCCTGCTCCCGCTCAGGGGCAAGCATCTCGATGCGCGCGACGAAGACCCGCTCGGTCTTGGCGGGAGCCGGTGTGATTTTGAGCGGAAGCAGGGCATCGATGGTGTTGCGGGGGACGAGCGT
Source organism: Akkermansiaceae bacterium (assembly GCA_043747935.1). GTDB lineage: Bacteria > Verrucomicrobiota > Verrucomicrobiia > Verrucomicrobiales > Akkermansiaceae > Luteolibacter. The sequence goes on from JAYTOE010000062.1 coordinate 3,168, forward strand.
GAGGATCCTGTCGCCGTTTTCGCGGAACCAGGTTTTGCGCCACGTCTCGACCATTGCAGAGGCTTCCGCCGAGGTCAGCCCGTCCGCCGCCAAGGCTTTTTTCCACTCCCCCGCCAACTCGGACTCGACCTCATCCATCGAGCGATCCGGTTTGGGAAATGTGATTTGCGTTTGGTTCATCGCTGGAGTGCCATCTGTTGTTTTGCCCGCGATGGGTGAGACGGATACCCAAGCGGCTTTGCCATCGCGAACCCGCAGGGCGACCCCGAAAGGTAGTGCGCTATCGGAGTAGTTCGTAATCGTCGCGGTTTCACCACTCATCGCGGCGGTTACGGGAATAAACCCGTTCCCGGCTCCACGGTAGAAAATGAATTTCTCCATCTGCGGGAAATGCGGCTGATCTTTGAGGCCGGGAATCTCCTTGAGATCGGATTCGAAAATCCATGCATCGGGCACCTCGCGGGCGGCTCCATATGGCTCAGCGTGGGCGGACTCCTTAATCGCCGGGATATGCGCCAAAGCTTTCTTGTCGGTCGGCGGATGAAGGGTTCCCGTCCATTTGCCCCGAACCAATATTCCGGTGAACGGATCGACTCGAATCACATCACCGCTTGTGTGCGGAAAGGTCTCGGTGACCGTGCCGCTTTCGAACGAAACATCCACGGAAACTTTCATTTCCTTTTCGGGATAAAAGTAGATCACCGGGGTCTCCATCCGGATTTTCGCCGCACCAGATTTTGACATGATCCCAGGACTGACAAAATCCGGCAGCCGGGCGAGATCTTCGTAACCGGCATACCAAGGGATGTGATTGCCGGCGGATCCGGAGAGCACCGTGAAAGTCCCCCACTCATGAACCTCAAGGGCATGCGCAAACGAACCTAGGCACAAACTGGCGATGAGGGCTGCTTTCATAACGCCCGTTTTCACAGGTTCCGCCGTACCTGTCAGTAAAGGCTTTGTAAAATGGGCAACAGGGCTGCTCCGCGCGGTGAAAAATCACATCAGGAAGGAGCCTGGTTGCGCTCGTTGATCTGGCCGTTGAGCGTGCAGAAATCGTAGAGCCAGCCGATGCCGAACAGGCCGCCGCTGATGAGCCACAGGATGCCGGTGAGGATTTTCCCCATGTAGAAACGGTGGATGCCGAAGAGGCCGAGGAAAGTGAGGAGGATCCACGCGACCGAGTAATCGATGGGGCCGGTGGAGTAGCGTGAGGCGGCGTTGCGCGACATCGAGGGGATGAGGAAAAGGTCGATGATCCAGCCGATGCCGAGGAGGCCGAGGGTGAAAAACCAGATCGCTCCCGTGACGGGTTTCCCGAAGTAGAAACGGTGGGCACCGGTGAACCCGAAGATCCACAGGAGGTAGCCGATGGTCTTCGAATGGGTGGGAACGGTGGACATGGAGGCACCGTAAATCAGATCATCGAAAGCACCTTCTCCACGATCCGCTTGGGGTTCGGGAGTTGGTCGTTCTCGACGTGCGGGGAGTAGATCGCGGGGGCGTCGATGGTGCAGACGCGCTTGATCGGGCCGTCGAGTTCGTCGAAGGCGTGTTCCTGGATGAGGTGGGAGACCATGGCGGAAACGCCGCCGAAGGGTTTCGATTCATCGACGAGGACGACGCGGTGGGTCTTGGCGACGGTTGCGAGGATCGCGTCCACGTCGAGCGGGCGGATCGAGCGGAGGTCGAGGACTTCGGCGCTGATGCCGTGCTCTTTTTGGAGCGTTTCGGCGGCTTCGAGGCAATGGATCACTGAGCGGCCGTGGGCGATGAGGGAGATGTCGGTGCCCTCGCGTTTCAGGTCGGCTTTTCCGAGCGGGATGACGAAATCACCATCGGCGGGATCCGGCACTTCGCCGGTCATGCCGTAGAGGAGGGTGTTCTCCATGAAATAGACAGGGTCGTTGTCGCGGATCGAGGCCTTGATGAGGCCTTTCGCATCAGCGGGAGTCGCGGGGGAGCAGACTTTGAGGCCGGGGAAGGCGGCGAAGAGGCCTTCGGGGATGTGGGAGTGTGTCGCGCCGACGTTGGTGCCGCCGTTGGCAGGGCCGCGGACGACGATGGGGCAGTTGCAAAGGCCGCCGGACATGTAGCGGACGCAGGCGGCGTTGTTGACGAGCTGGTCGAAGGCGACGGAGTGGAACGACCAGAACATCAGCTCCATCACCGGGCGCACGCCGAGCATGGAAGCACCGATGCCCATGCCGATGAAGCCAGCCTCGGAGATCGGCGTATCGACGATGCGCTTGTCGCCCCATTTTTCCCAGAGCCCTTGGGTGACCTTGTAGGCTCCGTTGTACTGGGCGACTTCCTCGCCCATGATGACAACGTTTTCGTCGCGGGCGAGTTCCTCATCGAGCCCCTCGCGGAGGGCTTCACGGTAGGTCATGGTGCGCATGGGAAAAAGGGATTGGAAATTGGAGATTAGGGGATTAGGCGAAGAAGTGGTGGCCGATTTTCGAGGCCTCGGTGTTGTTGTCGGTCTCCCAATACACATCGGTAGCGATATCCGCGATGGTCGGAGCGGGGGATTCCTCGGCGAAAGTCACGGCAGCATCGGTCTCCGCCTTGGCCTTGGTGTTGATCTCCTCGACCAGCGCGTCGTTGAGGATGCCTTCCGCGATGAGCTTGCTGCGGAAGACGCTGATCGGATCGTGGCTTTTCTTGTATTCCTCGATCTCCTCGGGGGTGCGGTATCCGCCCTTGTGCTTGGAGTCGGCGACGGAGTGGCCGTAGTAGCGGTAGGTATCGATCTCAAGAACCGTGGGCTTATGCTGTTTGCGCGCGCGCTCCATGGCGATGTGCGTTTTCGCGCGGACTTCGTAGATGTCGGAGCCGTTGATGACATCCCACTCGATGTCGTAGGCCTCGGCGCGCTGGGCGAGGCAGCCGCTGTAGGCGGAGGAGCGCTTCTGCGAGGTGCCCATCGAATAGCCGTTGTTTTCGATCACATAGATGACCGGAATGCCGAAAAGCGAGGCGATGTTGAGGGACTCGTGGAACGCGCCCTGGTTGACCGCGCCATCACCGAGGAAGCAGAGGCAGCAGCCTTCCTTGCCGAGGTATTTCACGCCGTAGGCAAGCCCGAGACCGAGCGGCGTCTGCCCGGCAACGATGCCGTGGCCGCCCCAGTAGTTCTTGTCCGGCGCGAAGAAATGCATCGAGCCGCCCTTGCCTTTCGAGCAGCCGGTCGCTTTCCCGTAAAGCTCGGCCATGCACTCGTTCATGTTCATGCCCGATGCGAGGGCGTGCGCGTGGCAGCGGTAGGCGGTGATGTTGTGGTCGTTCTCGCCACGGAGCGACAGTGTGCCGACGGCCACCGACTCTTGGCCGATATAAAGATGGAGGAAGCCGCCCATGCGGCCGGGCTTCTGGTAGTTTGCCAAAGCGACCTGCTCGAAGCGCCGGATCCGCACCATCAGGGAATAGATCTCAATCTTATTTTCGGCGGTAAGCGATTGGTTGATCGGCGAGGAGGCAAAATCGAGGGCGGACATATTGTGCGGGGATGCGGTGAGACCGGGGCTTGGTTAGGAGCAGAGGGCGGCGGCGGCAAGTTTTATCTGGCGGCGGTGGGTTGGGGTTGGGCAGAGAACCGGGGCAGGGCGAAACGCGCGGACAGGAAGATCGCGGTGAAGATGAGGTTCGCGGCGGTCATGTTGCGCAGGAACACCCAGCTTGGTATCGCGCTGCCGACAGGGCCGGTCCAAAGCGATTGCCAGAGGCCTTCGGCGGTTTTGGCGTAGCGGGGATCGCCGATCCATGCGGCTCCGTTGGTGATGAGGTGGAAGGCGAGGGCTGCGGCGAGGGAACCGCCGAGCAGCGCGGTGAAGCCCGCTTCGGAAAACTTTTTCCCGATGAAATAAGTGGCCGCAAACGCGACACCGGTGGTGAGGATTTCCGCCGGGACGAGGTAGCCGGAGTTCCCGGAAAGGATCGTCGGCGCGGGATAGGTCACGAGCCAGGCGGCGAGCGGGATCGCCCAGCCGCGCCAGCCTTTCGCCATCAATGCGCCGCAGAAAAACAGGGCGGCGAGCGGCTGGAAATTCGGCAGTGTTTCCGGGAACGCGCTGCCGACGATGCGGAAGGCGATGAGGAGTAGGACGATCAATGCCGTGGGCAGCAGGCGGTTCATGCGGGGAAACTATCCGCACCTCCCGCCCTGCGGCGAGGCGAAATTTCGGCTTGAGATGTCATGGCGATCAAGCTACGGAAAAACCTGTCCAAATTCCCGAAGATCCAACCGCGAATGGACGCCAATAAACGCGAATCCGATCCATGTGGTTTCGGAAAATAGGATACGGGGGATATGATCTCGAATTTTTCCGCAAAACATTCCCAAAAACCCAAGATTAGCGTCCATTCGCGTTCATTCGCGGTTCCTTTTCTCCCTAACTTGATCACCCTGCTTGAGGTGGGACTGTCTTCCCGGGCAATTTCCGCAGATGCAAAAAAAACGGCGTGTCGATCCAGTTTGTGTGAACCAAACACCGCAAAACGACGGATCATGCATGTGTGGCACGGGTTGCCGCCCGGGATTTCCCATGTCCATTCCCCACCCCATGACCGAGTCCGATTTCCCTCCACTCCGGAATCCGGAGGCCGCTGTGGGCGAAGACCGCATGGGTGACGCCGTGGCGCTGATCGGCCGCATGGCCAAGGGCGATGCGGCCGCGCTGGCGGAAATCCACGGAATATGGGCGCCGGTCCTATTGGGAAGTGCCTTACGGATTCTGGGAGACCATCACGAAGCCGAAGAGGCCGTTCAGGATACCTTTGTGAGGATCTGGCACCGCTCGGCGGATTATGACGTTCTCCAGTCTCCGCCGTTCGCATGGGCGTTCGCGGTGCTTCGCGGTTACTGCATTGATCGGCTCCGCTACCGGCACCGCGGCAAACGGGACTCCGCGCGCGTCGTGCCGCTTCACCTGTTTGCTCCTTCCGAGAAAACGGAGGATCCCAATGTGATGGCCAAAGACGATTGGCGGCGCGTGCGTTCGGCCTTGGATTTGCTTGATGAGGATGAACGCAAGTGCCTCGAACTCGCCGTTTTCCTAGAATACACCCAATCTGAAATTTCCGCCCAGTTGGGCACGCCCCTCGGCACGGTGAAACACCGCCTGCGCCGCGCCCTTGTAAAAGTCCGCCAACACCTGTCACGAAATGAATTCTGATCCACACGAATCCGCCGCATGGAGGGCTTTTGGCATGCTGGATGCCGAAGAGTCCGCCGCTTTCGATGATGCCTTGCGGGAAAGCGCCGATCTGCGCCATGCTTACCGGGAAATCAACGCGCTGGCGGCGGCCGTGGCCGTTTCGCAGGTGAAACCTCTGCCAACCCGAGCCGGCGATTTCGAGCGCCTGCAGGCTCGTCTCGGACTGCTGCGCAAGCGGCCTGTGAACTGGCTCGGGATTTCCGGATGGGCGATCGCGGCATCGCTGGCGCTGCTTCTGGTGGTGAGCCATAACCCTCGCGCGGCTCGCAGCACCACACGCCAAACACAGGCGGATGCAAGGGCAACCCCTGCGGGCGCGCCTGCGGAAAGGAAACCAGAAGCAGCGCGGATCCCGGGGGAGGAAGCCCCTGCCCTTGCCGCATCGGGAACATCCGACGGTGCCGCAGGCGGCAGTGAGACAAAAGCCGCCAAAAAGGGCGAAACCATGAAACTGATCCAAGAGGTCTCCGTGCTTCGGGAAAAGTTGGAAAGTGTCGCCAACCGCGACCGGAAACGCTTCGAGTTCGTCCCCGGCCGGTCATGGCCGGTCATGATGACCATGGCTCCGCCGCCATCCTCCGACGAAGACGAAACAACCATCGAAGAAGATGCCCCGGCCCTAACCTCACGCGTTGCCGACGCATTGGCCGGCATATCCCCGATGGTCGGCGACCCTTCGGAAGTTTCCGCCCCGGATGAGACCGCCGCCGCGAGCGGCACCGCGACTGCCGCCGCCATCCCGATCTATGATCCTGTCACCGATGAAGGAGCCATCGTGGTCGCCGGTCTGCCGGAACCCGAGGAGGATATGGGTAACTTTCTCTGGGTCGCCACGGAGACGAGCGAGGTGCCCGTCCTCGTCGGCCAACTCCCGCCGAACGAATCCCAACAAGCCGTTTCCATCGACTTCGAACTGGGAACCAAAGGTATCCTGCCCACCTCGTTCATCCTGACCAATGGCAAGATAGGAAACCCCGCGGCTCCTTCCGCGAGAAACACGATCCTGATCGGTCCCCGTTAGCCTTACGCCACGGGGTGTTGATCGAAATGACCTTTGACGGATGATTACTCACGGCTGGGGCACTCCGCAGGCAAAGGTAAGCACATGAGGCAGGGCGATCAGTCTAGGGATTGAGAACCCGGCCAGTTGGGGATTTCACCACAGAGGACACGGAGAACACAGAGGGCTTCCTACAACATCTAAGGGTTTCGAACCAAGACCTCCGTGTTCTCTGTGTCCTCCGTGGTTGGAATTCTTCGATTCATGAACCGAGCCCTGCCCCAAAGGGATAGCGGGCTTGGATGTCCCCTAGCTTGATCGCCGTGGTGACGAAAAGGGGAGCCATCGGACAAACGTACGAAAAAGGCCGCCAGGGTTACTGGCGGCCTTTCGGATAGGTTGGGGAAGCGTCCCTAAGAATTAGCGGAGGAAAACACGCCCCTGTTTGACGATAGCGACAGTGGATTTCTTCGCGGCTTTTGCAACTCCAGCTCCGCCGGATACGGTGCCTTCGATATCGGCCGCCGATTCGCCTTGGTTCAGCACGCGGGTAGCGGTGTCACCCGTGGATGGATCGGCCGTCCGGATGGGGCCGCCCGCCATGTTTTGCAGAATAGGCCCGCCTGCCGAGCTGTAGAACATCACATCCGGGTTATCGAGCTCTCCGCCGCCGCGCTTGACCCATTCGATCGGCACGCCGTCCTGCCATTCGACGACTTCCACGCCGTTACCGGGCTCCGATCCCTCTTCCTCGGTGGTAACCTCCACGACCTCGGTATCGGTAAGCTCTTCGGTTACCACTTCCTCTTCGGTTACCACTTCCTCGTCCTTGCCCGTCGGCTCCTCGACATCCACAACCGGATCAACGGCATCCAAACCTTCATCCAGGCCGGGGCACACGATGATGATGGGTTCTTCAATCAGGATTTCCTCGCATGGAAGCGCGATGCAGATCAGCGGTTCCGGCGAGACGGCTACCGCTTCGTCCTGGGCGAAAGCGGCAGGATGGGCGGTGAGTGCCACAAGTGCGGCGAATGTAGTGGTGGATGGAATTTTCATTGGCTTGGTTTCGTTGGTTGGCGTGGTTACGACCACAATTATAGTCCGCTGGAACAGAGGCATCCGGATCAGATTTTTCTCAAAAAAATACCCGTGGCCTGTGGTTCATACCTGCATGAAGCCAAGATCCGCTTCCCGGTAAGCGGAAGTCGATGAGGATCAGGATCATCAATGCCGTGGCAGCAGACGGTTCCTGCGGGAAAACATCCGCGCTCTCCGCCCTGCGGTGAGGCGGAAAATGCCAGCATGGCGATCCGTAAAATGTGCCGTATTTCGATCCCACCACCATATCTTGTGTTCTCCCCACAAATATCTTGGATTCTCCATGACTGAGTGCTTGCCAAGAGATGACTAAAGCGGAAACTCGCGTTAAGCGATTGCGCCCTAGTTATGAAGTTCACTATCTCGAAAGACGTTTTCCTGGAAGGTTTGCAAAAAGTGCAGCACGTGGTCAGCTCACGCACCACCCTGCCTATTTTGTCGAACGTGCTTTTGGTAGCCAAAGGCGGTCGGCTGATTTTCACGACCACCGACCTTGATGTCGGCATCACCGGTTCGGTAGAGGCATCGGTCGAAAAAGAGGGAGCAACCACGCTTCCCGCGAAACGCCTCGTCAGCATCGTCAAGGAACTCCCCTCCAGCGAGGTGCAGGTCACTGTGGACGCGAAAAATTACGCGACCATCAAAAGCGGCCCATCGACTTTCAAGATCATCGGCCTCAGCGATTCCGAGTTCCCTCCCCTGCCTGATTTCGACGGCGCAAAGACCTTCAAGATCCCGCAGGCGGAGCTGAAGAACGGCCTGAAAAAGACCGCGTTCGCGATCTCCACCGATGAGACACGCTACGTGCTCAACGGCATCTTCGCCTCGTTCCGCGAAGGCAAGCTCGCGCTTGTCGCGACGGACGGACGCCGCCTCGCGATGGCGGACATGGATCTGGAGTTCCCCGCCTCGCATGAGACGGATGTGATCATCCCTTCGAAGGCGGTTCAGGAAATCCAGCGCCTGCTCGGGGATTCCGGCGAGGTCGAGGTGAAACTCAGCGACAGCCAGATCTCCTTCACCGTCGGCGACACGTTCCTCGCCAGCAAGTTGATCGAGGGCAACTACCCGAACTACCGCCAAGTGATCCCCGGTGACAGCAACGAGCGAGTCGTTATCGCCCGCGAGCATCTGCTTGAGACCGTTCGCCGCGTCTCGCTGCTTTCTTCCGACAAGTCGAACTCGGTGAAGCTCATTTTCACGGAGAACCAGATCGAGGTCACCGCGAACTCGCCGGATGTCGGTGAGGCGCAGGAAACGCTCGAAGTGGGTTATACCGGGCCGGACATGCAGATCGCCTTCAATCCGGAGTTCCTGCAAGCCCCGCTGCGCGCTCTCGACACGGACAACGTCTACCTCGACCTCATCGATGAGATGAGCCCCGGCGTGCTCCGCATCGACGGATCTTTCCTTTACGTGCTCATGCCGATGCGCGTGACCAACTGACCGCAGGCATGGGCAGGCATTTCGAGTGCAGGCGGAGGGCGAAGGAGTCGCGATGGGCGACGATGTCGAAAATTTTCCCCAAGCTGGCAAAGTCCATCACCATCGCCGCGAAGAACGGCGGGCCGGATCCGGAATCCAACGCGCCACTCCGCGTCGCGATCCAGAACGCGAAGGCGGCGAACCTTTCCAAGGAGAACATCGAGAACGCGGTGAAGCGCGCGGCCGGCAAGGACGCCTCCGAGATCACCGAGGTGGTCTATGAGGCGAAGGGGCCGCACGGCTCGCAGTTCTACATCGAGTGCGCCACCGACAACACGAACCGCTCGATCGGCAACCTGAAGGTGATCCTCGGCAAAAACGGCGGTGAAATCGTCCCGAGCGGCGCGCTCAATTTCATGTTCACCCGCAAATCCGTCATCGAGTTTCCGGTGCCGAATGGGAAAGACTTGGAGGAGCTGGAATTCGAACTCATCGACGCAGGACTTGAGGAGCTCTTGGTGGATGACGGTGTGGTTTCGGCGATCGGCGATTACACATCCTTCTCCAGCCTCTGCGCAGCCATCGAGACCGCGGGTATCACGCCCGCCAAAGCGGGTCTCCAGCGCCTACCTACGCAGCCTATCGAGCTCACCGAAGCGCAGATCGAGGATGTCGAGGCTTTGCTCGACAAAATCGAGGAAGACGATGACGTCCAGGTGGTTTACACGAACCTAAGCTAGTCCACCCAAAGAAAAAGCCGCGCACCCTTTCGGAAATGCGCGGCTGAAAAAACTCCGGAAAACGGTCAGTTGGCGACTTCGACTTTTGCGCGGAAGAAACCGCCGATCTTCGGGTTGGAAGAGGAGCTGGTGACCTTCATCTCACCTATGCGGTCTACCAGAACCCATGCCGGGTCATCGGACCTGATCGCGTCCCACGTTTCCAGATCTTCGCTGTATTCGATCGAATACTTCAGCCTTGGAACGGGGTTTTTGACCTTGGGAAGGACATATTCGAGGGCATTAGCAGCCCCGGTTTCTCCGGATGCTTCCAGAAGAACCGGTCCGGCGGTTGATACGCTGCGGAGAGCAGGTGAGACGGGAACGCTGTCACGCCGCGAAGGGTTGGAACCGAAGGCCCACTCGCTGAAGTTGTTAACGCCGTCACCGTCGAAATCGGCATCTGCCGACATTTGCTGGGCGGTAGTGCCGGGAGGCACGCTCGCGAGCATGGCGCTTGGGAAGGCATTGATCATCCTCACGGGAATGCGGAAGCGGCGGACGGCGCTCTCAAAGATGACGGTCGATGTCGGCCTGTTGATCACGAACTCTAGGTCGAGCAAGCCTGTTTCGCCGGGCATGACGAAGTTCGGAGGCAGGATGTAGCTGGTGTCCAGAGGAGTTGGAAGGATCACCCGCGATTCGACGTTCGCGGTGAAGCCCGGAAAGAGGGGCACCGCAGCGAGATCAGGAGCCGAGAGTGGATCAAGCGGGTTGGTGAGTTGTTTAATCGAAAGGTAAAGGTCATCCGCCGCCGCCGCGATGAAGCTTTGGGTGTTGCCTTCCCACCGGAGGGTGTTGATGAGGAAAGGATCCAGCAATGCGAAGCCGTCCGCATCAAAAGTGAAATCGAGGAACCTCAGCCCGCGTGGCTGATTGTTGACTTTCCTAAATCCGTCAAGCATCGGGAATTGGTTTATCTCCAAGATCTGAGGGACACCCGGGTTGCGGAGGCTGGCAAAGTTGTAGCGGTAAGTTCCAGGAACCACCTCGCCATCGAATCGAGAGCGCTCCGCCGCCGTGTAACCGCGCTGGTATGCATAAACAGTGATCGGATATTGCCGGATGAAGTTGGTTTGGAGGTTGTAGAAAACGCTCAGGCTCCTGTCCTCAAAGCCGAGAAGAGGGCGGGGCAGCAGAGACGGCGGTGCTGACACCAACAGAGCACTCTGAGGCGCGAACGGAGCGAGCAGAATCGCTTGTGCGATCTCAGTTACGCTGAAATAGGGCCCCAGTCCCCGCAACAGCGGATCATTGTCAAGTCCGCGAGACACAAAACCGGTGGCACCCAGCGGGCAGGGAATGCTGGGCGTGTAGAAAAACGGCGAGTGGCAGCCGTCGAAGAAGAAATTGCCGTCACGGGCGTTGATGTTGAATGAACCGCCCTCGAAGATCCCTCCTGAGGCGAGTTGCCGGTAGTTTCCATTCGAATTTGAGGAGAAGACGAAAACAACGGCGGATGTCTGGGCTTGCGCCGCGCCGGCCAGTAGTCCCAGAGATGCGGCGAAAGTGAGGAGTTTTTGTGTGGTGCGCACGGAGTCACTTTGTCCCAGTGATTTCTCGATACAAGCGAAAATTCCGATTCCCGCGCATTTTTCGCAATACTATGTAACCGCAGGGGCGTGATTTTTTAGAATTTCACGAAATGCCGCAATACCTTGGAACTCAGCCACCTGCAGCGACCTCGAAATGGGCGGCCTGCTCCGGGGTGAGCTCGATGAACTGCCAAGGCAGGCCGTTTTCATTCAGATCCGCCATGAAGGCGTCGGGGTCGTGCTGCTCGATGTTCCAGACGCCCGGTTTATCCCACCCGCCGGAGAGCATCTGTTTCGCGCCGATCATGGCGGGGACGCCCGTGGTGTAGGAGATCGCCTGCGAGCCGACCTCTGCGAAGCAGGCCTCGTGGTCGCAGATGTTGTAGATGTAGATCGCCTTCGGAGCGCCGCCCTTGGTGCCGGTGATGACGTTGCCGATGCAGGTTTTGCCCTTCGTCGTCTCGCCGAGATCGCCGGGGTTGGGCAGGACGGCCTTGAGAAATTGGAGAGGGACGATCTTGACGCCGTTGTATTCCACTTCATCGATGCGGGTCATGCCGACGTTCTGGAGAACCTGAAGGTGGTTGATGTAGTTCTGGGAAAACGACATCCAGAACTGCGCGCGTCTGATCGTGGGGATGTGTTTCACCAACGATTCCAGCTCCTCGTGATACATACGGTAAATCTCGTAGGTGCCGACGCCGTCCGGGCAGGTGAAGGGCTGGTGCCGGGACATCGGCGCGGTCTCGACGAATTTCCCGTCCTCCCAGTGGCGGCACTCGGCGGTGACCTCGCGGATGTTGATCTCCGGGTTGAAGTTCGTGGCGAAGGCGCGTCCGTGGTCGCCGCCGTTCACATCGATGATGTCGAGGGTGTGGATCTCATCGAAATGGTGCTTCAGCGCCCATGCGGTGAAAACGTTGGTGACACCGGGGTCGAAGCCGGAGCCGAGCAACGCGGAAAGGCCGGCTTTTTCAAATTTTTCCTGATAGGCCCACTGCCAGGAATACTCGAACTTCGCGACATCGAGCGGCTCGTAGTTCGCGGTGTCCATGTAGGGTATGCCGGCCTTGAGGCAGGCGTCCATGAGGTTGAGATCCTGATAAGGGAGGGCGACGTTGATGAGCAGCTTTGCGCCGGTTTTCGCAATGAGCGCGGCGGTTTCGTCGGAGTTGTCGGCATCGACCTTGGCGGTGGCGATGACGCGGCCGGTGCGCTTTTTCACGGAGGCGGCGATGTCATCGCATTTCGAAAGGGTGCGGGAGGCCAGGGTGATTTCGCCGAAGGTCTCGGGAAGCATGGCGCATTTGTGGGCGACGACGCTGCCGACTCCGCCGGCTCCGATGATGAGGATGTTGTGCATGGTTTGTTAGAAGGTAAAAAATGGATGGGGATCAAGGATTTCAAGCCCAAATCCAGTTGAAGACGGTCTCGATGTCCGGATGGAGGGAATGGTGGACGGGGCAGCCGCGGGCGGCGCTTTCCAGCAGCTTGCGCTCGGGGTGGGAGGCGGGGACGGGCATGTGGAGATCGAGCTCGATGCGCGAGATGCGGCGCGGCGCATCCTCGGACATGTGCTTGCGGACTTCGATGCGCATGCCTTCGAGGGGGATGCCTTTCCTTTCCGCGACGATGCCCATGACGGTGGCCATGCACGCGCCGAGCGCGGTGGCGACGAGGTCAGTCGGTGAGAAAGCCTCGCCTCGCCCATTGTTGTCGGTGGGCGCGTCGGTATTGATCACGTTTCCCGAGGGCTCGTGGGTGGCGGAGCAGCGGAGACCGCCCTGATATTGGAGTTGGACGCTTACCATGGTCGTGTTTGTTTGCCGCGGAGTTCTAGTCGTGTTGGCGTGCGAATAAACGCGAATTATACTAAATCGGGAAAAAATCCGGCACCCTATCCTTCCGGTGTGACGGAAACGCCATCGTCCCCGCTCTCCGCAGCCGGATCGCCTCTGGAAAGGACGATGCGGAAACCATAGTACGAACCGCGGAAGGTGGGGGGCACTGGGTTGCGCCAGCCGAGCAGGAGGTTCTCCCTGATGAAAGTGTTCCAGCCAGCGCCGCGAACGACACCTAGGGGGCTGGTCGCCGTGGCCGAGATATCATCGGACACCCACTCCTGGACATTCCCGCTGATATCGAAGAGGCCAAGCTCGTTGGGGGAAAATGAACCGACCGGCGAGGTGTGCGGAAAGCCGTCGTCATAATCGGGGATGACACGCTCGGGGGCAACTCCGGGCAGAGCCGCAGCGCTGGCGTCCGCGTAATTCGCCACGGCATTGGGAGGCGGCCACTTCGCGCCCCATGCATAGATGGTGCGCTTGTTGGCGTCGCGCTGTCCGGGGCCGTCGCCCTCTTCGTCGCCAAGGCCGGCCATGATGCTCCACTCCTTGTCCGTCGGCAGGCGGTAGTGATGGGATTGGGCGATGCGTTCCTGATCGAATTCCCGCCGCGTCAGCCACTCGCAGAAAGCGACGGCATCTTCACGCGAGACATTGACGACAGGATGCTCGGGACCTTGCGGAAAATCGGGGCGCGGAGCTTGCTCGCGTTTCGTATCGGTCAGGAAAAGCTGGTAATCGCTGACCCTCGTTTCCCAGACGGCGCCCATGAGATCCTGAGAAACGGGTTCGAATTTCATTTTCATTCCGTTCTGCCATGGCTTTCCGAAGACCACCCCTTCGTTTTTCTGCAACAGGGCGTTCATCGGCAGGTTCTCGCCGGCCTTGACGTTGGCTCTGAGGGTGAGCGGCTTGTAGCCCTCCAGGATCAGGAGCAGCTCCACGGTGCCCGGCTTCACCTTGGGGATGAGCAGGGTGGAGTCCGTCGCGCCCACGGCGACGCCGTTTATATACACCTCGGCTCCGGGCGGATCGCTGACCAACTGGATACCGCCGTAGGTGATTTCGCGGACGAGAATGCGGAACGGAAGCAGCTTCTCGCGCCGGGCCCGGTCGTTGAGTTTCGGATCGTCGAAAGAACGCTCCACCACTCCCGTCACCTCGTGATCCTTGGTGAGGAAGCCATCGCGTATGCCTCCGGTGCGCACCCAATCGCTGAACGCAATGATTTCCGGCTGCGATGCCAGCACGATCTCGGAAGGCTTGCCGTTTTCGGAAATGGTGAGGAACTCCACCCCGTTCGGTGTGCGTTTCGATGATTTCAGGAAATCCATCCAGACCCGCTTGTTGACGAAGCCGGAGCTGACATGGCCGTCACCCTGCGGCAGGTAGGTGATGCCAAGATGATCCTCCCATTTCTCTCCGGGGGCGGGTGGGGAGAAGTTGAGAAGCTCGCCGAAGATGATCATCGGATCCTTCACCGAGCCGGGCGTGACCACGGCGGTGACACCTAGGGGGCGGTAGCCTTTTTTTCGGATGATGTAATTCACATCACTGCCCACCTTGACGCGGAGAGTTTCGGTGGGCGTGATGCCGACCGGAGTGCCATCGTCCTGGAAAACCTCCGCGCCTTCCGGGGTGGTGACCACGCGGAGCAAACCGTATTCGGTGGTTTCCGCGGGCATCGTTGGATTTTGCCTCCAGGGCAGAAGAGAGCTGTCCTTCAGTGCCTCGATGGAAGCCCATCCCGCGAAGCCGAGCAAAACCAGCGTGGTGCCCCAGATCGAAAGTCCGTGGCGGCGGCGCTTGCCGCGCTGGATTTGGCGGAGGGCGACGGCCAGATCTGCGGCGGTGGAGATGTTGCGCTTGCTGATGCGGGGTTCGCAGACCTCGCAAATAATGCGATTCAGATCCAGCCAACGCTTCCGCTCGAGGCCGGTCGGCAACTCATCGGGCAGCTCCGGGAAATCAAGGCGGTCTTTTCCCGTCGCGATCTCGTAAAGCACTTTTCCCAGCGAATAGACATCCGCCTGCGCGGAGCCGGGACCCTCCGGCGGGACGAATCCCTCGGTGCCCACGAACGTCCGCTGATCCCGCGCGGCGACGAGGCCGATGTCCGCGAGCTTGGCCTTGCCGTTGACGAAAATCACGTTCGACGGCTTCACATCGCGGTGGGCGAGGCCGATCGAGTGAAGGTGATCGAGCGCATCCGCGAGCCGCAGACCGACATCGATGCACAAGCCCGTTTCCAGGCGGACGCCGGCCTTTCCGTCGGGCCGCAGTGTGCGCGCCTCGTATTCGATGGGGTTGATTTCCTGGCCGGTGGCGACGTCATCGCCGAGCTCCATCACGTAGTAGTAAAAGGAGACGCCGTCGGGGCTGCGGCCGACGTGGAGGATGTTCACCAGCGCCGGGTGGTCGCGGGAAATGGGTTCGTATTTCAGGATGCCTTCGAACTCGCGCTCAAAGGTGCGCTCGTCATCGAAGTCCTCGCGCCAGACCACTTTCACGGCACGCATCGCGCCCGTCACGCCCCGCGCCATCCACACCTCGCCATACGCGCCGCCGCCGATCTTGCGCAGGACATCGTGGTCCGGGATGTTCGGATGTGTGCGGTTCGCGGCGGGCATAAGAGGGAAAAACTTTAAATTCTAAGCTTTAAACCTCAATGAAGAGAAGATGGGGAAATACGTTCACCGTCCGGTTTCAAGGGTCTTAGATTAAGGTTTAAAGTTTAGAATTTAAGGTTTCATTCCATCTCGTCCTCCAGTTTCGCCAGCTCCTTTTTCAGCACGGCGCCGACGCGGTGCTTCGCGAGATAGACCTGCGCCATGCTCACATTGAGTTTTTCCTGCACCTTCTGTGCGTCCCATTGGCGGATCACGTAGAAATCGAAGATCTGGTATTGCTTGGGGGAGACCTGCGCCTTGACGCGGGCGAGGGCGGCGTCGGCGACGTTTTTCTTCCACTCCACGTCCCACAGGCGTGAAAGGACATCGCCGTTGGGATCCTCGATGCGGTCGATGACAGCGGTCTTGCGTTCATCCTCCCAGTCCCCGCCGGTCATCGCGGTGTCCTTCTTGCGCTTGCGGAACTGGTCGTTGATGCGCCAGCGGGTCATGTTCATCAGCCAGGTCTTGAAGGAGCCTTGCTCGGGATCGTAGAGTTTCTTTTTGCTCTGCTTGGCGATGGACAGGATCGTTTCCTGTACGCAGTCGAAAGCCTCCTCGGGGCGCAGTCCGGCCTTGATGGCCACGGAATAGATCAGCCGCCAGTAGGTTTGGTAAAACTCGTCCCAGGTTTTCTGATCCTCCCAGTTGTCGAGCCGGGCGATCAGGCTCTTGCGCGTCTTCGCGTAGGCTTGGAGTATGACAGCATCCTCATCCTTGGGTTTTTTCACTTTTTCATCGGACATTGGGAACTATGTAACACCTCAGGCGGGGCGTGTCTTTCCCCAAAAATCCGAAAAATCGAGTTAGACCGCGATTTCGGAAGCATCCGGCTCGCGCAGGGTTCTCTCCCAGAAATACCGTCGGAAAATGACCTTCACGGCGGCGGAAAGCGGCACGGCGAGCAGGGCACCCACGAAACCGCCGAGCACCAACGACCAAAATAACATCGAGAAAATCACCGTGAGCGGGTGCAGCCCCACGGAATCGCCGACGATTTTCGGGGCAGTCACGAGCGAGTTGATCTGCTGAACTCCGGCGAAAATCAGCACCACGCAACCCACGTATGGCCATGGCTCCAGGCCAAAGGGCACCTCGGCTGACTGCGCGTGGAGATAGGCGATGATACAAGCGGGTATCAGGCAGAGGATATTCCCGATGTAGGGGATGATGCCGAGGATCGCCATGAAGACTCCGATCAGGAGCGCGTAGGGCAGGTCGAAGAAAAATAGCGCGATGCCGACGAGGATGCCGTCGATCACGCCCACCAACACCTGGCCGCGGAAGAAGGAGATGAGATAGCCGTTGATTTCCTGGAGGGTGGAGACCAGCTCGGTCTTAAAGTGAGAGGCGCGCAGCGGCATGTACTCGTGCCAGTGGTCGCGGATCGAGGCGGAATCCTTGAGAAAAAAGAACAGGTAAACCGGCACCATGATCATACCCAGCACGAGACCGAGGAAGCCGAAGATTTTTGAAGAGCCCGCCGAGAGCCAGCGTTTCCCCGTCTCCAGGATCTCGCCCTTGTATTCGAAAAGCGTGCGGCCCGCGCGCGTCCGCCAGAAGAACTCCAAGGAATCAGGCGAAGGAGAACCATTTGCAAAGGCGATGGGCTCTCCGCCATCCGTTGTTTCCGTGAGCAGCCAGCCGATCGGGCCGTCCTTGTATTTGCTCCTCAGATCATGGAGGGAGCGTGCCAGTGCAGGTGAGAGATCCGGCTCCTCTTCGGGTTTCACTAAGGTCTTGTCCGGCTCGTCCTCCTCTGCCTCATCGCCATCCGCAGCGACAAGCTCCGGCTCGATTGGTTCGACAACGGTCTCCTCAACCGCTCCTTCCTCCACCTCGACGTTTTCCGACAGCGCAGTTTGGGAAAAGAATTCGCGTAATATAGTCCTTCCCCCTTGGATCGCGGGAAGAACCGCCGCAACCAAGAGCGTGACGGCCGCGAGCGTCGCCAAGAACACGGAGACAACAGACCAGAGACGGCTTAGCCCACGTTTTTCCAACAAACGCACCACCGGATCCAAGAGATACGCGATGATACCCGCAACGATCAACGGCACCAGCACCGGCTGCAGGAACCCGAAGATCTGGCCGATCAACCACACCAGCCCGACCAGCAACGAGCCCAGCACCAGCATGGCCACGCCGGTGAGGGCGCTCCATAAAGTCTTTTGCTGGAATCTCGTCGGATAGTTCATTCGCGGGAGCTTGTAGCCTTGTGCTCGCTTTTCGACAACCCTTGATATGCTCGACTACATCAGCTGTGCGCCCGCCTCGGCGAGTTCGATCCCAATCATCTCCCGGAACCCGCCTGTCGCTTCATGAATCCGGCGATCAGCCCGGCAAAACTTTCCTCTTGTTGTTTTCAGGAACTTCTGAAAAATTAGAAATATGACAGAGCAGCCGCCCCCACTTCCAGCACCTCCCCAGCCTACCCAGAATTCAAATTCCGGAAACTTCAGGGTCTTCACGGTGCTTACGGTAGGCCTGGCACTTGCGTGTGTCCTATACCGGATTCTCGTCCTCGGCCAAAAGGAGCAGACCGCACTGATGTTCATCGGCCTGCCGACCGCACTCGCCCTGCTGCTGGCCGCGCTTCCCTCCGCGAAATCCGCCACCGGCATGATCATGAAGGGCATCACCCTTTTTCTCCTGCTGCTCGGCATCCTCTTCATCGAGGGCTTCATCTGCATCCTCATGGCCGCCCCGTTTTTCTACTCGATCGGCGCAATCATCGGAATTTTCACTGACAAGGCGCGGACAAAACGCGAGTGGGAAAGCAGATTCCGTATCGTTGTCCTCCCCGCGCTCGTGCTGATGAGCTTGGAGGGCGTGACCGGATTGCTCTCCTTCCCACGGGATGAAGCCATCACCGTCGCCCACGAAACCAGCCTGACGCCAACCGAAGCCCGTGCCGTCCTGGCACGCGGGCCGGAGTTCGATGCAGACGCGCTTCCCGGCTTCCTGAGACTCGGCTTCCCCCAGCCGAAGTCGATCACCGGCGGCGGTTTGGAAACAGGAGACCAATGGCGCATCAGCTTCGCCGGCGGTGAAGGAAAGCCCGGCGATCTGCTCGCCGAGGTGACCGAAAGCGAGCCGAACCACATCCTCGTGACCCGTGTTTCCGATACCAGCCACATCGCCCACTGGCTCGACTGGCAGGACGCGGAGTGGAAACTGGAACCGACCGCCAACGGCACGAGAGTCATCCTCACCATGCGTTACCGCCGACTTCTGGATCCCGCTTGGTATTTCAAACCCATCGAACAATACGGGGTGAAAAAAGCCGGAGAGTATTTCCTAGATAGCACCTTTGAAAACCTGTGACCCGGGAAACGGCCATCCAGATCGCCTGCCTCTATGGCCCGATCACTACTGCCGCCCTGCTGCTCTGGTGGGTGAGGCCGGGGAAAAAACTCGCCACCGGATTGCTGTATTCGACCGCGTGGGTGGCAGCACTGCTACCCTGGTTTGATCTGGCTGCGGGATATCTGGGCTTCTGGATCTATCAGCCAAACCCATTTCATCTCGGGAAAATCCCTCTCGCTCCCTACCTCGGCTGGGTGATCGCGTGGGGTGTTGTGGCACCATTGCTTGCCGAAGCACTAGGAAAACGACCGTGGATCGCAGCCGCCATTATGATCATCATCGACCTCCGAACGATGCCGGAAATGTCACCCGTCCTGATCCTCGGCGGCCATTGGTGGATCGCGGAATTCGTCATCGCAGCTCTCCTCCTCGTTCCGGCCATTTTCCTCGCGAGCTGGACAGCAGCATCTAAAAGAACGCCGCTCCGCTGCGCCATGCTCGCTCCATCTTTCGGAGGCATTTTCATCGGTATCCCGTTTCTCCTAGAATGTGGCGATCTCGCTGGAATCCGTCTCCGCTGGGATTCGTATTCCCACTTCTCCCAGATTCGCTTCCTGACGGGACTAGCGGTTTTCTCCGTCCCAGGCCTCACCGCCCTCCGGGATTTCGCGCTCGGAGGAAACGGAACGCCCGTCCCGCTCGAGCCTCCCCAAAAACTCGTCACCCACGGTATCTATTCTTACCTGCGGAACCCGATGCAACTTTCGATGACCTCCCTTCTCCTGTTAGAATCGCTTTTTCTCGCAAGCCCATGGCCTGCGCTTTTTGCGGGCATTGGCATCGTCTATTCCGAGGGCTTCGCCCGCTGGTCGGAGACCGCCGACATGCGCGGGCGCTTCGGCGAAAAGTGGGAGCAATACCGGCGCAGCCACCGTTCATGGATTCCCACGTGGCTGCCGATTCTGCCCGAAACATCCGAGCTCTGGTTCGACGAATCCTGTGGCGCCTGCACGGAGGTTGCGGATTGGTTCTCAAGACAAGCCACGAAGCAGCTCACTCTCCGCAAAGCCTCCGAATGGCCGGGCGCCCACCTCCAACGCATCACCTGGCACAATCCATCAACCGGCAGAACCGAGTCCGGTGTCACTGCCATCGCCATGGCGCTCCAACACATCCATCTCGGCTGGGCCGCGCTTGGCTGGATTTCCAGTATCCCCGGAATTTCCCATATCATTCAGGTCTGCTTAGATGCATCCGGGGGCGGAAAGAGGCGTTAGACCGCCAAACGCACTACATCAACTGCGCGCCCGCCTCGGCGAGTTCGGAGCGCTCGCCGCGGTTGAGGGCGACGTGGGCTACGAATGGCTGACCCTTCAGGCGATTTCTTGTGTAAACGAGGCCGTTGCTGCGGCTGTCCACATAGGGGTTGTCGATCTGCGCGGGGTCGCCGACGAGGACGAGCTTCGAGTCCCGCGACATGCGTGTGACGATGGTTTTCGCCTCCTGCGGGGTGAGCTGCTGCGCCTCGTCGAGGATGAAAAAGCGGTTCGGGATCGAGCGTCCGCGGATGTAGCAGAGCGCCTCGATCTCAAGGATGCCCTGCTCCATGAGTAGCTCGTAAGGTTTCTTGGCGGAGACGGAATCTCCCGGCTTGGCCTGCTTGCGCTTCGGGCCGAGCGGGACGTTGGGGCGCATCAGGAGATCGAGCGCATCGTGGATGGGCTGCAGCCAGGGGCGCATTTTCTCATCGAGCGAGCCGGGCAGGAAACCGAGCTGATCCCCCATCGAAACGACGGGGCGGCTGACGGTGATGCCGTTGTATTTCCGGTTGAACATCTCGTGCAAACCGGCGGCGACGGCGACAAGCGTCTTGCCGGTTCCCGCGTGGCCGTAGCAGGTGACGAGGGAAATGTCGGGGTTGAGCAGCGCGTCGATCAGGCAGCGCTGGCCGAGGTTGAGCGGCTTGAGCGATTGGCCGTCGGGGATTTTCAGAACCTCCGGGATGTTGAGCCTCACGAAGCTTCCGCTGAAATGAAGGCGCGCGGGGATGGTCTGCTTTTCTCCGCAGGCGAGCAGGACGTATTCGTTGATCGCGACCCCGAGGCGGCGCTGCTCCTCGATGGCGAGCTCGCCGCTGCTGGCGAAACGGTGCAGCTCCGCAGAGTCCACCTCGACACGGCGCACTTCGTAGTTCGAGACTTCGCGGGCATCGACCTTGTCGTTGAGGTAGTCCTGGCACTCGATGTTGACCGCGCGAGCCTTGAGCTGGAGGTTGATGTCCTTCGTGACAAGCGCGACCTGGCCGTCCGGATTGTACTGCCGGAGCAGGAAACAGGCGGCGAGGATGCGGTGATCGACGCGCTCGCGGTCGGGAAAAATGCGATAGAACTGCTTGAGCTGGTCGGAGTTGTCCGGGCAGGCATCGGGATCGTAAATCACGAGGCGGATCGTGCCGCCGCCCTCGGTGGGCACGCCGCGCGTAACCATTTCCGAGTTTCCAAAGATATCGGTCAGGCGGCGGTGGACGCGGCGGGCGTTGGCTCCGCGCTCGGTCTGCTCGCTCTTGAACTTGTCCAGCTCGGCGAGGACATCGACGAGGATGCAGAGATGGTTTTCCTTAAAACGCTCCAAGCAGGCCGGGTCATGCAGCAGGACGTTCGTGTCCAGAACGTAGTTTTTCCCGTGCTTCGACGGAGCTTTGAGGCCGAATTCCTCAATGGCCTGGGCGGCGGTGCGCCGGGTTCTTTTGGGAAGAGCGATGGCGGGTGATTCTTCGAACAGTGCGGGTTGCATAACCTCGATAGTGGGGTTCATGGGTTTGGGGTTCATGGGTGTGGGCGCAAGAAAGGGATGTAGAGGAAAAAGCCGCAGCGCCGGGGGAGGGGCGGGCTGGATCGGAAAGGATCCGCACAAGGCCTGCAAAGGCTGGCCTACTGACAGCGCATTTAATCAAGATATATGAACTATCTATTTTTCCCACAGGTTGACAACCGCTAAATTCACCGCACCCGGATTTTCATGGCCGGGGCGGCCGGAAAGCGGAACAGGATCACTCTGCGAGGGAGCGCTCGGCCTCCAGCCAATCACTGTCATGGCAGCCGGGCAGTCCCTGCTCCACGCGGCGGCGGTAGTTCAGGTAAGCCGCCTTGGCCACAGCCTCAGTGGAGAGGGCGGCCTTTTTGGCAGGAGCCTTTTTGGCGGACACCTTCTTTGCGGCGGTTTTTTTGGCAGCGGCTTTTTTGGCAGGCGCAGCTTTCTTGGCGACTTTCTTGGCCGCTACCTTCGTTGTTGTTTTCTTGGCAGGCATTGTTTTACGGGGATGTGGTTGTAGTAGCATTTTTGATGCCGATCCGCGTATACGCATAATTTTCCGGCATTGCCAGCATCTTTCTATGGATTACCATGTCCGCCATGGAGCAAGGGTATCGCTGGAGCGACACGCGCGTGGAAGACACCTACCGCTTGCCCGGCCCCGAGCACCTCGGGCGCTGGGCGACGGCGGCGATGTTCGTTTCCATACTGCTGCATGTGCTGGTATTTTTTGCCCTCGACCATGTGAAGATCGCGCTCGGCATCCAGCAGCCGGAGGAAATTTCCACGGGGCAAATCAACGTCCGCCAAGTGGAGGTGAGGCCGTATGAGCCGGAAAAGGCGCTGCCGCCCGAGGAAACCATCACCCCGCCCAACGAATCCGCGGCCTTGCTGGAGCAGGTGGACCTGCTCGACCTGCTCCCCGAGGATCCCGAGATCGACATCGCGCCCAACGTCGTAGATCCCGCTTACGCCCTGAAAATTTCCAGTCCACTCGCGGAAGGCGAACTCGACGCCCCGGACACCACGGTCTCTTCGAACTTCGACCTCGATGCCGATTTGCCGGACTTCGGGCGCATGGAGTCGGAGCTACAACCGGCGGCTGTCGGACAGATCACGGTCGATCCCGGCGCGGTGGAGGTGGATGACGGCGAGATGACGAAATTCACGGAAGACCTGATCAAGCGCGGCAACAACGGCCTCGTGGACAACGGCAAGCTCGACGGCATTGAATCGCTCGACGAGCTGCTCGACCTGCCGCCCAACATCCTGCTTTCCAAAAAAACCCTACTGCCCAGCGACCTGCTCTTCGAGTTCAACCGCACCGAACTGCGCGAGAGCGCGAAAGTCGGTCTGATGAAACTCGCGCTTCTCATCGATAAAAACCCGAACCTCTACTGCTGGATCGAGGGTCACAGCGACCTGATCGGCGGCGAGGAGTTCAACATCGAGCTATCCCGCAAACGCGCGGAATCGGTGAAGGACTATCTCGTCGCCTCGATGCGCATGAACCCCGACCGCATCATCACGCGGGGCTTCGGGAAATCGCAGCCGCTGGTGGCGGACGGCGATGCCGAAGCGCAGGC
The DNA here is from genome assembly GCA_043747935.1 of Akkermansiaceae bacterium. Lineage (GTDB taxonomy): Bacteria > Verrucomicrobiota > Verrucomicrobiia > Verrucomicrobiales > Akkermansiaceae > Luteolibacter. The sequence goes on from JAYTOE010000062.1 coordinate 26,446, forward strand.
TCCGAACCGCCGGGTGGAGATCCGGATGAGGAAAACCCCGCCGACCGATGAGCCGATCAAGGTGACCCCGAAAGCCCCCCCCGTTCCTGAGCCGACGCCTCCGCCGGAACCCACGCCGCCGAAGGCGATTTTGATCAAGCCGAACATGGCTCCGCAGCCGCCCAGGGCGTTGCCCGTTCCTGAGGATCCCCCCGTTTTAAAAGCCACGCCCGTCGAGGAGCCGCCTGCTCCCCGCGCCCTTCCCGTCGAGCCGTGAGCGTTTCCGGAAATTCCCTCCTCGGACTCACTTTCGCCGAGCTTGAGCAGACCCTCGCCGCGGACGGTGTGAGCACCCACCACGCGAAACAGCTCTGGCGCGTCGTCCACCGTCAGGCGAACCCCGATCCCGCGTCCACCACCCTTTCCCCGCCGCTGGCGAAATGGGTC
>JAYTOE010000063.1:0-3142 GCA_043747935.1 Akkermansiaceae bacterium
CACCATTTTCTGATTGGCAGCGATCTGGTCATCCAGCGACTTGTAAAATGCGTCCCATGCCTCTTTGTGTTCGGGGGTGCGCGGATCGGTTAGAAGGCATTTGCTGTGGATACCCTTACCATAGTCGTCTTCCGCCGTGGCGTAACCTACCCGTGGAATCCATGACTCGATGGAAGTCTGGCTCCAAGAGCAATTGAGGATGCCGATGGGCACCTTGAGTTCACCATAAAGCTTGTGCGCGAAAGCGAAGGCAACGGCACTTTGGTTTCCGTAATCGTTCACCTTCCATGCGCCGTCCGCACGTTCGATAGGATGCAGCGCCGAGTAGGCACCGGTGACCTCGAACTCGCGGATGGGTGGTGATTCGCCCTTGGCCGTGAGATCCGCAACGATTTTCTGCACGTCGCATTTGGCGGCAAGCCACTGCATGTTAGATTGCCCCGAGGCCATCCAGACCTCGCCGACCAGGATATTCTTGAGGATGACTTTCTTCCCTGACTCCTGCCCCCCGTCTCCTGACTCCTGAACCACCATCTCGGCAGGCACGTCGCTGGCCTTGAGTGGTTTGAGCTTGAGCATCCACTTGCCATCGGCTCCGGCCTTGGCTTCCGCCTTTTGTCCGGCGAATTCCACGGTGACGGCAGTCCCCGGCTTGCTCCATCCCCACACCGGGAGATCCATCTCCCGCTGCAGGATCGCGTTGTCGCGAAACGGCGAACCGAGCTCGATGGTTGGCGCGGGTGCTGCCGCAGGCTTCTCCTGCGCGAGCAATGATGAGAAGGGTGATAGCAGCAAGGCTGCCGTGATGGCGAAAAACGCCGTGCTTGTGTGTCGCTTGTTCATCGGTTTTCCGTTCCTTACTTCTTCATCAAATCTTCCATGGCATGGCCGAGCAGGAGGCCGACTTCCATATAGGTTTCCGCGTTGCGGTTGTAGTGGAAGCCTTGGTCTCTCCCTTGATGGGTTGCTCCGCAGCCGTCACGGTGGTGAACGGCACAAGGGCAAGGATGGCGAGGGCGAGGGCGGAACGGGCGATGATGCTCCGTGTGGTGGGGCGATGTTTCATGGTTGGTTTCTTGGGAAATTGATTGGATGCCGGCATGTGTTAGGGTCGTTCTTTTTTGATCACCCGCGTTTCATCACCATCAGCGGAGTCTTCCAGCCCGATGGGTTATTTTTGCTGAAACCGCCGGACTCGATGAACAGGTAGTCGGTGCCTTCAATGGATTGCGGGGTGATCCTGAGTGCCTGGGAGCTGTTGAGATCTAACAACATATCACCGGACCAGATCCAGTCCGGCGAGTCGGTGTGACCCTCGTCTTGGAAAACGATCTTCTTCACGGGGCAGCGGCCCGGGTCGGGATTGGCCTTTGGATCGAAGTCCGCGATGGCATTGACCTGGGCGACGGCGGTCCATGTTCCGGTTAGTTTGGGATTGGCGATGAATTTTCCGTTGTAGCGGAAGAGGCCGGACTCACTGGCCGCTTCATCGCTTTGTGGGTTCTGGAGTGCCTGCCATTCGGAACTGAACAGGGGCAGGAAGGCGATCGCCTTGCGGATCGTTTCCGCGTCGAGTGGCGGGGTTTTGCGTTCTTCCAGCCACATGCTGAAAATGCCTTGCGGGACGGGCGGCATCTGGACGATGGCGCGGTCGCCGTAGCGGAGGAATGCGCTGGCGGCGAAAGTGACGGGACCCTTGGCGAATTCCTCGCGGAACTCCTTGGTGATCCATCCACCGCGGATCGTGTCACCGCCGCGTCTGCCGAGGCCTTCCTTGCTTTCCACGAGAGGCTTGCCGTTCACATACACCGAGAAGCCATCTCCCGCGCCGACACCTTGGCCTCTCTGGACGCGGAGGCGGTATTCGTGCCCGGCTTTGAGCGCCGGGAATTCGAAGGCTCCATTCACGAGGAGGACTTCCTTTTCCCACAAGCTGCGCGGGATTTCATTCCATGGATTGCGGGTGTCGTTATCGGTTAATTTGCCTTTGTATTGGCCGATGGGGAAAAGTCCTTTATTCCAACCGGCTTGGGCGGGATCGAAGTCCTTGGTAAACCAGTTTTCCATGCCTTTCGGATAGGTGACCGTGCGGTAGCGCCACGGGGAAATGTCGTATTTCTGTATTTCCGGGGGATCGAAACTTAAGTAATTCCACTCGGCGTTTTTCAGGTCGGGGCCGAAGGGTTTCCAATCGTGGTCGTGGATGCCGACTTTCTGATAGAGCGAGACGAGGGCGTCGATCGTATTGGTGACCGTACCATTTTGCGCGGGGCTCTCGAGGTTGCTGAAAATCTGGCGGCGGTTCTGGCCGATATATTGATAGATCAGCTCGTCGCGTATGATCGGCTTGATGGCATCGCGCAGTTCGGAGCCGAATTTCTCCGGATCGGCGGCGAGGAAGATCTTGCTGTAGGGAAGTGGTTCGCCGGGGATGCGTTGTTTCGCGAGTTGAAAGAGAATGTCATACCCGCCGGGGACTCCGGCAAGCGAACCGGCGAGCAGTTCGAGGGTATCCTTTCTGTGCGCGGTTAGATCCGCCCCACCTTCCCAGGTATCGGTTCCGGCGTAGTTGGAGTATGTGTTTCCGAATACCTTGAGTGCGAGATCGCGGGCCTCTCCGGTTGCTAGCGGAAGCTTTGACCGCAAGGTCCAGATGACGCCGCCGGTCGTGCTCTGGCGCGGGGTGGTTTGGAGGAGTTCGCCGATGGCGGGAAGGACTTTCCCATAGCAGCGCTCGTCGGCGATCACCTGGGTCAGCGCCAGGGCCGCGCCATTCTGTAGCCATTGCTCCTGATGCTTCACATACGCGATGAGGAGATCCACATGCGGGACGATCATATCCGGGGTGGCGCGCTGGATGAGCGAGAGGCAGGCATCTTTGACGAACCAGGATTCCTTGTCGTCGTTCAGACTGTTGATGGCGATGTCGAAGATGCGTTTCGACCAGTCTGCGGCCGGGTCGAATGCATTGGCGGCGGCGCGCAGGCCGGCATTGCGGATGCGCGGATCGGAGTGCTTGCAGAACTCTTCCAAAAGTTCGGGACGCACGCGTTTGCCGGGCTTGGGAAACATGTAGTCGCAGGAGAGGCCGGCCGCGTTCAGCGAGACCATGTGGCGGATGAGATAATCCGGGTGGTGCAGG
>JAYTOE010000064.1:0-19659 GCA_043747935.1 Akkermansiaceae bacterium
ACATCAACCTCCTTGAGGCCGTGACCCATCGCTTGGCGGCAAGCGTCCTGGGAAACCACCTGAGCGGCGTATGCCGTGCTCTTACGGGAACCTTTGAAGCCCATCTTGCCGGCGCTCGACCAACCGATGGAGTTGCCAAGGGCGTCGGTGACGCTGACCAGCGTATTGTTGAAAGTGGCTGTCACGTGGACGATGCCCCGCGCGACGTTTTTGGAGCCCTTCGCCTTGTGGATCTTGATCTCCTCTTCGCCTCCGCCGATTTCCGCAAAGATATCCTTCCTTTGCTCCTTCTTCAGGGTGCCGTCGGGATTGACTGCGGGAGCTGCCTCTACCTTGGTGGGAGCAGCTTTCTCCGCTTTTACAGCGGCGGTTACGGGTTTGGCCTCGGCAGCGGGAACCGCCACTTCTTCAGCTTCTGTGTTGTTTGTTTCTTCGGACATATCTCGGAATCTAGTCGGATGCTTTTAGCCATCCGGAAAATGTTACTTCGTGACAGGCTTGTTACTTCGTGACAGGCTTGTTACTTCTTAACGCCAACGGTCTTCTTCTTGCCCTTGCGGGTGCGGGCGTTGGTGCGGGTGCGTTGGCCACGGACGGGGAGGCCACGCTTGTGACGGATGCCGCGGTAGCAGTTGATGGAGGTGAGGCGCTTGAGCTGTGACTGACGCTCGCGGCGGAGGTCGCCCTCAACCATGATCTGCTCGGCTTGGATCACTTGCGCGATCTTTACGAGCTGGTCTTCGCTGAGCTGACCGGTGCGGATGTCCGGGTCAATGCCGGCGTGATCCAGGATGCGGCTCGCCAGAGGGCGGCCGATGCCGAACATGTAAGTAAGGGAAGCTTCGATGCGCTTCTCGTTGGGGATTTCGATGCCTAGGATGCGTGCCATGGTTTGCGGAAGTTCTCGTGAAAAAAACGGGGCACCGATCCATATCGGAAGCCCCGCGGGGCGGGTGATTTACCAGAAGAACACACTCTGGCAAGCCGGAAATGGAAAAAACCTCATCACACGGCTTTTTTTCCAAGAAGCCCCGCCAACACTGCCCCACTTTCACATTCCCCCGCATCCCGTCTCGACAAAACGGACTCTCCATCTAGCTTTCGCGAAACATCACCGTATAAATGGATACCAATACCGAAGAACCCGAGCAGATCACCGCAGAAGCCGTCACGCCCACCATCACGGAAAGCGCCCCCTACCATCTCCCGCCGGATGACGTCGCAGCCATCGATGAGCTGGGTAAAACCTACCAGGCGTTGCGCGCGGAACTCGCCAAAACCATCGTCGGCCAGGATGAAGTGATCGAGAAACTCGCGATCTGCCTCTTCGCCCGCGGCCACGCCTTGCTGATGGGTGTTCCGGGCCTTGCGAAGACTCTGCTCGTTTCCTCCGTCGCACAGACCTTCGACCTTTCCTTCAACCGCATCCAGTTCACCCCCGACCTGATGCCCGCCGATATCACCGGCACCGACATCATTCAGGAATCCGGCGTCGGCGGCAAACGCGAGTTCGAGTTCGTCAAGGGACCCGTGTTCGCCAACCTTGTCCTCGCCGACGAGATCAACCGCGCGCCCGCGAAAACCCAATCCGCCATGCTTGAGGCGATGCAGGAAAACAAGGTTACCGTCCTCGGAACCACCTACACCCTCAAGCCGCCGTTCTTCGTTCTCGCCACGCAGAACCCCATCGAACAGGAAGGCACCTACCCGCTTCCCGAGGCGCAGCTCGACCGTTTCATGTTCCTCATCGAGGTGGAATACCCGTCCGCCGAGGAGGAAAAGCGTATCGCCCGCGAGACCACGGGAGCCGCGAAGCAAGCGCTTTCCAAACTCATCGACGGAGAAAAGATCATCGCCTTCCAGCAACTCGTGCGCCGCGTGCCGGTTCCCGATCATCTCTACGACTACGCCGTCAAGATCGTCCGCAGAACCCGCCCCGGCCAACCCGAATCCCCGCAGTGGATCAAGGATACCGTCGGCTGGGGAGCCGGCCCGCGCGCCGTCCAATACCTCATCCTCGGAGCGAAAGCCCGCGCCGCCCTCCGCGGCAACTACATGGCTTCCCTCGAAGACCTCGAAGCCGTCGCGCCCGCCGTCCTCAACCACCGCGTCATCACCAACTTCGCCGCCGAATCCCAAGGCATGACCTCTAAGAAGATCATCCAAAAGCTGATCGGTGAAATGGCTGACGCCTGAAAAACTGAAAATCGGTGAAATGAAAAGCCCTCGAAAAGCACTACTCGGAGTCGCCATGATTTTCATGGGAATGCTCGGAAGCCTGAACGCCGCCCAAGCTCCCGAGGCCGCGGAAGCCGCATCGAAACGGCAGATAAAGGCCGTCGAGGAAAATGACTTCCAAGAGTTCATCAAGAACGGCGAGCCAGCCTTCCAGCTATTGGACAAGAAGCAGTTCGAGGCAGTTTCCAAGCTGCTCGATGAGCGCATGAAAGACGGATACAATGTCGAGTATCTCGGGGAAATGAAGCAGCAAGGCTACCTCGTGACATTGTGGCGGTTGCGTTTCAAGGACGGCACCGATGACGCGCTCGCGACTCTGAGCATGAAGGGCGACAAAGTGGGAGGATACTGGATCAAGTAAGTCGGACAAAAGACCCCTCCTCCTTGAGATTTAGAGTTTAAAATTTAAAGTTTCATGTCCACCCACACCTTCATCGACTCCGACCTTCTCTCCCGCCTCGGCTCTTTGCCCATCGAGTCGCGCGTGCCGATGATGGGCAATGTCGCGGGCAAGCACCGCTCGCCGCACCGGGGTTCCTCGGTGGAGTTCGCGGAGTATCGGAAATACGTTCCCGGCGATGACACCCGCCGCCTCGATTGGAAGGCCTTCGCCCGCTCCGACCGATTTTACATCAAGGAATTCGAGGCCGATACGAACCTGCGCGCCTACTTCGTGATCGACGCCTCCGGCTCGATGAATTTCCACAGTCCCGGGCAGGATACGAAGATTGAATACGCCCGCCGCATCGCCGCTTCGCTTGCGTATCTGTTAGTGAACCAGGGCGACGCCGCTGGCCTCTCGATCTGCACCGACAAGCTCCATCTCGAAGTCCCGCCCTCGCGCCGCGCCGCGCACCTCGAGCGCTTTTTCTCCACGATCGAGAAGGTCGAGCCCGCCGGCGAAACCGGCCTGATTCCCGCCCTGCACACCATCGCGGAAAAGATCGGGCAACGCGCCTTCGTGGTTATCCTCTCCGATTTCTTCACCGATACCGCCGAGCTTTCCGAAGCCCTCCAGCACCTCCGCTACCGCAAGCACGACATCTCCCTCTTCCACCTCATGGATCCGCAGGAAATCGGCTTCAGCTTTGACCGCCCCCACCGCTTCGTGGATCTTGAGGACGGCACCGCCATCGTCGCCGAGCCGAACCTCATCGCCGAGGAATACCACGCGGCTCTCAAGGATTTCCTGAAAAACGTCCGCGACAAGGCACACGACGCCAACGCCGACTACCAGCTCGTCACCACCGACACCCCGCTCGAGCCGCTGCTCCGCGAGTTCCTCACGGCGCGGCTCCCCAAGGCGAAACACTGAAATCCCAACTTGTCATTTCATCTATTTCATCTATTTTAGACGAAATGAGAACCTTCACCGCCAATGAAGCGAAACAGAAACTCGGCCTTGTCCTAGATACTGCCCGCACCGGCCCCGTGACCATCACCAAGCACGGTCGCCCGGAGTTTGTCCTGACATCCAAAGAGGACTATGACTCCTTGGCGGAGTTGAAATACGAAAACTTAAAGCGGGAAGTAGCCCTAGGTTTCGACGCCCTGGATCGCGGTGAGTTTTCCACGCGGACATTCGAGGAGATTGCCGAAGAGGCTTTTAGGTCTGAAACCTAGCCTCCGACTGAATGAAATTCCGCTTATCCAACTATGTCGACCGCGATCTTCTTTCGATACTGAAATACACGAAAAAAGTGTGGGGATCGGAACAAGGATTCACCTATCTCGGGCTTCTCGGTCGCGCGCGAGACAAGATTGTGGCCAATTCATTCCTTCCCGGCAGTAAACCCCGGGAAGATCTCGCCGCAGGTTGCCGAAGTTTTCGATGCGGCAAGCACGTCTATTTCTACCGTCTCCGCGACAACACCGTGGAGATCGCCCGCATCCTCCACGAATCCATGGATTTCGAGCGGCACATCGCCGAATCCCATTTCTTGTGAAATCACCCGCCTCTTCCCTTGGAGTTTCAAATTTAAAGTTTAAAGTTTTCGCCAGATGACCTTCCTCTCCCCGCTTCTCCTCTGGTTCCTAGCCGCCGCGAGCGTTCCCGTGATCATTCACCTGCTCAACAAGCGCCGCCACAAGACGCTGCAGTGGGCGGCGATGCAGTTCCTACTCAAGGCCACCCGCGAGTCGCGCGGGAAAAAGAAACTGCGCCACATCCTCATCCTCACCTGCCGTGCGCTCGGGATCGCCGCGCTCGCCTTCGCCGCCGCGCGTCCCGTCGTTTCCGGCCTCCTCGGCTGGGGCGCTGGTACGATAGATACCGTAGTTCTCATCCTCGACCGCAGCGCCTCCATGGAACTTCGCTCCGGCGACGGCCAGGCGGCAAAGCGCGAACTCGTCCTCCAGAAAGTCCGCGACTCGATGGCGGATATCGGCAACCCGCGCCTCGTCCTGATCGATAGCGCCACCGGAAAATCCCAGGAAGTCCCCTCCCCCGATGTGCTTGCGGAAATCTCCTCCACCGCCGCCACGAACTCCGCCGCCGATATCCCGGCGCTGGTTTCCGCCGCCGCCGAAACCCTTTCCAGCGGCTCCGGCCGCGCGGAAATTTGGCTCGCCTCCGACCTCCAGAACTCGAACTGGCACCCCGATGACGGCGAGCGCTGGGCCGCCGCCCGCGCCAACCTCGCCGCCCTTCCGCAAAAAGCCGCCCTCCGCGTCCTTTCCCTCACCGGTGACTCCGCACCGAACGTCTCGCTCCGCCTGCTCGGCAGCCGCCGCTCATCCGACGGCCTGCTGCTCGATCTCGAACTCATTCGCTCCGAGGACGAGCGCGGCACGCTGAACCTTCCGCTTACCGTCAGCGTGAACGGCACGGCCACCGGCGAGTCCGTCACCCTTCCCGGCCAATCGCTGCGTTTCCAGAAACGCGTCTCCATTAAGGATGCGGCGGAATCCGGCCACGGCTGGCTCTCGATCCCCGCCGATGGCAACCCGCGCGACAACGCGGTCTTCTTCGCCTACGGCCCGGCACGCCCGGTGAAATCGCTGATCGTCGCGCCCGAGGGTGAATCCGCCGATTACCTGACACTCGCCGCCGCGCCGCCCGGTTTCGAAAAGCAAACCGCCGAGCGCATCGATTCCGCCGCATTTGCGCAAACCTCCACCACCGAATACTCCATGATCCTCTGGGCGGCTCCCCTGCCCTCCGCCGCCAACGCGAATCTCCTCGAAGCCTTCCTCAAAGCGGGCGGACAGATCGTCTGCTTGCCGTCCGCCGAGCCTTCCAGCGAAAGTTTTCTCGGCATGAAATGGGAACCCGTTGCGGAGGCCGAGAGGGGGAAATTTTTCATCCTGCAGGATTGGAACAAAACCGACGGCCCGCTGCGGGATGGCGTCGACAGCACACCCATTCCCGCCGAGCGCCTTCGTGCGATCAAGCGCGCGATCCCGGAAGGCGACGCCGCACCGCTCGCCCGCTGGGAGGACGGTGAACCGTTCCTCGCCCGCAAGATCGTCGATCGCGGCACGCTCTGGTTCCTCGGCTCGATCCCCGATTACACCTGGTCGAACCTCGGCGATGCGGATGTGCTCCTGCCCGCCACCCAGCGCATCCTCGCCCTCGGCGCGGATCGCTTCGACTCCTCCTACCTCGCCGAAATCAACACCGAACCCGCCTCCACCCTGCCCGGCGAAACCCGCGTCCGCCTCGATGATTTCTCGCAGGAAAACTCCCCCCACGACGCCGGTGTCTTCCGCCTCGGCGAGCGCCTCGTCGCCGTGAACCGCCCCCTCGCGGAGGACGATCTCCAGGTCGCCACCAAGGACAACCTCGACGCCATGCTCGAAGGAACCGACTACCGCCTGCTCGACCAGGTCGGCCAATCCGCAGATCCCTCCCTCTCCACCGACATGTGGCGCACCTTCCTCCTCGCCGTCCTCTTTTTCCTCATCAGCGAGGCGCTGCTCTGCCTGCCGAAGAAACAGAAAGAGGAAAACCTGGTGCCCAAGCACGAATTCAAGACCTCTCCCTGATCCGCCGCCCCACGAGATTGGCTCAACGGTTTATAGAAAACCCAGGACTCCTAAACCAGTACTTTGGGCTTTCCCCGACCGGGTGCGCGGCTAATCTCGGTGCCTATGGAAAACCTGCGATTTCACTCACGTCCGATGAAACTCGGCGCATGGATGGCGACTCTTGTGCTCGGAGCTGCAGCGGCCTTGTTTGCCGAACCCGCGCCGGAGCCGCTGCTCCTCTGGCCGAACGGAGCACCGGACAGCAACGGATTGAAAGGGCCGGAGACCGTGGAAGGCTGCATCGGCAACATCAGCATTCCGACCATCACCGTTTACAAGGCTACGGCGGAGAAAGCCACGGGCGCGGCGGTGGTGGTGCTGCCCGGCGGCGCATACGGGGTCGTTTGCGTGGAAGTCGAGGGCATGCCGATCGTCAGGGAACTGAATGAGCGCGGCATCACCGCGGTGATGCTGAAATACCGCCTGCCGAACCAGAACCACCTGATCCCGGCGAACGACGCGCGCCGCGCAATCCGCACGACCCGCGCGAATGCGGCGGAATGGGGCATCGATCCGAAACGTGTCGGCGTCTGGGGATTTTCGGCGGGCGGCCATCTGGCCAGCACGGTGACGACGGTATTTGATGAGGGAAATCCTGAGAGTGCCGATCCGGTCGAGCGCATGGGTTCGCGCCCGGATTTCTCCGTCCTGTTCTATCCGGTGATCAGCATGAAAGAGGAGATCGTCCACAAGGGATCGCGCCATAACCTGATCGGCAAAGAGGATCTGATCGAGCGCTACTCCAATGAGCTCCGCGTGACGCCGGAGACCCCACCCTGTTTCCTGCTTCACTGCGGCGACGACAGCGTCGTGCCGGTGGAAAACAGCCTGCGTTTCTATCAGGCGCTGGTCGCCAACAAGGTGCCTGCCACCTGCCTGATTTTCGAAGCAGGCGGACACGGCCCCGACGCCTTCAAAAAGAATCCGAGCTGGGAAGCCTCGCTCGACGAATGGCTGAAGAAGCGCGGGTGCATGAAGTGAGCGCGGATGGGGTGGCTGCCTTTGCTGATATCTCGGGCGCGGGAAATCTCCGCAGGGACGGTCACTCGGCGGGATGCTCCCTCATGAAGGTCGCCCTCGCCGGATCGTCCTCGGGCCATTTTTCGTAAACGGCTTGCAGCGTCTCCTTCCTTTTCCCGCCGGGCGGGAGGGTCAGCGCCCATTGCGCGGCGACCTGCGGATCATGCGGGGCGACGGTTTTCGCGAAGGCGGCGACGGAGGCCGGTTTCGACGGGCCGTCGGGCAAGGCGGCGAGCCACTCTCCCGCCGCGCGGTGATCCTTTTCCGTCCATTCCCTGATCTGCTGGCTGATGATCCGGTCGCGCGACCCTTCGGAGAGGCTTTCGCCCATCCACTCCACCCAGCGGCCCGTCTCATCGCCCTTGGCGTGATGCATCATGTTGCTGCCCTCGATCAGTCGCGTGATCTCAGGCTCGCTCAGCTTGTTTTCCCTGATCCAGCGGACGCCCTCCGCGTAACCGCTTTTTCCGATTTCCCGTCCCAAGGTCTCCAGCGCGATGCCCCGTTCCTTCTCCCCGTAGAGTTCGGGTTCCTCGTCCATCAGGCGGAGCAGCTCCGTCCGCCTCGAGGCGTCGCTAAGATCACCGGCGATTTCATTCAGGACATCACCGCGATCCGCGAATCCGAATTCACGGATCTGTTTGAGAGCGAGGCGCAGGTCGCTGCGTGCGGCACCTCGGACCAACGCGGTTTCGAGCGACTCCTGTTCGATATCATCGGGACTGCGTGTCCTCAGCCATGCCAAGGCACCCGATGGATCCGCCTGCGCCCAGTTCGAAAGGGAGGCGTGAACGAGGCTCCGGCGGTCTGGGATATCACCGAGCGGATTCCCGTTTCCGGCCAGAAGCTCCAGCGCCGCCTTGGGGTTGCGTTCGGAAAGCGCACCGGCCGCGAAGTTGAGGAGTCCCCTGCGCATCCCGTCTCCAAGGCCATCCGCGTCCCGGAACTCGCAGATCAGAACCTTGAGCTGATCGGCATCCAGCGAACCAAGCTGCTCCAACGCTTTCAGGATGCGATCCTGCATGGCGACGTCCGTCGCTTCGCCGCTTTCCTGCAGCCGCTCCAGTTCCTTCGCGAGGTCGATGATATCGAGCGCCGCCCGCCGCGCCTCCGCAAGCTTGTCCGCACGCTCCCGTTTGGTGCGCTGGTGGGCGTGATCCCCTTTCTCCAAATCCTCGAAGGAAATTCCCAGCGCCGTGGCCTCGGCGGAAAGCTTTTCCCTTTCCCCACGAAGCGCGGTGATTTTAACCTGACCCATCCAGCCAATGAACGCGGCGGCGGCAAGGATGAGCAGGGAAATGGCGGCGGAAATTCTCATGCTTGGCATCATTTAAACCGTTCAAGAATGCGCCCGCGCACTTCGGGATCGGTGATTTTTTCCGCGAGCTTGAGCGCCCCGGCCTTGTTTTCCTTGGGATCGATATTGTTGAGGAAATAGCTGATAACGACATCGCTACCGGCGGTTTCGTGATAACGGCCCGCGAGTTCCAGGCCTTCAGCGATGTCCATGCTCCCACCCGTTTTCACTGCGTCAATGAGCGCCTCACTTGTCAACTGATCCACCGATTCCGGCGCATCGCGGCCGGCCCATGCGCGCAGGGCATCGATCTTCGCGGCGGACAGCTTGCCCTGATGGCCGAGCGATGCGCTGTATTGGCGGGCGGCGCTTTCCGCGCTCCGCTCCCGCTCATCGGGCGCGGCGTAAACGCTGTCGAGATACTCGTCCACCGCCGCGAAGTCTTCCTCCCTTCCGATCACTTTCTTGGCGCGTTCAGAGATCGCCCATACCCGCCCGTTCTCGTCGAGCTGCCTCCGCACAATCTCCGCGAATGCGATTTCATCACCCTCCCCCATCTTGTGGAAATTGTCGGCCTGGCCGAGGATTTCCGCGCGCATCGCGGCAGGCAGGTTGGAAAGCCGGGCTTCCGCTTTCGCGGGATCCGCCGCGAACAATCCATACACGACCGCCGACTCGAGCCTGGTCCGCATCGGGCTTTTGCCATCGAGCGATTTGGGATCAAGCGTCCCCGCTCCGATCTCCCGGTCGAGCCATGCGGTGGCGGCAACCAAATCCTGCTTCGCCCAGTCCTTGAGCGCACTGGACAGGAAATACGAGCCTATCCCCGACTGCTCTCCCAGCCGTCCCTTGAACCGTTCCAGCGCCGCTTCGGGATCCTTTTTGCAGAGGGGATCGAGAATCAGGATCTCCAGTTGATTGCGGGTCTCGTCATCGAGCTCCATGGCATCGATCCGATCCAGCGAGGCCAGGAGTTCTGCGGAATCCATCGCGAGCAGCCGCCTTTGGATGGAAAGCATCTCCCTATCGGTGCCGTCCGGATGCTCCCGGAACAACGTGGCGAGCTTGTCCCAATCGATGGATTCACCGCGCGGATCAGGCCGGTCAGGGCGGGAAGGATCGGAGGACGATTCCGCCACGCGGGCTTCGGCGATGCGTTCGCGGAGCTGTCCGTTTCCGTCCCGAAGTCCGGAAACGCTTTTCCGCTGCATCCCCAGCACAATGCCCGCAATCGCAATCGCGATGATGGGGAGTGCGAGATGCTTGGACTTCATCCAAACGGAAGCTGCCGCAAAACGCGCCGCTTGTCCATGCGCGGAAATCACGCCGCGCATTGACGCTCGCCGAGCCGTGTTTCAGGGTCGTGCATGGCGTGGGATTTCAGCAGTGTGGCGGTGGTCGGATCGGGCGCGATCGGCCTGTATTACGGGGGGCGACTCGCAGAGGCGGGCGGGGATGTGAGTTTTCTGGCGAGAGGCGATTTCGATGAAATTTCCCGAAGCGGCATCCGCGCGGAGAGCGTGGCCGGCGATTTCCATCTGCCCGGCGTGAGGGTATTCCGCAGCCCAGAGGAGATCGGGCCGGTGGATCTGGTGATCGTCTCTTGGAAAGCCACAGCGAACGGTGCGCTCGGAGCCATCCTTCCGCCTTTGCTTCACGAAGGCACGCAGGTGCTCACACTCCAGAACGGATTGGGAAACTGTGAGAGCATCGCGGAGATCGTCGGCGCGGAAAAGGTTTGCGGCGGGCTTTGCTTCGTTTGCGTGAACCGCATCGCTCCGGGGACGGTGAACCATACGGCGGGCGGGAGGCTTGCCATCGGAGAGTTTTCAACAGGCATTCCCGGAAGGGCGGAGGCGATCGCCGAGCGATTCAAGCGGGCGAAAATCCCCGCATCCGCGACAAGCAATCTGCTGATGGCGCAATGGGAAAAGCTAATCTGGAACATTCCCTTCAACGGCCTCTCCGTCGCCGAGGACGGTGTCACGACCGATGTCCTTCTTTCCGATCCGGAAACCGAACAGACGATCCGCGAACTCATGTGGGAAGTGGTGACCGCAGCGCGGGCGCAGGGCATACCCCTCGACGGGGCGCTGGTGGAATCGAACATCGAACGCACCCGTCCGATGGGGCCATACCGGCCTTCGACGATGATCGATTTCATCGAAGGCCGCGAGCTGGAGCTCGGACCGATCTGGGAGGAACCGCTGCGCCGTGCGAAAGAGGCGGGCGTGGCGACGCCCTCCTTGGAAATGCTGTTAGATCGAATGAAAGCCCGCCTAGCCGAAAGGGTCTGACCGCACGGATTACTGCGGCGGCTGTTGTTGCTGGCGTTGCTGCTCCTGCTGTTGTTGGCGTTGCTGCTCCTGCTGTTGTTGGCGTTGCTGTTCTTCTTGTTGCTGGCGCATCTGCTCCTGCTGCTGGCGTTGCTGCTCCTCCTGTTGGCGGCGCATCTGTTCCTCCTGTTGCTGGCGTTGTTGCTCCTGCTGTTGGCGTTGCTGCTCTTCCTGCTGCTGGCGGCGCATTTCCTCCTGCTGCTGTTGGCGTTGTTGTTCCTCCTGCTGCTGGCGAGCACGTTCCTGCTGTTCCTGCTGCTGACGCATTTGCTCCTCTTGCTGCTGGCGAGCACGCTCCTGCACTTCCTTCTGTTGGCGCATTTTTTCCTCTTGCTGCTGGGCACGCTCTTGCTGTTCCTGCTGCTGACGCATATGCTCCTCCTGCTGCTGGGCGCGCTCCTGCTGTTCCTGCTGCTGGCGCATTTGCTCCTCCTGCTGCTGGCGAGCACGCTCCTGCACTTCCTGCTGTTGGCGCATTTTTTCCTCCTGCTGCTGAGCACGCTCCTGCACTTCCTGCTGCTGGCGCATTTTCTCCTCCTGCTGCTGGGCACGCTCCTGCTGGCGGCGGGATTGCTCGGCCTGATCACGCTCCGGCATCACTGGGCGGGCTGGCTCGGGAGTCGGCTCGGGAGTCGGCTCGGGAGTCGGCTCGGGAGTCGGCTCGGGAGTCGGCTCGGGAGTCGGCTCGGGAGTCGGCTCGGGTTGAGGCTCGGGTTGAGGCTCGGGTTGAGGCTCGGGTTGAGGCTCGGGTTGTTGAGGCTCGGGTTGAGGCTCGGGTTGTTGAGGCTCGGGTTGTTGAGGCTCGGGTTGTTGAGGCTCGGGTCGCTGAGGTTTGGGACGCTGAGGTTTGGGACGCTGAGGCTCGGGTTGCTCAGGCTGCAAAGGCTGTTCAGGTGCGGGAGGCTCCGGAGTAACTGGAACTTCGGGTTGCACCGGGCGTTCGGGCATTTCAGGTGGAACAGGCTGGGCGGGAGGTTCAACCGCAGGCGGCTCTACGCCGGGAGGTATCGCGGGGACTTCCGGTGCTGGCTCTACGCCAGGAGGAAGCGCGGGATCAGGAACTTGAGGGCGCTCAGGTCTGCCGGGGCGATCCGGACGTTCCGGTGCAGGTGTAGGTTCCGGCAAGGTGGGAATCTCCGCGACCGGGTCTGGGGTGTTTCCGGGAATGGTAGGTGGCTCGGGTACAGTCGGGATCGGATCCCTGCCATCAGGTCTTCCGGGACGTCCCGGACGATCCGGGCGCACGGTAGGCCTGTTGGGAATTTCCGCCACGGGCTGCTCCTCCGGCACAACGGGAATCGTGCCCGGGACAGTCTCCGGCTGCGGATCAGGGACAAGGTTGCGCTCGGCTTCCGCCGCTTTCTCAGCTACCACGGCCTCACTGCGGCTCCGTTCGATCTGTTCGAGACGCTCTCTCTCGAAATTTTCACGGCCACCCGCATCCGCAACAACCTGTTCGGCCTGGCGGATTTCCTCCGCGTGGCGGTCACGATATTCATTGCGCACATCCGCAGGAAGTTCGCGCGGCCTATCGATGGTGACAGCGCCGAGATCGCGGTTTACGTTCGCGGGACGCAAGGCTTGGTTCCAGTTGGCATCCATGCGCGGCGCGACGACCTGCAGTTCGTCACCACGGAAATGCGAGCCGAGATGGCGACCACCACGGCCAAAGTCCGGGTTCAAATCGGCGCGGAGATGATGGATGGGAAACGGCCTACCGATCCGATCACATACATTCCGGTATCCCGGGCCACCGACGAAGATCTGGCTGCCGGTGATTTGATAATGGGTGATGTTCGTGGTGCTGCTGTAAATCACCGTATTCTGAGCGGGGGGCAGGCAGTAGGATTGGATGTTGTTTCCGAAATTCCTGTAGCTGACGAAGGAGAAATTCGAGCTGCCGATTCCGAAACTGACCTCCACCGAGGAGTCCCACGCGCGGCCGCGCCATGCGAGGGTTTCGGGAGGGAGAGGAGCCCAGCCGACATATCCGGGGCTTTCACGCCATGTCACCCAGGCCGGTGCCCACTCGCTGCCGGGCACCCACACCCAGCCGACACCGCGCAGCAATGCCCAGCGACCGTAGTGATAGCAGGCCCAGCCGAAAGGCTCGTTGGAAACCCATGTCCAGCCCCGATCCGTGAACGCCCAGCGACCACGAGTGTAAGGCCTCCATGAAACGTCCCGCACGACCGTCGGCTGATACACGTAGCCGTAATTCTGTGTATTGAACCAAGATCCGTATGCGCCGAGAGGTTCGTAGAAATTCCGGAAATCCCCCGTCGGCCCACTGACGAAATCCTTCCGGGTCACAGGCAGCGCCTTAATCGGCTGGCGACCGGCCAATTCCATCTCGCGCTTGCTCAGCGTCCCCTCAAGCCCTGTGAGCTGCCGCTCCTTCTCGTCGAGGCTTCCCTGCGCTTCGGAAATCCTTTGCTCCCGCTCCGCGAGTTCGACGCGTCGCTTTTCCAGCTCCGCCTCGAGCGCGGCCTTGTCCGCGTTCTTCGCCTCTTCCATCGCCAGGCGATCCTGCTCGATCATTGTCCGCTCGCGCTCGATCGCGTCTCTCTCGGTGAGGAGTTTCTGCTCGGCGAGTTCCGACTCAAGCTGCCTCTGCCTTTCCTCGGCCTCCGCCGCTTTCTTTTCGAGCTGGCTGAGTTTCGAGTCCTGCTCTTTGGAGGGCTGCTCGCAGGAGACGAGGAAAAGCGCCGCCGTAGCGGCGATAAACGGGAGTATGCGGGTTTTCATAATGGTTCGAGTCGGGTTGCTGGGGTCTTTGACAGGGGCGAGTCGGATCTGATTCAAAATCCTTTCAAAGAAAAAATCGCCTACTGCCCGGCGAGGGTAAAATCGACATGCGGTGGCGCGCCTCCCACTCCTTCGGCGGGCTTGCGGGAGACTTTCACGCCGAGGGCACCCTCGACCGCACGGCGCTCCATTTCGATGGCGCGGGGATGCTTCGCGAACACGCGAGCCAGCGGATGGTGGAACTCGCGGAGGGTGATGGCACCCGTTTCCGGATCATGCAGGCAGCGCATGAAAAGCCCTTCCTGCGAGCGGATCTTGGCGAGAAGCTGCGCCTTGTAGAGCAGGGTAGTGCCTTTGCTGAGCTTCGCTTTCCACTCCTCCTCGCGCACCTGGAAATATTGGTAGAGCAGGCGGTCCGGTGCGGTCTCGCCGAAGGCGCGCTGCACCTGATCGAGCAAATCGAGAGTGAAGCTCTCCGGGATGGCGGGAAACATGTGCTCCGCCTTTTCGGAGAGCCGATAGAAGATCTCCGGCCTACCAATCGCCGTGCGGGGCACGCGGATACGCATCAGATAGCCCAGCTTGGTGAGATCATCGCAATGCTGCTTCACTGTCATGTAGCTGGATTCCAGCCGCCGCGCCAATTCGCTGACCGCCAGCCCGCCGGAAACTTTAAGCTCGGTGAGCGTGGCGAGCCATTGCGGCTTGAGCAGATCATGGAAGGCGGGGTGGAACATACGACTGCCCGCCATCCTATCGGGGGTTTTTTCCTTGTCGAGAGGTCGCACCGGGCGAGTTTCATGGGCAAATGAAACGCCTCGCCGTCGCCTTTTTCGCCCTCAGCCTCGCGCACGCAACCGGGCGACCGGATCTCCTCCTCATTTACATCGGCGACCACAAGAGGAAGTGACCTTAGAACATCATGCCGCCAGGCAAAAATGCCACGTGGCACGAACCGAATCGCAGTCGTTGGCCGAACTTCCCCGGTCGAGATCCGAATCAGCGTGTTCCGCGACGCCTGCGCAACAGCAAGAGAACCACTGAAAGTCCGGCCAATGTTGGAGCGAAAGGTTCCGGAACCACACCGTAAGTGAGGTAAATGGCAGATCCGCTGCTGCTGATGGACCAGCTTTTGAGGAGAAGATTGGAAAAATCAGACGTCACAAGCTGGAACTTATCCGCATGGAAACCTGATATGCCGCGGCTCGCGCTGGCAATCATGAACGTGTAGTCCGCGTTGGGGTCGAAACCTGAAGCGTTTCCGGGAGCGTTCGCCAAAGTGAGGGAGGTGATATCGATGATGAAAGGGTTTACCACCGTCGCACCTATGGAAATGGACTCTGCCTCAAGCAAGTCCCAGCCCGAAATTGCTCCAACCGTGCCCACCGCGTTGTTGATTTCCCAAAGGTAACTTCCACCGCCGGCGAAAGTGGTGATACCCGCATCCAGTGTGCCGGGAGAATCACCCGGAGACAAAGTTCCGCCGTCCCCTACGGTCAGGCTGCCGACAGCACCTGACCCGGTGAGAGTGGCACCATCCGCGATGGTTGTGAGTATGCTTGTCGAGATGGAACCGCTGACTTTCAGCGTGCCGCCGGAGACCAAGGTTTGTCCCTGGTAGGTGCTTGTGCCTGTCAGCGTCAGCCTCCCCGTGCCCGTTTTGGTGAGGCCGCCGACTCCCTGCATAGCGGTGGCTATGCCGATGTTGAAAGCCTGGGTGTCGATCGTCGCGCCACCGCTCCCGATCTGGATGTCGCCCGTTTCGAAGTTAATCAGAAAATTGGCTCTGCTTTTCTGGGCGCGGAGGGTTCCCCCGTCGAAATTGATGTGGCCGCCGCCCAAGCCGTCTTTTTCCTCGATGGCGTTCACTGACAGGATGCCGCCGTTGAGGTTCAGGTATCCGGTGGAGTTGGTGAAATTCGCCATATCCAAATTGTTCGTACTGGTCGGCGCGGGGCCGACCGATACCAATCCGCCGCTGATAGACAGTGTGCCAGTTCCGTCCGAACCAACCTCAAGGCGGGCAGCATTTACCCAAGTGCCACCGGATATGGATACGGTCCCAATGCTTCCAGACGTTCCAATAAATGACGCAGCATTTGCATCAAGCGATCCTGAAGACATGGAGGCTGAACCATCGTAAAGAGCACCCACCTGGAAACTCCCATAAACCTTGGCCGTGCCACCATTGATGACGAACTCCTCAGTGCCGGAGGTGTCGCTCCCAATCCGGAGTCCCTCCGATTCCAGCGCACCTCCCGCATTCACATGCAACGAACTGCTTCTGCTGCCTAACGCCGTGAGATCCAGATATAAGGTGCCTTGATTGACCTGCGTTTGGCCCGTGAAAGTGTTGACCGCATCCAGTGTTAGCTTTCCTGATCCGGTTTTCGTTAGGCCGCCAACACCTTGCATCGCTGTGAAGATCGTGCTATCGAATCCATTGGTGTCGAACGTTGCCCCACCAACCAGTAGTTGCACATCACCAGTCTCAAAACCCTGAAAAAGACTTGCGCCTTCCGTAGCTCGTAGCGTGCCGCCATTAAAATTGACACTGGCGCCACGCGAACCATCGGACTCGATGATCGCCCCCGTGGAAAGGATACCACCATTCAAATTAAGCGTGCCTCTGGATGTCGTACTTCTCGCCATGCTGAGAATACTAGCACTTACCGATCCACTGGAAATCGTAAGATCGCCGGCAAAACCATTGTCACCGATTGCCAGCTCTCCTCCAGATGTCCAAGAACCACTGGTCACAGAGGCCGTGCCGTCAGCGTCGAAAGCGATGTAACTTCCCCCAGTCATCGTGATCGTTCCACCGGCGAGAAGAAGACCTTCGACTCCCGCGGCAGCATTGCCGATTGAGAAATCGGAAGCAGAGAATGTGCCGCCGGTATTGACCGTGAGCAAGCTGCTTGAGGAAATGTTGTTATAATGGGATATGCGCAGCGTGCCTTGATTGACAACCGTCCCGCCCGTATAGGCGCTGTATCCCGAAATTGTCAATTCGCCGTTACCGGATTTAGTCAAGTCGCCGGTTCCCTGAAGGACTGGAGTAATGCCGATATCGAAGCCATTCGTGTTAATAATCGCCCCGCCCGCGAGGATTTGCAAGTCGCCAGCTTCAAATCCTTGGAGAAAGGCCTGGTTGGAAAGGGCGCGCAGCTCGCTGCCGTTGAAATTGATGTGGCCACCACCGGAGCCGTTAGACTCAGTGAGATAGTTGGTCGATAGCGTGCCGCCATTCAGATTAATATTCCCCGTAGCGGCTATTATACCATCTTGACTGCCTGCGAGAGTAATGCTGTCAGCAGTCACCGTCCCGCTGTTAACGGTAAGTGTGCCCGTTGCGGCCAGACCAGGAGCATAACCAATCAAGAGATTGCCTGCCGTGGTCCACGCTCCATTCGACACGGTTGCAGTGCCTATGCCGCCGTAACCAATGTAACTTTCACCCGCCGAAACAGCCCCTCCGCTGATCGCCAAAGTGGCATTGCCAAAGACGCCCACCAATAGTTGGCCTGTCGATGACCAACTACCCCCTGATATGGAGGCCGTGCCTGTGCCTCCGTTATAACCCAAATAGCTGTGAACACCGGCCGCCAACGAACCACCCGTAATCGATAGCGTTCCGTTGCCTCCGGTGGAACCGACGAAGAGATTGCTAGCAGCAGCCGCACCAGCCAATGTCGCAGCGCCGCCGTTTTCAATCGTTGCGTCTGTCACGCTGTTTGGCACGCCAGAACTCCAGTTGCTAGCTGTCGTCCAATCCCCCGTGCCGGCATTCGTCCACAGGGTCTGTGCCTGAAGCACGGGAATCAGAGCCGACGCCAAAAGCGGAAAGCCGCATGTCAGCCAACCACATTGGTTCGAAGGGAAAACATGGTTTGATTTCCTGACGCAACTTCCGTTAGGGCGAATATTCATTTGTATTCGTGGGTTATTCATACCCATGCGGTCATGTCGAGATTTATCCTGAAAATTCTGACCGACCGGAGCTGGTTCGCCTCTGGCGGGAAATTTCCGGAATGGCCTGTCTTGTTGGTGTTATGAGGCATTCCCGCGTGCCGCCAGCGCATGCGGCGGGTTGCCTTTATTTCACGTTATCGAATGGTATCGCCCTGACGCAGAAAGCCTGATCTACCCACCCCGGCTTTTTCCTTGTCCATCATTCCTTCTGCGCGAGGCTGGCGGTGACATGATTCGCCTGATCCATCTCTGTTTGATTCTCCTCACACTCGCGGCATCCGCCGCCGAGCGACCGAACATCCTTTTCATCTTCACCGATGACCACGCCCTCCAGGCCATCTCCGCGTACGGTGGGCGTTTCCAGAAAATCGCGCCGACCGAGAACATCGACCGCCTCGCCAAGGAGGGCATGCTTTTCCGCAACTCCTTCTGCGGAAACTCGATCTGCGGTCCCTCCCGCGCCTCGATCCTCACCGGCAAGCACAGCCACGTGAACGGCTTCGTGGACAACGATTCCGGTCGCTTCGACGGCACCCAGCCCACCTTTCCGAAGCTCCTCCAGAAGGCCGGATACGAGACCGCTCTCATCGGGAAATGGCATCTCGTTTCCAACCCGACCGGCTTCGACCACTGGGAAATCCTCCCCAGCCAGGGCAGCTACGTGAACCCCGATTTCATCCAGATGGACGGCTCCACGAAACGCGTCGAGGGCTACGTCACCGACATCATCACCGACAAGACCATTGATTGGCTCAAGAACCGCAAGGACAAGTCCAAGCCCTTCGTCCTGATGACCCAGCAGAAAGCACCGCACCGAAACTGGATTCCCGCACCGCGCCATTACAAGCTCTTTGACGGCATCGAGATGCCCGAGCCGGAAACCCTTTTCGACGACCATTCAAACCGCATCGAGGCCCTGAAAAAACAGCGTATGAGCATCGCGAAGGATTTCGAGTGGGGTTGGGACATGCTGCTGCACGGGAAAGCCACCGATCCCCGCCTCGGCGGTGAGCTGCCCTTCGAGGAATACGATCGCATGAACGACTCGCAGAAAGCGGAGTTCGATGCCGCCTACGCCGCGGAAAACGAAAAGTTCATCGCCGCACTGCCGACCATGACCGATAAGGAAGTCACCCGCTGGAAATACCAGCGCTACGTGAAAAACTACCTCCGCACAGTCCGCGCCGTGGACGAGAACATCGGCCGCACCCTGGAGTATCTGGAGGAATCCGGCCTCGCGGAAAACACCATCGTCATCTACTCCTCCGATCAGGGCTTCTACCTCGGCGAGCACGGCTGGTACGACAAGCGCTGGATGTTCGAGGAATCGTTCAAGATGCCCTTCCTGATCCGCTGGCCCGGCGTCGCCAAGGCCGGCGTCGAGCCAGAGGCGATGATCCAGAATATCGACTACGCCCCCACTTTCCTCGAAATGGCCGGAGCTCCCATCCCCGCCGACATGCAGGGCAAGAGCATCGTGCCCATCCTCAAGGGCGAGGGCAAAACCCCCGATGGCTGGCGCGATGCCTTGCTCTACCAATACTCCGGCGAGAACACCCACTCCGTCGCCCGCCACGATGGCGTCCGCGATTCACGCCACAAGCTCATGCGTTTCCCGGACACGAACGAATGGATGCTCTTCGACCTCGAGAAAGACCCGCAGGAAATGAAAAACGTCGCCGCCGATCCCGCCTACGCCGATGTCCTTGGGAAAATGAAAACCCTCTACGCCGATCTCAAAAAGCAATACGGAGCCAGTGACTCGACCTTCCCCATGCACCGCAATAAGGAAAGCTGGTGGAAGGAGCGCTGGATGGAGAAAAATAAGCAAACCGGCGATGCCAAGGACGCCAAGGTCGTTTTCCTCGGCGACTCGATCACCCAGGGATGGGAAACGAAAGGCAAGGCCGCTTGGGACAAACACTTCGCCCCCCTCGGCGCGCTGAACTGGGGCTACTCCGGCGACCGCACCGAGCACCTCATCTGGCGCTTGCAGAACGGCAACATCCAGCGCCTCAA